>JAPYUI010000026.1:0-31976 GCA_029936175.1 Kiritimatiellia bacterium
CCCTGCTCTGGGAAGCCCAGGCAGCGACCTTGAGCGTGCCGAACACGGGCATGAGCGTGACCACGGACATCACCAGCAACATGGGGGACATCCATCCGCGCAACAAGCAGGACGTGGGAAAGCGACTGGCCCTCTGGGCACTCGCGCGGACCTACAGGATGAAGGCGCTGGTCTATTCTGGCCCATTCTATCGCTCGATGGCGATTGAGGGGGATGCCATTCGCATACGCTTTGCCCACACCGGTACCGGGCTTAAATCCCGCGACGGACAAGCACTCCGGGACTTTGCCATCGCCGGTGCAGACGACCCTTTCGTGCCGGCCACCGCCACGATCGAGGGGCATACCGTGGTGGTCCGCGCGGAGGGCGTAACCGCACCCACCCGGGTTACCTTCGGCTGGTTTAAGCTCGCGAATCCAAACCTGTGCAACGAGGAAGGTCTGCCTGCTTCGCCTTTCCGAACCGAGAACTGGAAAGGGTCCACCGGGCTTCCCTCAGCCCCGGCCGTCGTCTACGCCGGGAAACCATTCGCGGTGAGTGACATCGTGTTCAAGCCGAAGGATCCCGCGGCAAAATGGCAGGCGCAACTGCACTACCGACCGAGCGGAACCAAACCCTTCGTCCAGGTGCCGGCATCGGTTTCCGAAAACCACACGGTCTCGGCAGTCATACCCGGGAAGGCGACAAGCCGGCCCCTGGATTACTTCGTGCGATTCAAGGAGGAGGGCCAACCCGACCGCACGGTGCCGTTCAATGGTGCCGAGGAACCGCTGGCCCTGTTACCGGACCTGGATGCTCCGACCGCCGTCGGGAAACTCACCACGCTTGACGCAAAAAGCTACCGGGTAAAATTGGGCTGGCAAGCCGCCACGGATGACCGCGAGGTGGCCCGGTACGAAATCTTTCTCGGCGGCCAGGATGGATTTAAGCCCTCCGCCGAAAACGAGATCGGGCGGGTGTCTTCGCCCTCCATCACCTTTGCCCACTCCACGCCTTCCCCGGGCAAAACCGCCTGGTACGGATTGCGGGCCGTCGACTCGGTAAACCGTCCGGGCCCGATGATCTACCGGCGGGTCAACATCCCCGCGAACCAGGCACCTGAAAACGCCCTCAGCCTGCGCGCCCTCGCCACGGGGACGAAAGCCTTTCTTAGCTGGTCGGGCGAAATGGAGCCCGATGTCCACTCGGTCGACCTGCTTCGCGGCGAGGGCAAGGACGGCGAGTTGAAACTGCTGCAGACGATGGAGGATCTCCAGGTCAGGGCTTTTTCCGACGAGGACCTCGCCAAGGACACGGTGTATCGTTATGCGCTCCGGCTACGCGACCAAGGCGGCCTGAACAGCCCGACCGGCACAGCACAGCAGGTCCAGACCGGCCTTTTCCTGCGACGGATCAACTGTGCCGGCGACGCCTTTACCGGGGCGGACGGGGTTCCCTGGGAGGCCGACAAGGGGGTCGTGCGCGGCACGGGCAGATTCAACGCAAAGGGCCTGGTGCGCGGTGCGGCGGATCTCAACCCGATGTATACCACCGAACGCTGGTCGAATACCGGCTTGAATTACGCCTTTGATGCGGAGCCCGGCCGCTACGAAATCATCCTCCACTTTGCAGAAACCAACCCCGCCTTCTCGGTCGCCGGCAAGCGAACCTTCGACGTGTATATCAACGGGCAGAAGAAACACGAGAACGTGGATGTTTTTGGAAAAAGCGGCCGTCGAAGCGCCTGGGCCCTGCACACGATGATCGAGCTTGACCTGCTCGAAAACAGCATCGTGGTGGAGTTGAAAAAAGTGAAGAATGGTCCGGCACTCAAGGGCATAGAGGCACGCGAGATGCCGGACTGAGCACCCGGGGATGTTGTATTCCGTAGGAACGAAGCCCGAAAGAGCTTTCGGGAAAAGCGCCCCCCCCTTGGGAGCACGAGCAAAACATGCCTTTACCCGGGGCCTTGATTCGGATAGAAACGCTACACCAAACCTTCACCAGAATGGAGCCACCCGCATGACAAGTAAGCAAACACGCCGCACCTTTATCAACCACTCCGGCAAACTGACGGCGGGGGCCGCCATCGGAAGCCTGGCGGCATCCGGCCTGCAGGCGGCGGAAAAAAAGAGGCCGCTGTATAAAATCTCCTGCACCGAGTATTCACTGCACAAGATGATCGGCAAAGGCGAGCTGGACCATCTCGATTATGTCGCCTTTATCCGGAAGCATTTCAACATCGATGCGGTCGAGTACTGGAACCGGCCCTTTTTCGACAAGGCCGAGGACGAAAAATATGTCGCCGATATGCGCAAGCGCGCCGACGATGTCGGCGTGGGAGCCACCGCCATTCTTGTCGACGGTGAAGGTAACCTGGGCGATCCCCAGGAAAAGAGACGGATCGATGCCGTCAATCGGCACAAGCGATGGGTTAGCTGCGCAAAACAACTGGGTTGCCACTCGATCCGGGTGAACGCGCGCTCAAAGGGCAGTTACGAGGAGCAGGGGAAACTGGCTGCGGATGGTCTGCGGCGACTTTCCGAATTCGGCAAGGAACACGGGCTGAATATCATCGTGGAAAACCATGGGGGCCTGTCGTCCAACGGGGAATGGCTGGCCGGGGTGATGAAGGAGGTCGGCCTCGACAACTGCGGCACGCTGCCCGATTTCGGCAACTTCGGGGACTACGATCGATACAAGGGCACGAGGGAGCTCATGCCCTACGCCAAGCTTGTCAGCGCCAAGTCGCACGATTTCGACGAACAGGGAAATGAAACCCGTACCGACTACCGGAAGATAATGAAAATTGTCGTCGATGCCGGATATCATGACTACGTAGGCATCGAGTACGAGGGAGGCCGCCTGAGCGAGGTGGAGGGGATCAGGGCCACGAAGAAATTGCTGGAGCGGGTTCGGGAACAACTGGGCTAGGCACCGGAGACCGGAGCCTCGACCCGGATGCTGCATACCCGGGCGATCATTTCTTCTTTTTCTTTTTTTGCCCCTTGGTGGGGGCATCCTTCGACCAGATGGGCGTATCCCAGCCCTCGATGTCCGCCGGTTTCACGCCTTTGCGCTCCCCGCCAAAGCTGAAGGTGACCGGATTATAGGGCCCGACAAAGGAGACATCCATATCGGCCTTGATATCCTTTTCCATCCCCATGCACCAGAACACCCCGTTGATGATACAACGGCGAAAGCCCTCATTCACGATGTCTTCGGATGCGCCCTGGGTGGAACAGAAGACACGACCGGCTTTCCCCGACTTGGAGGCATAGGTGCGCACCCAGATCGCCGGCATGGGCGGCTTACCCTCTTGGGCCTCTGCGCCCTGGTCCATGGTTTTCAAGACCTGGTTGTTCGCCAGAATGACCGAGTTGGGCATCGGGTTGGCTGAATAGGCACCGGCTTTTGCATGCATGTCTTTTACCCCGGTCAACACCGGGTGCTTGGCCTGCCCCGGAATGATGTCCAACCGGGTGCTGAACTGGTGGTTTCGACCGTAATGACCCGCCCAGGTTTCTCCCAGGACCTGTCGACCAAAGCCGAGCTTGTACGACTCATCCCCGTAGCGGTGGTTGTATTTCTCATAGGTGCCCTTGAGCCCATTGAAGGCGTGGGTCGTCGTGCGCAGGCCGAGCACCGGCCCCCCGCGATCGAGGTAGGATTCAAAGTATTTCATGGTTGCATCGTCCGGCGCCAGGAAACGCATAAAGAGAAACATCATGTCAGCCGAATCCAGGGCATCCATCCCGGGGATCCTCGACGAACCGGCCTTGATGTGTCCCTCGTCATCCAGGCCGAAGAGCACGGTACACTTGAAGCCGTAGTGCCGAGCCATGATGCGCGCGATGGCCGGGCAGCTTTCCTCGCCTCGGTATTCATGATCCGAGGCGATGAAGACGATATGCTTCCCCTTCCCCGGGCCCTTATCCCCTTCGTAAACCACCCAGTCCTTCCCCTGCACCAGCGCGTGGAGCAGGATCCATGATACCATCGTCCATAAAACAGCATGCGTTCTCATCGGTCATCCCCTTGTATACATTAATGATCCTGGTTAAGTACCCGGTATCTCTGGACTTTTGACCCGTCTTTAACAAGGGAAAGAACCGAGAATGAGTGCGGGGGGGGGCTGCCACCGGGCACAGCGGTGGGTTTCCCCTTGCGCTTTCCGCCCGTCGGTCTACGGATAAGCCAAACCACGAGAGGATCCCTGTCATGAAATACCTGAACCCGCTATCCATCTGTTGCCTTGCCTTCTTCCTCACCCCGGGTGCCTCGGCCGGATCCCGGCAACTTCTCTGGCAGACCAATGCCTACGGGAACGACGTGCATATTATCGATATCGAGACACGGAAGGTGGTCAAGCACCTGGTCGTCGGGCCCCAACCCCACGGGATCGCCGCATCGGATGACGGGTCGGTCGTCTTTATTGCGATCGAGAATTTCAAGAGCCCTACCGGTGAATTGGTCATGATCGACCCCCGGACCTACGAGATCACCCATCGCATGGAGATCGGCCCCAAGCCAAACCAGCTCGCCTGTACCCCGGACGGGCGTTTCGTTTACGTACCGTGCAACGATGGGCATTACTGGGTGATCGATGCGAGGAAAAAGAAAGTGGTCACCAAGATCAAGACGGGCGGACGGCCGCATAACACCAAGTGCTCGCGCGACGGAAAGCTCATGTACCTCTCGCCCATGGGCTCCCCCAAGCGAGTGACCATCGTCGATGTCGAGGCCGGCCACAAGGTCGTGGGCGAGATCCCCTACTCGAATTCTGTGCGTCCACCCGCGCTTGCGCCGGACGGCAAGCGCCACTATCAAAACATCGATGGCCTGATCGGTTTTGAAGTGTCGGACACCGCCACCCGAAAGGTCATCGCGCGCATTGAGCACCAGATCCCCAAAGGCTATGCCGGCAAGAAAAGCCGCTGTCACGGCCTGGCCATCCGGCCGGATCAAAAAGAAATATGGTCCTGTAACGTGGAACACCGGACGGTACATGTCCACAGCCTTACCGATGAGGCCTTCCCTGAAATCGCCGCCGTCTCCATGATCGGCAGGGTGTATTGGCTATGCTTCAGCCCGGACAGCAAGCTCGCTTTCGTGGCCGTGCGCAGCAACCGAAAGGTCTGCGTGGTCGACGCCCAGACAAAAGAAGTCCTGGGGCATATAGAGGTCGGGGATAACCCGAAACGAAACCTGGTGGTCACCGTCAAGGACGACGCCTGACCGTATCGGAGTGGAGCACGAACACGATTCGCATTCCCTGGGTCTTTCTAATCGGGGCCTTGCTCCCGGGGTGCAAGATCCCGCACAGCCCGCCAGCCGCTTCAACGCAGGGCTCGAAACTCTACCACGTCGCCTGCGCGGCCTGCCACCAGCCGGATGGCAAGGGGCTGGAAGGCATCGCGCCGCCGCTGGCGGACAGCGCGTGGGTGGATGCACCGGACGAGATCTTGATCCGCATCGTGCTGCACGGGGTACGTGGCCCCCTGGATGCGAAAGGCCAGGCCTATAACCTGGAGATGCCGGCGATGGGGTTCTTCACGGATGAGGAAGTGGCCGCGGTCCTGAACTACATCCGCGAGCGATGGTCCGTGTCGCCGAAGGCCATCCAGGCGGAGAAGGTACGGCACATCCGAACGAAAAAACGAGCGGATTCATGGACCCTGGAGGAGCTGGGCTGGCGCCCCTGAATCGCTGCAGCGCCGAGGGGGGAAGACGGATCCCCCGGTGTGACACCTACAGCCGCGAGCGAATGCCGAAGGCAAAGCGCATGAGATTGCGTAAGCCCTTCGGTACCAGGCCACCCTTCACCTCCTGCAGGACCTTGCGGGCCTGCCCGGTTGTCATGCCGTAGACCTGGAGGAGCGCGATGCTGGCTTCCTCGCCCAGGATATCATGGGTGTAATTGGAAATCTGGCGCATGTCGTGCCAGGCCATGCGCGTCCCGAATAGATCCCGCTTGAAGATCATCGCCTGCGGGGTATCCATGATCAGGTAGCGCCAGCCTCCCTCGGTCTCCGGCATGCCCATCAGGTTGCGCAAATCCAGGCGACCATGATAAAAACCGGCTTTATGCATACGCCGAAGCAGGCAGAAAAGTTTTTCGAAATCAATTTCTTCCGTGCGATTCGTATTCACCAGCTCCGTCAGCGCTTCCGAGCCCTGCAGCTCGGCCATGCACAGGATTTCGTAGCGGCCGTGATCCGCATGCCGGCCGTAGAACCAGGAAAGCGGGGGGGTGGTAGCAAGCCCGTTCTGCTCGAGGTAGGCACAGGCCTCGTACTCACGCTGTACACGAAACCGACAGGCCTTCTCGCGCTGCCAGCTGATCGGTCCGCGATTCCGGTACATCTTGTAGACGGCCGCTTGCTTCCCCTCGGGACAGGCAGCAGACCAGACGAGGGTATCCGCCTCGATCTTGTAAAAGCGGCCCCCTTCGCCATCGGGATGGACCGGGGCAGCAGCCGGGGTGGCTTGCGTCGGCAACGGGGGCTGCAGCCCGCCGGATAGAAGGCCCGCGCGCAAGAATTAGCCCTCCTTGACCATCAACCCGTACCGGTGACCGGAGGAAAGCGCGGCCAGGTTCGGGCACTGTAGGAGCCGGGCACCGTTGGCCTCGGCCACGGCGGCGACCTCGGAACTGCGCATGGTCATCTTGGGGGGCTTTTTATTGAAGGGCCGGCGCGCGCGGCGCAGGGTATTCTTGACCGAGTGATAGTCGAAGTAGGTCATGATGACAAAGCGCCTGGATACCCGCAGGATTTCCCCCATCAGCCGCTCGCGCTCCTGGCGGGTGGGCATATGGTGGTTGAGGCGGATACAGACCGTCCCATCCACGCTGTTATCCCGCAGGGGCAGCTTGAAGGCGGTGGAGGTCATGAACACCTGGGGGATGTCGAGGGCACTGTGTTCGCGCGCATAACGCACCTGCCCCTTACCGATATCGCTCTCGATCAAGAGGTCGGTGAAACGACCGATCTGGGGACTTAGGCGACCCCCGCCGCAGGGCAAGTCCAGCAGGCGCGTACTCCTGGGCTGGCTGTCCAGCAAGCGCTCGAGGAGCGTGAATTCCCGCCGGGTACTCCATCGTTTAAACAGGAGTTCCTTGTACTCCGTGTTGTATTCAGCCGCATCACCGAGATCCTGGTATTGCGTTTGGTAATCTGCGCTGGTGCTGGGACCGGCCACAACCTGCTCGAGTTCGATCCCGAGTTCGGCACCCATTTCGGCGAACTGGGGAATCCCCTCCGCAATCGGGTAGCTTTTCCCACAGGCCGTGCAGGAGACCTCCTCTTTGGACCATGACACATCCGCCCGGCAATCCGGGCAGCAGAGTGCATCAGCGATGGTCTGAATCAGGTTCAGGCCCTCCAGGTTCTTATGGTTCAACACCGGGGAACAGTAGTCCGAATCCTGCTTTCCGTACAAATGCAAAATCTTACGCATTTCTCAAGGATGCCGGCGGGCTGAAATGCGGATGGCAAGGTGTCCGCCGGGCCACGCATCGACCACGGGGCGACCAGGGCCTAGGACTCTTCTGCCAGCCAGGCGGCTGGATCGTCATCGGTATCGAGTTGGTTCTCTCGCTTGAGGCGCAGGTATTCGTCTTCCAGGTCGTTAAACACGTCAAAGGTCTCCCGGGTACTGCCAAAGCCATCAAAGGCATGATCGGGCGTCGTCTTCGGGGCAATCATATCCGGGTCATTGAGGTCGGCATCGGTAATCCCTGAAATCACGCTGGTTTCGCTGGCGAGGCGGACCCGGTGCAGGCTGGTATGTAAGTGCTCCAGGCGCTCTTCTCCCTTTGCGCTGAGCGATGCCATTGTTTCCCGGGCCTCGTCGTCCAGGTGCTCACTCGCATTCCACTCTTTGCGCAGCTCCGCGGCCAGCTCCCGCACCCGGTCCAGCTCGTTCTGGAAGGCCGGTCGGTTTGAATCGGTGACCTCCAACAACACGTCCGAGAGGTGCTGTATGCGATTTTCCAACTGCAGGGTCTTGGTATGAAAAATCAGGGCTTCGTAGCTGGCCATCGCACGCTGCAGGGTTTTCACCGCTTCCGCATGGGTCATCTCTGCTTCCGGATGGTGATCGCGTGAGCTGCCCGCCTTCAGGTCATCCATGATCTTCTGCAGCTGCTGCCACTTCTGCCGGATCGTCTGCATGCGGCGTTCAGAGGTCTTCAGTACCTTCTGGTGAAAATTAAGTCCCGCATCCCCCAGTAGCTTATCCACGCGGGCGCTGAACAGGCTTTGCCGGAGGAAACGGTGGCCGGCAAGGCCACCGGCCACGGCGAGCACGACTGCGGGGATCACCGGACCCGTGGCATAGAGTAAGCTCCCCAAGGCACCGGCGAGCACGCCCATGCCGATAGGCCCGCCCCGGTCGGTATCCTTAAACCATGCCCGGGCCACCAGGCCACCGAAGAGCCCGGTACTGATCACGGTGGCAGGAATCCCAAGCACGTCCCAACCCTTGCTCGAGAGCCAGGCATTCAGCCCGGCGAATGCCAAGGCCCCCAGGGTTCCGAACACCCCTCCCATCAACAGGTGCTGGGCGATTCGATACTTTTTATAGACGCTGCGATTCTCGAGCGGGTAGGGCCAGCCACAACTCGGGCAACGCGGCGCGTCCGGCTGTGTCAACCAGAAGCCACAGTTGCGGCAGGTCCGGCTGCTGAACTCTTCCAGACTGGAAAAATCTCGTTTCATGAATCTCTGCTGAGCGATCGCGATGAACGGTTCAATTCGACCTCACCCCGAATCCCGACTGCGGGTGACCTCCACCGCAACGCTGCGTGCAAATCGCAGTGCGCCCGGCTTGTCGATGCACACGGTTGAACGAAGCACCCGCGGATGATCAAGCGTAAGCGACACGATGGCCTCGGCCATGCTTTCCAGCAGTCTAAAACTGCTGGGTTCCACCAGGTCGATGATTTCCTTGGTGATCGCCTTGTAATCCACGGCATCGGCGATGTCGTCAGACTGGGCGGCTACGCGATGACTTTCGCAGTCAAGCGTGATGTTTATAATGACATCCTGCATTTTCTCCCGCTCATGGGGAAAAATACCGATGATACAGCGTAAGGCCAGGTCACGAATATAGATGCGGTCCATGTTACAACCCAATTGATAATTCTTCTTCAAAGGTATATACTCGGACCCATGCAATTGCGAATGAAAATGTTACCCGTCGCGCTGGCAGGACTTTTATTTCAGGTCGACTGCACGGCATGGGCCGGGGACCAGGTGGTGATCATCCCCATCAACAATGTCATCACCAAGACCAGCCTGTACATGGTGCGTAAGGGCGTCAGCCAGGCGATTAAAGACGAAGTCGCCGCGATTATCTTTCACATGGACACCCCGGGTGGACAACTGGCCGCGACCGAGGAGATCGTGTACAACATTATCGATATCCCCATCCCCACCTATACCCTCGTCGACCGCAATGCCATTTCGGCCGGCGCAATCATCGCCCTGGCCACGGATCATATCTATATGGTCCCCGGTTCCAAGATCGGTGATGCCCTTCCCATGATGGGCGGCCCGATGGGGTACCAGGAAATGGACGAACGCGCGATCAAGAAGGTCACCGCTCCCGTGGACGCCATGATGCGGTCGATCGCGGAACGAAAGGATCGCAACGTGGACGTCGCCCGCGCGATGATCCGTCACGACATGGAGGTGAAAATCGGCGACGTGGTCATCTGGGAAGCCGGCGAAGCCCTCACCATGACCGACACCGAAGCCGCACGCACCTATGGGGACCCACCCAGGCCACTCCTTTCGGAAGGAACGGTAAAGGACCTCGACGAGCTCCTGGAAAAACTTGAACTCGGCGACGCCGAGAAAGTCGAGCTTGAGATCAACTGGGCCGAGCAGGTCGCCAAATTCATCAGCAACCTTTCCCCTTTTCTTATCATGGTAGGTCTCATCGGCTTGTTCCTCGAGATGAACAGCCCCGGGATCTCCTGGGCCGGCCTGGTGGCCGCGTTTTGCTTTGCCCTTTTCTTTCTCGGCCATTACGTGGCTGGACTCGCGGGCTCGGAAGAGATCCTGGTGTTCCTGCTGGGTGTCATCCTCATCGGTCTTGAACTCTTTGTCATCCCCGGCTTCGGCATTGCCGGATTCTCGGGTATTGTTCTCATGATCGGCTCGCTGTTCATGGCCATGGTCCAACGCTACCCGGGCATCGAAAAGCAATTCATCCCTCGCCTGGAGGACCTCAGCGACCTGCACAGCCCCATGATGGCGCTGTCCACCGCCATCATCGGCTCGGGTATTGGCATCGGCCTCGCGGGAAAATTTCTGCCTAAGTCGCGGGGATTTAACCGGCGCATGGTCCTCCAGGCTTCCACCGACAAGGCCAGCGGATACGTCGCAGCAAAAGACGAGAGCGCCTTGCTTGGGAAAAAGGGGCGTACCATCAGTGCTTTACGACCGGGAGGACGCGTCAATATCGATGGCCGCCCGGTGGACGTGGTCAGCATAGGGGACTTCATCGATGCCGGGATCGAGGTTCAGGTCGAGCGTATTGAAGGCATGCGCATCGTGGTCGGCCCCATTACGGGGGACAAATGAACCTTGTAACCCCTGTGGGCTTAGGATAGCCCTCATCCATGGAGTACGCGGACATCCTATTCTGGTCGTTGACCTTCGCAGGCTTTGTGCTTATCGGGGTTGAAGTGATCGTGCCCGGCGGGATCCTCGGCGTCCTTGGCTTTCTCGCGCTGGTCGGCGCATCCGTGATCAGTTTTCAGGTTTTCGGAGCAACGGGCGGGGTCATGGCTACTGCTCTCCTGTTCATAAGCTCGGTCAGCTTCCTTGCCGGATGGCTGTATATTTTTCCCCGTACCCGCATCGGCAAGACCATGACCTTGCAAGTGGACGGATCCAGCTGGAAAGCCTCCCCCAGTGACCCGGAGCTCCTCGGCCAGGAAGGCATCGCCATGAGCAACCTGGTGCCCGCAGGCGTGGCGATGATCCACGACAAACGGACGGATGTCATCGCAGAGAGCACCTTCGTCGACAAGGGCAGGCCCATAAAAGTGATCGAGGTCTCGGGCAACCGGGTCGTCGTCCGAGAACTCGACTGATGCGACACCTGGTCCTGTTCATCCCCATCCTCTTGTCGAGCTTCCCAGCCCAGGCCACGAGCCTCGTCACGACCAACGTGTACAGGCTTCCGGCCGATGAGGTCGTCGAGCACGAACTCTGGCTGAACGCACAGGAAATCACCGTCGATGGCATCGTAAGTAACGATTTCTTCTTTCTCGGGAACGACATCACGATCAATGGCCAGATGCACGACGAGGTCTGGGGCCTGTCCAATAACAGTTTTTACCTGAACGGGGAATGCAGGGATGACCTACGGGTGTTCGCCAAGAAGTCCCTGGTGATCAATGGCCCGGTACAGGACGATATCATGGCCATGGCGGACACGATCCTGATCGATACCAATGCCATCGTTTCGGGCTCCATCACCCTCAAGGGCCGGAAGATCGTGATCATGGGCCAGGTAAAAGGCGAGGTGCGTGCCAGCGCAAGCGAAGCCCTGACCCTGCACGCCGAGATCGGGAAAAACGCCGTGCTGGATGCCCCGGAGATCCTGCTGATCCCCGGCACCCGGATCGGGGGGGATCTCATGTATGCATCCGGCGCGGAACTGGCCCCCGTAGACGGCGTGCACATCGGTGGCCAGGTCAAAAAAACAAAGCAGGTCGATCCGATTTATGAGGGCACATTGAGGAAAATGGGCTTCCTGGTGAAGGTCCTGGTCTTCGGGACGACCTTCTTCGCTGGCATCGTGTTTCTGCGTGTCTTCCCGGCTTTCTCCCAGGCCGGACCGATCATCATCCGCAGCTATCGCGGGCCATCCATGTTGAGTGGCGGGCTTTCCCTCATTTTCATCACGGCCTCGATCTTTCTCGCCATGGCCAGCGTCGTCGGCATCCCGTTCAGCCTGCTGCTCGCCGCCATTCTCATGTTGCTGATCACCTTCGGAAAGGTTCTCGTCGGCTACACGATCGGGCTGGCGGTAATGCGCCTTCAAAACCAGGAAATCGTTCCCTTCCTCTCCCAGATTTCGGCGCTCTTTCTAGGCACCGGCATCATCTTCCTGGCCTCGACCGTTCCCTTGATGATCGGCCCAGCCATTTCAATGATTGTTAATTTTCTCGGAGCAGGTACACTTTTGATCATGATCAAGCAGTCACAAACCGGCAGTGGGGTACTGATCCCAACCCCCCCGTCGGCGCCCGATACAGGGGATTAAACAGAACGACAGGAGACCGCCATGCCTACACCTATCCTCGCAAGCCTAATGGAAAATCTCGGGAGTGCCTTGACCGTCATCGCTGCACTGGCGATGCTGGTTCTTGTAGCCATCATCGGGTCCTTTTTCAGCACCTGGATTCGAGCCGTCACCTCCAATGCCCGCGTGACCTTCTTGAACCTGATCGCGATGAAACTACGCCGTGTGTCGCCAAAACTTATTGTTGATGCCCGGATCAAGGCCGTGAAAGCCGGGCTGGACATGCCCGCGGACAAACTGGAGGGGCATTTTCTCGCCGGCGGAGACGTGACGCGCGTGGTACGCGCCCTGATCGCTGCCGACAAGGCGGGTATTCCCCTGGAATTTGAACAGGCGGCCGCAATCGACCTCGCGGGCCGGGACGTATTCGACGCGGTTCGAACCAGCGTGAATCCCATGGTCATCGACTGCCCGGACCCTTCCAAGGGCAATTCCATGCTCGACGCAGTGTCCAAGGACGGTATTCGCCTGCTGGTCAAAGCGCGGGTGACCGTTCGCGCCAACCTCGATCGACTCGTTGGCGGCGCCACGGAAGAAACGATCATTGCCCGGGTGGGCCAGGGCATTGTCAGCGCCATCGGCTCCTCCGATACCTACAAGGAAGTCCTCGAGAACCCGGACCACATCAGCAAAAAGGTCCTGGACTCCAGCCTCGATTCGCAGACCGCTTTTGAAATCGTCTCCATCGATATCGCGGATATGAGCATCGCCGGCGTAAGTGGGGCCCGCGAAGTCGCCAACGTGGGTGCCCTGCTGGAGACCGAGCGTGCGGAAGCAGACAAGAAGCTCCGCCAGGCGGAAGCCGAGGGCCGACGCGCCATGGCCATCGCGACCGAGCAGGAAATGCGGGCACGGGTCCAGGAGATGCAGAGCCACGTGATCGAGGCCCAGGCCGAGGTGCCGAAGGCCATCGCCTCCGCGTTCAACTCGGGCAACCTGGGCATCATGGATTTCTATCGCATGCAGAACGTGCTGGCCGATACCGCGATGCGTGAATCGATCGCGGATGGCGACGAGGAAAAATAATCGTGAGCGGCTGCTTGCACATCCTTGCCCAGGCGGAACAGCCCCCTGGTGGGACAGGCGAATCACTGAGGCCCCTGTTTACCTGGTTGGTCTTTATGGTCATCTGGGTGATCGTCCAGCTCAAGCAGCGCCACAAGAAAAAGTCCTCAGCGCAGCCATTACTGGAACAGGAGCAGCCGGGGTCGCCGCAGGGGACAGAGCAGGAATCGGCCAAGCCGGTAGAGGCCGAGCTGCGCAATTTCATGAACGAATTGCTGGGTACGGGGCCCTCTCGCGACACCGGTCCGGCACCCGCCCGTCCCCCGCACCGTTCCCGCGCACAAGCACAGGCGCACCGGGACACGGTTGATTCGGACCTCGGGCTTTCCGCCCGTGACCTCCGGGAGGTGCAGGATCCGCCTGCGCCCCAGGCCCGGCGACCCCCCCCCCTTCCCCAGCCCGAGCCGGCCATAACCTTTGACCCCGCACCGGAAGATGAGGACGATATCTTCGATGAGGAAAAGGTCTATGGCGGGCTGAAAGACATTACCGACATCATCGACATCGAGCGCGCGCTTGAGGGCGCGGCCATCTCCGATGCACAAAACCTGATTAATCCCAGCAACTTCATCGTCGACCTGGCCACCCTGTCCGTGCCGATCATGAGCACGCAGATGATTTCCCAGCGCCCGGTTCGGACGAAGTCGAGCCGGCCCCGCTTGACCACGCGGAAAACCTTCCGCAGTGCCGTCATCGGCCGTTTGATCCTGGGCCCGCCAACCGCCCTGTCAGAGGACGTCTTCCGGTCGAATCCCGGGGACTTGTAGCGCACCCGTAGCCCGGCGGGCCTATTCCTCTTTTGCGCCGCCCAGGGTCACGCTGATCTTATACGCATTTTGCAAATGCGCGTGGGCACGGCTGGCATTCCCGCTCTTGGGATAGACCCGGCAGGTCTGTTGAAAGGCCTTGATAGCCTTTTCCTTCTCCCCGGCCTGCTCGTAGGTATAGCCGATCTGGATCTGGGCATTGGAGGCCGCCCCCTCATAGCTTTTCGACTGGTTGTAAAGTACCAGCGCCTCTTTCCACTGCTTCAAATGGCGATGGCAACTGGCCATGCGAAAGTACGCCTCGGGATGATTGTCGCACTGGCGATAGGTGTTAATCGCCTCCTTGTAGCGCTTCGAGGCCCCGTAACACTCTGCGATTGCCCACTGGTATTTACCGGCATTATCCCCGTCCTGGACCAGGAGATTCCGGTAAATATTGATGGCATCATCATATTTCCCTTCCTCCCGGAACATGTAGGCGATCAAGCCTTGCCCATTGACCTGGTCCTTGAATCTCGCGTAGATCGCCTTCGCTTTGTCCCGCTCGGTCTCCCCCTTATACCAACCGGCTATGTGGCCCATGATATCATCGTCGACGCCGAATATTTTGATCATCTTCTCGTAGGTTTCCCGAACCTCTTTTTTGCGGCCGGACGAACCATACAGCCCGGCCTTGCGATACCAGTAATCCCGTGCACGCTTGGCGTTCCCTTCGTCCGTGAGATCGATCGGGATCTTTTTATCGATGAACTGGATGGCCTGATCCGCAAGTTTGTGCCCACGCTCCCGGGACTTTTCGTCCTTACTCAAGTTATTCACCGGGTAATAGACGTCTTCGTTCAGGTACCTGACGAGGTAATAATCATCCCCCTTCCACGTCGTCTCCAGGGATTTCAGGCCTTCATCGAACTTGCTCTCGTAAAACATAATCTTGGCCAGCTCGCGCGCTGCCCAGTGCGTATGGTAATTCGTTTCCTTCGTGCGCTCGGTTTTAAAGACCAACTCATTCAGATATTTTACACGCTTCTCCTGGTCATCCGCTTGTGCGGCGAGCTCGATCAGATTCCGTTTGGTACGCACCGAGATCAAATGCTTGGGATGTTCCTCCAGCAGCGCGACAAAGCGCTTCTCCCCTTTTTTCACTTCGCCCATCTCGCGATAGCAGGTGCCAATCATGTACTTGGAGAGAATCGCCTCATGCGACTCCGGCCAGTAGTCGATCACTGACTGGAATCCATCCTTGACCGCGGTGTTAACCTTCCGAAGCTTCAACTGGGCATGACTCCACATGAGCTGTGCGTAGGGCGCGGCCGCGCTGCTTTCATACAGGGTCAGGAATTTTTCGTACTCGTCGAGTGCAATTTTGAATTCGCCTTTGAGATAGAACTTCTCCGCCTGCTGGAGCTGATAGCGCTCCGTCTCCCGCATCTTGGCGTAGGTATCCAGAGGCAATTGCTCGACATAATCCAACTTGGCGCAAGCGCCACCCGCCATCAGGAGGAGAAGAAGGATCAGTCCTCGTCTTGCTTTACTGCGTCCAGCCATTTGTTGTATTCCGCGTGTGCATAAAAGATTACGTTAACACCTAACTGGAAACAAAGCTCCCAGTATTCCGTCTTGATTCCGGCATGCCCGTCCGACCAGGCATCCCCGATGTCACCGGGATGATAATACACCGCCAGGCGCCCATCCACCACCCATCCCCAGGCATCTTTGCCCCCGTGTGGAGCGACATAAGGTAAAAACGGAATCGGGTACGGAACGCGGTGGACCGGATGGTCCAGGGGCACTTTGATCGGCTGCACATTCGGCAGCACCGTCCGCATCATGTTGAAAAACTGTCCATGCCAACGCCCGCTGCCTCCGTTGTCGGCAAAAATCATGCCGTGCTTCTCCAGGAGGTAGTCCCGAAGAATTTTTTGATCCTTTTTCGACATAGAGATGTTCTTCTGCCCCGTGATATACACCATGGGCGGGCTCTTCCTCTTGGGAAAATTCTTCAGATCCGACGTCTTTCGGGATTCGGTTTTGCTGGCCACCTTGTGCCCGGTCCGAATTCCGTATTCGATGAGCAGATTGAGGTCCGCGCCCTTGCCGAAATCCTGATCCCAGTCACCGCCGTTGTATTCCAGTCGAATGAAACGTACTTTGCCACGATTCGTTCCTCCGGCAAACCCGGCACCTTCACCCTGCCCGTATCCGACCGCATAGGCGTGCTTGGTAATCTCCAAAAGCTGGAGCTTTATTTCGTCAATCGGTGGCGGGTTGAACAAGACCGCGCTCAGGGGATTGATCACGAACTTCTTCTTGATCACCTTCTGGACTTTCACCACCTGTTGAACCTGTTTCCGCTCACCGCCGCCCGCCGGCATCTCGTAAATTTCACTGCAACCCGCGAGACTCGTCAACAGCATCACAAGGAAGCAGAATAACGCGGTATAGCTGAACACGGTACCCAGGGATTGGTGCAATTTCTGCCGGCCCTCCCCGTAATACCAGGCATTCAAATCGCAGGGATGCCAAAGCCGTTCCGCGAACTTGAAGTGGGCAAAGGGTCCACCCATCGACCCAAGCGGTCCGGCGTATTCCAGGGGCGCATCTTTTGCCAGGGAGGATTTCTTATTTTTCGCCTCGGCCAGGCGCGCATACTGAATGGCGATGCTTTCTTTTTCCACGTACCAGACCACCCACAACAGGCCGGTGAAAAAGCTGATGACCAATCCTGCGCGGGCGAAAAAGACGCTCAGCGCCATCCAGCCCATGGCGTAGCAGGTAAACGTGCACCAACACCAGACCGGCAGGATACATCCCGAATAATACACCCGCTTTCGGATGATCGATCCGTCGCTGAAGGCACGTCGATACCAGTACCAGAGCGGAGCCGCGGCCCCGGTGAATACCAGCCAGATCAAGAATTCAGGGAAGCGGTGCCAGGCCGTCCAGTCCAACCAACACAAGCACCAGGCAAAGAGGTGCGTCCAGGTCAGCGTCCAGGGCCGGTTTTCCGGTTCCCATCGCTGCTTGAACCAGGGCTTCAGGCGAGAAAAATCAACCTTCAACGCGTCGGCCTCTTATTCCAGGTCCTTGAACAGGTCGTCGGCGCCACCGTCCAGAGGATTCTCCTTGGCAGGTGCGACCTTCGTCTCGCCCACGCCCAACTTGTCGAGGAGATCGTCTTTCTCCTTGGGCGTTTCCGATTCGGTGGCCGCGCTTTCCGCCTTGGGCTCGTCGCTCGCGGTCTTCGGCTCTGCGGATTGTTCCCCTGCGGGAGCTGCCTGGGCGGACGCCTTACCCGATCCCTCGCCCATCTTGGTAAGGCCAAAGGGGATGACGGTGAAGATAACCAGAATCACAACCATCACGCCGACGGCCTGCACCGTACACTTGATCAGGCTGCTCTGAGCGATCATGCCCAGCATCTCCTGCGGGCTCTTGCCCTGCATCTGGGCGAGGAACTCGCGCACCTCACCGGCGACCGACGTGCTGTTCACCCGCGCATTTTTCAGATCGCGCGAAACACTGCTCATCGGATTCACCACATGTTCGTTTTCGTTACTCATCTTTTTTCTGCTCCAGGATATGATATAAATCGCCGCCGGCTTCGCTTACCGCTTCAATCACCGGTTCGAAAAACACCGCGGTGGCATCTTTATTCACTTTCAACAATACGGTTCGCTTGCCCACCGGGGCATTACCGAGCAATTCTTCCAGTTCACCCGCCAGTTGCGAATGCCCGGTAGCTTGGCCATTCAGGTACGTTTTATTATCTTTGTCGATCACGATGCTCGCCTTGGCATGGCGGGCCTGCTCGAGGTCCGGCGTTTCGGCCGGCTTCCATTCCAGGTGACTGTCGTCCTGCGCGCGGGCGAGGATTACGAAAAAAATCAACAGCAGGAAGGCGATATCGCCCATGGCCATTGACGGGATCGTCGCATCGAATTTTTTGCGTTCAATTTTCAATCGGTCATTACCTCCCGCTCTTCTTCCAGCTGGAGCGTGATAATTCCACCGGCCTTTTCGATCATACCGGTGATGGAAATCCAATGGTGATACGGGGTATCCCCTTTTGACTTCACCACGACCACGCGATCGGCCTCCTTGGTTTTCTCGGAGAGCAGGGCCTGCATCTTGGGCAGGAACATGGCCGAGGATACCGGTTCGCCATTTACGAAAGCAGCGGTGCGGCTCAACTTGACTTCGACATTCTCGCTTTGCTCCTTCTTTTCCTCTTTTTCTTCACTCTTGGGGATGATCTGCGAGCGTCCGCGATCCGGTTGTACCGAAGCACAGACTAGAAAGAACACAATGAGGATGAACGCGATATCGCTCATCGCGCTGTGTGGAGGTTCGATCAACAACTTGGCTTTTTTAAACTTCATGCGTTCGTTGCTCGAGGGTCACCTGGAGTGTAACGACTTCCATCAATTCCTGGGCGGTCTCTTCCACTTCCAATACAAAGCCGTTGATCACGCTGCTGAAGTAGTTGAAGGCCATGAAAGCCGGGATCCCGATGATGAGTCCAAAACAGGTGGTCAACAGGGCGACCTGGATCCCGGAAGCCGCGGCTTCGACGATATTCACTTCGCCCATGGTTTCCACGATGTTCTTGAACGATACGATCATGCCCTGGACCGTGCCGAGGAAGCCGAGCATGGGCGCAACGCTCGAGGTGATCGCCAGCACGGGCAAATGCCGTTCCAGGGCGGCCACGATGTGCACGCCGTAATTCTCCATGCTCTTCACGACCTGCTCCTCGATCCGGGCCGGGTCGTAGTTCAAGCGGCGAAGCACGACGTATTTGCGCAAGCCATTGGAAAGGATTGCAGCCACGGGGCCCCGTTTTGAATCGGTGTACGTCAAGGCTTCCTCGACCTTGTCATTGGTTAACAGGTCGATAACCTGATTCCGCATTTCGGACGAATCCGCGTTGAGCATCTTCAGGCTGCGCCAGCGTTCGATGATGACGGCCAGGGCGAGGATGCCCAGGATCAGGATCGGCCACATGAATAAGCCGCCTTCAAGGAGGAACCCGAGGGCTCCGGAATGAATGAGTTCCGAGAAGACGCCCGGTTCGGTTGCCTCCACGATCTGCTCGGCTACCTCAGCCACTTCGGCGACTTCTTCTGCCTTGTCCGCCGCGACTTCCGCGGCCTTGTTGGTCGCTTGTGCGAGTATGGGTGAAAAATTCATCATAATTCTTAATCCTATTCTTCAGCCTAATCCATAGACCTCCGGCGTACGGGAACACGTTTCCTCACGCCAAAATTATTCATCGATCAAATTCGCTTCGGCTTCGAACTGGGCAAGCATCTCGGGGAGCGCTAAACGCCCACGCGCATACTTGGCTGCTTCGCTCTCCGGGAAATCCCAGCGGCAGCGATTGTAGCGGCGGAAGGCGAAGGGTACATTGTTGCCCATACGGTAACTCTCCCCCCCCCAGAACAAGGCCTCGGCACACATTTCATTGTCGGGGAATCGCTTGGCGAAATCATCGAAGGACTCGCCCGCATCACCGAATTCTTCGCTCTTGTAAAAACACTGACCGACCCGGAAGGCCATCTTGGAGGACCACTCGTGACTTTCGAATCGTTCGAGAAACTTTTTGCCGACCTGTGCCGCAACGATGAAATCCTCGTTGCGATAGAAGTACTCGTTGATTCGAATCATTACGTTGGCGATGAGCGGACTCTGCGGATACGTGGACGCCAACGTGACATAGGATTCCAATGCATTGTCGAATTCGCCGGCCTCTTCGTAACACTGGGCGAGTTTGTATTGCGAATCCGCGGCCAGGGTATGCTCGGGGAATTCGCGCACGATCCGCTCGTAGGAGTCTATCGCGCCATCCCATTCCTTCATCTCCTGGCTGAACTGCCCCAGCAGGTAGAGGATGCGCGGCAGGTATTTCGGATCCGGATAGTCTTCCACCACTTCGCTCAGCACGCGCCGACCCGACGCGAGCTCTTGCTGAGCTTCGGCCTCCCGCTCCAGCTTGAGGTGGCTCTTGAACATCTCGAAGTAGCTCTCCGCGATGTGGAATTGGGTCTGGATGGCCAACTCTTCATCACCAAATATTTTACTGAAGGCGGAGACCAGTCCGTCCGTCCCAATCGCGACCGGAATCTCTGTAACCAACTCAGCGGTTCCGCTTTCCGTTCCCGCCGCCGCGTCGACGTAGGTCACGGTAAGCGCATCGTTAAAGAAAGTTTCGATCTCCGGCGTAACCACCTGAAAATTTCCTGCCGTCGGTGTGACTTGCGCCTTCAATTCGAATGCGCCAGTAAATATCCCGCTGTGCGTGAGCGTTTCATCCAGCGGCACGGTTTCGGCCTCACCTTTCCCCGATGTGACCTTCACCATCACCTTGTCGCGCTCGTCGGAAAGGTCCATGTCCGGATCCCGCACCACCACGAACATTTTTTCGCCCACATGCAGGAGTTCGACCGGCTCTTCGTAGCCGTGATTGGTAATCATGAGCTCGCCATCCGTAATCAGACGTGCGCGACCGACCAGATTGTTCGTGGTACCGCCGGGTGTCCAGGCGTCTTCATAGGTGCCGTTCACGATATCTTTCCCGGTCAAGTTGAGCACGGGAACCATCAGGTCGGAGCCGCTTCCCGCTAGCGGTTCATCGTTCACCCAGCCAATCAGGCCGCGGGTGCCATCGTTGGTAGGGGGCACTTTGTCGGGGCTGTCCGCGCCGCCGAGTTGCATCATTACCTGGCCGACAAAGCGGCCCTCGTAGAGTGCCCAGTTCTTTACATCCGCGGGCGCGGTGGTCGCTTCGCCGTAGAGCTCGGTGACCAGGCAGGTCAGCGTGGTTACATTCGTTCCATCCAGGCTCAGGTTCACCTTGATTCGGCTCATACTGTCCTTGGCCTGGTCCGGATCGTACACCTCAACCGTCAAGGGCACCTTGTACGAGACACCCGACACGTAATCCGCCGGACGGTCATCCGGACCGGGCAGATAAACGGCACGCCCGCGGTCATTGTTCGAATCCGCCGGCGGTTCGATGAATCGGGTATCGACCACACGCACCCGGGCATCCGTCGGCTCGTTTACGAAGACGACCTGCTCACGGGGCACGGAGTGACCCGGGAACGTATTCTGACGATCCATGTATCGCACGATCACCCGGTCACCCGATTTTACCGTCAGTCGATCTGTGACATTGGTCGGACTGGTGTCCACTTCGATTTTGAATACGCCGGAGTTCGGATTGGTTTCCGTGGCGGTCAGCGCCATGACCGTTTCACCGTTCTGGACCTCCAACTCTATTTTGTCTAATTCGGCGGTTTGGTCCATGTCGTAGTCGGTGATTTCAATGCCGATCCGTTCGCCGGGTTCGATACGCATGAGATCCTTGGTGATACTGCCCACGTTGCCTCCGCCCGCACGCAGGAATTCATAAGAGATCGGGCGCACACTGGCGTTGTAGTACGTGGCGGTCAGTTTTTGCGTCAGCAATCGATTCCGCTGCACGCCGCCATCGGTCAACTCGTCGATGTAACTCGCGGTGGCCGTGTCTCCGGCGGTCAATTCCAGCACATGGTTGGTCGAGAGCGACAGGACATCCGAGCTCGTCGGGATGTAGGTCTCCTCTTCGCCCTTGATTTCGATATGGTTAATCGCTACGGCTTCGCCGATGAATTCTTTGACCGTCACTTTCAGGTGACGCGCATCCATTTTATCGAATTGAAAGTCCCAGCGATTGTCCTCGTGGGTGGACGTGTAGGCCGCGAATACCGGTTTCTCCGTGTCCGCCGCGATGCGTTTGGCTTCCGGCAGGTTCAAATCCAGGTCGACGGGACGGAACGGACCCGAACGCACTTGTTCATTGTTCAGATTTTCGCGGGCGAGCAAAACCTTGACGCCTTGAACCGCATTCTGGACTTGCGTGTAAAAGGTGACGTCGTGGATGCCCCGCTTCAGGTACACATCCACCGACAAGGCGGACTCGCCCAGGTCCTTGAGTAGTTTTCCATCGACCATCGCGGCAGTGCGTTGGCCACCGATGAGGAACCGCACGCCGCCATCCCGCTCTTGCACGAACTTTCCGCTCCACACGACACCGTACGAGCCCGGCTTCACTTTTTGGTCACCTTCCGGAACAATGGCCCAGCTCAATTCCTTGACGTCTTTTGCTTCGGCAATGGCTTGATGCTTCCCGTACATTTCGCGTACATCGTCCCAGGTGTTGATGGCGCCCTTGAGCCGATAGGCCTTCATGCTCATCGGCCCGAAGGATTCGGAGATCGGCGCGATTTCGGGCGGGGCTGGGAATTCGGCCAGGTGATACCAGAAGCGTCCGTCATGGCTCCCTTCGACTTCCAACCGGACCGGTGCCTGGGCTTCGCTATCCGGGGTAAATAGAGTCAGTTGGGTAACCGGTCGCAGGTCTTTCAAATCGATGGTCATCCATTTCGGTGTCACGCCGTCCGGCTCGCTCAGCCACTTGGATTCGCGATCGTGGTCGATCGCCATCAAGGGACTGTGGTCGATCGAGGAATCGCTGGCCAGGGCGCCTGCCGGCAATTCGCCGGTGCGTACGGAACCCTCGAAGAGGCCGGTATGTGCGCCGCTCTCTGTCAAATCCACGCGGACTTCGTCGCCACTGGTCGCAACCAGCTTCACGCCGATCGTTTCCGCCACGTCGGACAGGTCGCGATCCGCATCTTTCACCCGTAAATACACCAGGTTGCCCGGCTTGATCTGGTTCGCGGGTCGCCGCGCGGACTGGAGCAAGAGTTCCGGCATGGTGGACATGGCCTCCCGCTTCAGCTTGGCCGAAATGGTTTCCTCGGTCTCGTCTTCAATCGCGCTGCTAGCGGCTTTCAGTTCTGCATCCGCTGCGATCTTGATTTCGTTATTGGCGAGCAGGTGAAACTTGAATTCATTTTTAAATGCCTCCGGGTAATCGACGAAAATGGTATCGTTGCCGGTTACCTGGAGCACCTTGTCATCCTTGACCGAGTGACCGAGCACGGTATCGATCTCGGTCATGAACAGTCCTTTTCCGGCGCCGCCGCTGGACAGGTGGGTGTTTTCCTCATCGCCGCCAGGTTCGGTCCAGATCCGTACCGGGATGCGCGCTTCTCCACGGCTGATGCCGAGGTCACTGTCCTGCACCACGATCGAAAGGGCCCGGCCGGGGGAATGCCAGCGCTTGGAATCGCGGCCGAGGCGACCGACGGTCCGGAGGAGTTCCAACTGGTCCATGTAGCGTTGCTCGATGCCATACACTTCCGCCAGGTTGAACAAGGTTTCATTGGCGAGTGCGACATCGGGCATGCGCTCGAGCACGTTGCGGAAAATGTCACGCGCCTTATCGCGTTCCCCCATACGATTGGCTAAAACCCCGCGCAGGAATTCCGCGCGAATCACCACCCGATTGTTCCGGTGATTCGCCAGCTTCAAGAAGATCTCTTCCGCCTTTTCGTACACCTTCTGGGACATGAACGATTCGCCAACGCCGAACTCCGCTTCGATGGATTCTTCCGTGTCCGGGTACTTGTTGACCACCGAATTGTATTCGCTACGAGCTACTTCGTAGCGTCCGGACTTGTAGTAATTGCGGCCGAGCAGCAACTGAATCTGTGCTTTGTCCGCAGCCGGTACGCTCTCGACTTCCCCGTGCTTGATCAGCCACTTGCGCAGGATGTCTTCGGCGCGATTCGCGTTCTCTTCCCCGCCCGCGGCGATGTGGGTATTCACCGCGAAGGCCACCAGCTCGATAGGGAGTTCGTTTTGATGCGTATCAAATAATTTGCGATATTGGCCGTAGGTGGTCAAGGCCAGTTCTTTGTCGCCGAGGCGCAGGTACAAGCTGATCTGCATAAGCGGAGCGATGGGACTGTCTTCGTCGATCTCAAGACCGACGGCACCCATGCGGGAGAAGGCCTGACCCACCATGCTGCGGGCGGTCTTCCGACGACGGTCATCCACGCTGCGGATGTTATTCAACATGCCGGTAAGGGTGACGGAGGCTTCGGCATATTCCTTGCGCCCAATTGCGGCCTGCGAATAAGGCATCAGGTAATCCCAATCGGTCGTGCTCGTCCAACACATCATGGTTGCTTCCTGATGGGCGAGCAGGCGTTTCATGATCGAACCCTGCTTCTTCACGTCCTCCTGTTCTAAAAGGGCCAACTGGGCCATCGCGCTCGGACGTCCGGCTTGCATGTCGCGGCAGACCCGCAGCAGACGGGCCTTCTGAGCCGTCTCCATCTCTTTGTCGCCGCGGATGGCGCCCACCCAGGTGTACATCGGCTGATCGCCCATGCCCCACCGGCGACCGCCGCGCTGATCCTGCACCTTGCGGCGATCACGGAGGACTTTTTCAAAGGCATCCCATTCCTTTGCCTGGAAATGCAGATCGGCCAGCCAGGCGGAATACGTCCCATGATGGTTCGAATCGGTCTTCAACAGGTTGACCAGGAAAGCCTTTTTCTGATTGGGATCTTCGATGCGCTTAACAATGCGATCCGCACAGTGGCCCACTTCACTGTGATTCACATCCGGGAGCATGTGCGCTTTCCAGTATTGTACCGCTTCGGCTTCCAGTTTCAAGGCGACCAGCTTGTCACCGATCTGGTAGGCTGAACCCTGACTGATGCCGAATTTCGCCTGGGAGGCCTTGATCCACTGCAGGGCCTTCCGGGCAAATCCCTGGTCTTCATTCTGCTCGGCCGCATCGAGCAGCCTCACCCAGGTATAAAAGTCGTTGCTCGCGGGCGAGAGTGTGAGCATGTGGGCTGCCGCTTCTTTCCTCTGCTCCTTCGTTCCGGCACCGGCGGCCGCCTCGAGCCACCAGACCGCGGCATCCCATTTTTTCGGGAAACGCTTGGCCAGGCCTTTAAAGACATCGACGGAATTTTTCGCATCGTCGCCTTTGCCGCGGTGGCGCAAAGAGTAACTCTGGTAATAGGCGACGTGCCAGTACTGATCGTCCGTCAGGTTTTGCTTCAAAAGTTTCGCCCGGTTCTCCCGACCGCGATACTGGTGGTTACTGTCGATCCAGCGCTTCAATCCGGCATCGTTTTTGAGGTTATTCAATTCGCCTTGTACGAACTGGGCGCGGCTTTTCAGGTCTTTATTACGCGCCGCACTCTTGGCCCACTCTCCCAGGTACCGCTGGAAATCCTTCAAGTGCCCGCTCTTTTTCATGGTGTTGACAATCTGCCTGACATCATTCTTGAAAGCGTTTTCATCTTTTTCAGTGTTTAGCAACCAATGCATGGCGGACTGCACCAGGCTGTCATTGGAAGCCGATTGGTGAATCAATTCACGGGCCATTCCTTTCGCCCTGTTCTCGTCCTTCATCCGGTCGCGATAAAGGTCGAAGGCAAGGATATACCGAAGGCGAAAGGCATCATCCTTATTCCTGGCAAGCGCGGCACGCAGCACCTGCTCCGCCTGCGGCAGGCGTTTTTCATCTTCCGCCATCCACCGCAGGTAATTGGAGGCGATATTCGCATGGTAGGCCTCGAAGGGGAGTACCCGGGCGGCAAATTCGGTAGCCTTCTGCAGGTCCCCATCCCGGTGAAACGCGTTGCACAGCACCGTAATCGCCCACCAACGATCATCCCGGTCTTTGTACTTGTTGCCGTAATCCGCGACCAGCGGCTGGATCTGCGGGGCTTTCATGCCCGCATCGAACATGGCCTGGATGATCTTGCGATGCACATCGTCGTTGCCCTGGATTGCACGAGCCGCCTGATAGCTCTTCACCGCGTTGTTGTACTGTTTCAGGTAACGACTGTTTTCCCCCATGGTGTGATGAAGGCCCACCTTTTCCTGAACCGTGAGCGGCAGGTTCTTCTTCAAGACCTTGTTTCCGATCAGGTTGCTCAAGGCCCAGTCATTGTAGCGACGCGCATAGTAGACCCCGCGGAGGCCGGCATCGACTGCGGCGACACCCTGCACCCGGTCGATCAACCAATCGGCCAGCTTAGCACCTTCTGTGAACGAGGACTTACTGTTCAGTTCGCCATAGAGGCGCAAGGCGTCGAAGCCGGCTTTGTTGCCGATGACACCGCCGCGTTTCGAGGCGTCGCGATAGGTGTCCGCGGCTTCTTTCCGCTTGTTCATACGTTCCAGGGTACGTCCAAGCCGGACCTGCACATTGCGGCACTCTCCGTCCTTGGGATGGCGCAGCAAAAACTGCCGGCAGCTCGAAACGATATCGTCATTCATCGAATTGGCGACTTCGCCATCGATGAGTTTGAGCATGACGTCCCGGTGTTTGGGGTGCGCCGGGTGGGCGTTGATGAATTTTTTCGCCGTGCGTACGAGTCCGTATATCCGACCGTTCGCATGGTACAAATCGATCAGTTCCAGCATGGCCTGAGCGGCTTCCGGCGAAGAATCCAGGGCTTTACTCAGCTTGGCTTCCAGGTCCGCGGCTTTGTCGCTGACTGCGTCGTCATCCTGGCCAAAAGTCATCGGCCCGGCGGCCAACAGCAGCACCATCATCAGATTACGTATTTTCATATTCTTACTCTTGCGGTTAATCATGTACTGAAAAAATGCGGGCCGGATGCCCGCCATCCCAGGAATTCTAGAATCCGCCACTCACCAGCGCGATGCTGATTTTTTTGGCTTCCTCCGCGAGGCGGCTATCTGGAAAATCGTTCAGCAACTGGTCGAACTGACGACGGGCGAGCGGCTTGCGATCCAGGCGATACAAGCAACGGCCGTAATTAAATAGAATCACATCGAGAAAGTTGGCGTCGGGATACTCCGACAACACGTTTTCGAACACATCGATCGCGCGCGCGTAGTCCTTCTTCTGGTAATAGAAGTTGGCCATTTTCGCCACGGCATCCCCTACCCGGCCGCTCTCGGGGAATTCTTCGTACACCTTCTTGTATTCCTGAAACGCGCGTTCAAAAAGCGCTTCGCCCTTTTCCTCGGACGCTTGCTTGGCCATGTCCTCGTAACATTCCGCGATGCCGAACTGGCCTTCACCCCGCAAATCGCTCTGCTGCATTTTAACCAAGTTGCCGAAAAAGGTGATCGCGTTTCCGAGGTTGCCCTGCTCGCGTTCCACCTGTGCCTGCTGCAGGATCGCCTCGTCCACGAATTCGCTATTCGGGAATTCGCGTTGCAGGCGCTGGCTCGTGGCCATCGCGAGACCAAGCTTTCCAGAGGCGAAATAGACCCGCCAGAGCTGGACGTACGTCTCTTCGAGCACCGAACCGCCGAGGGCCTGCGCTTGCTTGACGATGGTCTCACACACCGCCAGGGCCTCGTCGTACTTGACCATCGCCTTGGCATCCAATCCGAATTCCTTGTAATGATTCCCGATGTGCGTGAGCGCGCCGGAGGTTTTCAAATTGGTCTTCAAGCGGAGTTCCTCGTTTGCGATCTCCGACCGGGTCACGCGTACCCCTCCGAGATTACCCTCGATACACTTCGCCTGTTGCTTCACCACGACGGGATCCTTGGTGAGATTTACCTTGTCCACATAGGTCACGCGAACGAGATCGGACGGCACGGCCTGTAACTTATTGTCACCGATCGGCTTTTCCACCTGGTCCAAGGCAATGGTCCCCCGAAAGGAACCACTGTGGATCGTGTCATCGACCTCAACCGCCTGGATATCCGCCACGAGATCGTTTGCGGTTTCCCCGGGAGCCGCCTCCGGCTCCGTCACCTTGTCCAGCGATGCATCGATTTCATCCGACGTGGTGGCCACTTCGGCCTCCCCGGCCTTACGTTGCTCATCGCGCAAATCGGCTTCCTTCAAAGTGATGGTCACCTTATCGATGGACTTGTAACGTTCGATCTTCGGCGCTTCACCTTCCTCGCCCTCCTTCAAATTGACTTCACCCTTGGCCACCAGGGAAGCCAATTCCTCATCCAGCTCGTCCGGGGTCTTTTCCCGATATACTTCGACCAGGGCCTGGAGCGAATCCGCGCCGGCCGTGGTATCGAAATCGGCGTCACGAATCTGGATGTTCACGTACTTACCGAGGACCACACCGGATATGTTGTCCTGATAGGCTCCGTCCATGATCTCCACCGAGGCCACGCCGACGACCTGGACCTTTTGAACCCGTTCGACATCGAATTTATGATCGGCGGTGTGCCCATCGACGTAAAAAACATCGATCATATCTCCGCCCTGGACATCCAATATCCCGTCATTCGGTTTCGGCTTGCCCAGGCGGGTGGCCACCGAGCCGAGGACCAGGCGCACGTTGCGACCCACCGGAATGCACTCGACCCATTCCTGATCGCCAAACTTCGTCTTGCACAAGGCCTTGACCTTTTCCTCCGGTTCAAGCACTGCGAGGTCCATGTCCTCGATCTTCACGAAGAGGCGTTTACCGGCTTCAACTTTTTCCAGGCCCTTGTCCTTGGAGCTCAGGGCCGTCCCGACCTTTTCCAGCGCATCGATGGCCCGGCTGTAGTGGCCCAGCTTGAAGTGCCCCATGCCGATGTAGTAGTAGGCCTCGTTCACCTGTTCGGAGACCGGGTAATCCTCAATCACCTGGCGCATGACCTTGAAACAACGCGAATAGTTACGCGCTTCGTAATAGCAAATACCGGTTTTCAGGGTGGCAATCGCCCGCTGATCTTCATCGGTATTTTCCTCCGCCGCCACGGCTTCAAAATGTCCACGCGCGCGATCGTATTCGCTTTTTTTGGTCAGGTAGTATTCGCCCATCTTCAAGTGCGCCTGAAAGCGCACTTTACTGCGGGGGTAACGCTCGATTATGGATTGCCAAATCTCGACCGCCTTCTCGATTTCTTCCGCGTCGTAACGCGTATCACCGGCTTCGAGCAACTTGGCCGCCGCCCGGTCTTCAACGATGGATCCGCGCACTTGCGCTTTCGCGTCGCCGGCGCATACCGACAGGACCACAGCGAGACATACGCCTCTTTTCAACTCCGACCACATAATCTCACTCCGCTTATTACTGAGGCGGCATTCGAGCCGCCGAAAATACGTCTACTGCCTTAGGGAAACAAAAGCATGATTAACTTAAATCCCGTATAAGCCCTACAGTTCACATAGGACGAATACGGGATATCCCGAACGACGCTACGGCTATAGCCGTCGCGTCCTAGACAAACAATTGCTGAACTGGAACCGCGGTCTTTTTGACCAGGGTCATCGGACGATCCAAGGGGGTCATCACTTCCTTCATCGGATCGATGCCCAGGGCCGTCACCACACTCGCATGAATATCGCAAGGCTTGACCGGGTCGATCGCAGGCATGACACCGTCTTCATCGGAGGACCCGATTACCTGACCGCCCTTGATTCCGCCACCGGCGATGAAACAGCTGAAGCACTTGGCATGGTGATCGCGACCTGCGTTGTCATTGATCCGCGGGGTGCGGCCAAACTCGCTGAGCACCAACACGACGGTCTCTTCCAATTTACCGCTGGCCTTGAGGTCGCCGATCAGCGATGCGAGAGCGGGGTCCATGACCTCGCCGTGCGTGCGCATAGCTTCAAAGTTGTTGGAGTGTGTATCGAATCCACCTCGATTCACCTGCACAAAGCGTACGCCCTCTTCCACCAAGCGGCGGGCCAGCAAGGCCCCGCGACCGAAATCCGTGTCGCCGTAGCGATCGAGATCCGGATCGTCGTTCTTGAGTTCCATGGCCTTGAGGGCCGGCGACTTCATCAGGTTGACCGCGTCGCTGACCGCGGTTTCCGTGGCCTTCATTTCCTTGCTCCCCAGCTTGGTACTATGCTGCTGGTTCATCTTCGCGAGGATATCCAGGCGCTTGTGGCCGCGGATGTGACTGATCCCGGCCGGGAAGGCGAGGTACGGATCCTTTTCGCCCGGCTTGCCGATGTAATAGGCTTCACAACGCTGGCCGAGATAACCGGCGCGACGGGAATTGCCGTTGATACTGATAAACGCGGGCAAATCGCCGAGCGGCTCGCGCTCGTGCACCACGACGGAACCGATGCCCGGGTGAAGCAGGTTCGGGCTTTGACCATAACTGGTCTGCAATTCGTAGGAGGCGCGCCCGTGGTCACCGTTCGTACCGGCGATCGAGCGAATCAATGCAGCGTGGTGCATTTGTTTTGCCAGCTGCGGAAAGATCTCCGAAATCTGAACCCCGTCTGCCGAAGTCTTGATCGGTTCAAATTCACCTTGCGTGGGACGACCCGGTTTCGGATCCCAGGTATCGAGGTGGCTCATGCCGCCGCCGTTCCAGAAGAGAATCACGTGCTTGGCTTTGCCGCCCAGGTTTTGGGTCGCGGCGTGCACCAGGCTATTGACTGACATGCCAAGCATGGCAGCACCGGAACCTTGCATCATCCGACGACGGGTGAGGCGATAATCTAAACAGGATGCGTCTTTCATAAGTTTCTCCGGCGTTTCTTTATCTTATTCCTAATCTTAATCCTAATCCTAATCGTTCTGGCATGCGCCGACTTGTTGGCGCTTTTCGAAAGCGGCCCCGCCAAGCGGGACCGCGCTCCAGAAAATCAGGGAATATACTTAAACTCGTGCGAATTCAACATGGCCCAGCGCAAATCGGCCATGCCTTCCAGCGGATCTGCGCCGCCTTGGACAACGGCTAAACCGTCGTTCATTTCCGTCGCCGATGGCAAACGGGTATACACTTCCAAATACGCGCGCAACACGGCTTTCTTAAGATCAGTTTCATCACCGACCAGGTGTTTGTAAATCGGCTCCATGGGACCGACCCGAGCGGCCTCATGGGTCGCCTTCCCATTCAACATCATCAAGGCCTGGCGCATGGAGGGCGCTTCCTCGCGGAATTCGCCCAGGGCTTCCCGGGCCGGCTGACCGAATACGCGCAGGAAATGCGCGGGCGGTGCAGGCGTGGCCATGTGCATCGTGCTGGCAAACTTCGGATTTTCGTCCACCGTTTCGCTGAAGGTGCGATAGGTATACTTTCGCGGACGGGTATTCTTGGCCATCGCGGCCATTTCCATCTTGCGCTTGAGCTCGGCATCGGACCGCGCCTTCATCATCGCCAACTCATCTTTGACCTCCGTCTTTTTCAACAGGGCGTTAAAATCAAGGGCGATGCCCTGCTCGAGGCTGTAGCCGGCTCCGCCGCTGGCGGCCATTCCCGGCTGCATGGCCGTCATGGCCATTTCTGCATCGGCTGCGGGTGCTTTGACCGTCTTGCCATTTTCGTCAATTGCTACCCGCTCCGTCCGCTCGACGGTCCGAATGTTCGCACCGGCCGGCCACTTGTATTCCGTGAGATGACCGGCTTCGACAATACTGTCGTAGAGCACCTCGCTGAGCATGCGGCGAACGGGCGAAGCGGTATAGCAACGCTCGGCCTTATGAACGACTTTGTGATCCGTGCCGGCGGGCAACTGACCGCGGCGATAGGCCTCGGTGTGGACGATGATCCGAACCAGGCTGCGCAGATCGAAGCCACTGGCGACGAACTCACGGGAGAGGAATTCCATGGTCTCCGGCGTGTAAATCTCAGCGTTCTCGGAATAATCGTCGATCGGCATGAAGAAGCCCGTGCCGAGCAGCTCGTTGACGACCCGATTCACGAATGCGCGGGCGAAATAGGGGTTTTGGGGATCCGTCAAGCGATTGGCGAGTTCCTTGCGCAGCTCGCTGATCCGGTAAAGATCGCCTTCAATGTCCAGGCTCTTTATGTCCTTCTTGAGGTCGGCCGCAACATCGAGAATATCAACGCCCCGGCCGGAATTTTCCACCGTGGCATCCGCGCTGTCCAGCAGGTCATCGATCGAAGCACCCGCCTGCTTGGTGGTCTTTTCCTTCAACCGTTTCTTCGAGAGCCGGTCGACGTATTGCTTGCCATGGCGGAGGCTCACAAACTCCAGGGGGAAATTCGGTTTGA
>JAPYUI010000026.1:32076-33652 GCA_029936175.1 Kiritimatiellia bacterium
CCCTTTCCCTTCGGGCGGCCACTTGATCGCCATCTCATCGGTCTCGGTCGTGTAGGTGACCTTGCTGAAGTTGCTCTCGATGCGCTTAGTCTTGCCGAAAAAGCCGGCGAACTCGTAGAACTGCTTCTGCTTCCAGTGGTCGAAGGGATGGTCGTGGCACTGCGCGCATTGCAGGCGTACTCCGAGAAAAGTCTGTGCGGTCATCGCGGCTAGCGCCATCGGATCCGCATTCTCACCCAGGATGTAGCCGACTTCCGGCGCGTTCCCCGGATGACCGTTGGACGCGACCATCTCACGGACCATCTCGTCGTAAGGCTTGGCCTCCTCGATGGAATTCCGCACGTAGGCCAGGAGCTGGTTGCCGCCCTGGGCGTTACTGCGAATGCGAACCATGTCGGCGAAAAATACCGTCCAGCGATCCGAAAAGCGTTCGTCCGCGAGCAGCGTGTCCACCAGTTTGACCCGCCGGTCAGCTTTCGGCGCCTGAATGTAGGCTTGGATCTCTTCCATGCGCGGGATGCGACCGACGAGATCGATGTACACGCGGCGGAGATAGGCCAGGTCGTTTATTTCCTTTGCAACCGGGAGATCACGCCCTTTGTTCTCGAGGTCGATCAAGGCGTCGACCTTGGCGGCCAGATCGTTTACCGTAGCCGATCCGTCGTTGCTCATGATGCCGGCCAGGGCCTTCAAATCGTTGCCGGAGAGCTTGGGCTTCTGGCTCTGACGGGCGATCAGGCCTTCATTCTTGGGGAACTCGGCTCCGTCGAGGATCCACTGCTTCATCACGAGGATTTGTCTCCCGCTCAGCGGCTTGCCCTTGGACGGCATGATGTCGCCGTCTTCGTGGGGGAGAGAAATCAGCTTGAACAGCGTGCTTTCTTCCGGGTTTCCGGGAACGACAACCGCGCCGTTTTCACTCCCCTTCTCCAGGGATGACCTCGTGTGCAATTGCAGTTCGCCACTCTGCTTGTCCGGGCCATGACACTTGATACAGGAGAACTCAAGGATCGGCTTCACGTCCTTGTGAAAATCAACCGGGATGGCATGCAAGGCGGCGACGGGGGCGGCGAGCAATCCGGCAAGGACCAAGCTGAATCGATTCATACGGGCTCCGAATTTTTTCTCATGCTGAATGCTAACGCAACAGACTACGAATGGACTGGTTTAAAGTTCGCATATTTACCGGTAAATTTGACGGAAAATAACCATTTCAGGAAGAAAATTGTGCACAATATAAGCCCGATTGCCGTCTTTCCGTCTTATCCCTGAAATATGTCCAAACCGTGAAGGTTTAGGACCCGGTAATCGAACCAATAAACGGGTCCCACGTTTTGCCCGGGCAGCCCGGACGCCGGGTGCCTCACCAGGCACAAGGCACGCTTACCTGGCCGAGATAGCATGCTGCAGGCGAGAACCCGCCCCTCTTGCACCACCCGGACGCCCGCTCAATCCTTCCCCATAACCCATTTGACCCCCTCGAACACATGCATGCGACCAAAATCCGTGTCAAGCGAGCGCAGATCATGCCCGAGCTCGGTGTAGAAGAAGCGCCCTTTGCCGGATCGACTCGTCC
>JAPYUI010000233.1 GCA_029936175.1 Kiritimatiellia bacterium
CGAGTTGGACGATGGTTCGGCAGATATCCAGCGACGAGACGAGTTCGCCGGAGACGGAACCGGGCTGGATGTGTTTCGGCCACCGGATGATGAGGGGAATCCGAACGCCCGGCTCGTAAAGGAATTGCTTCCCACGGATATGACAACGGCCGTGGTCCCCGATAAATATCACGAGGGTGCTTTCGGCCAGTCCATCATCCTTGAGTTGCCTGAGCATCGAGCCGACTTTTCGATCAACCACCTGGGCTGTTTCCAGGCCGTTCGCCCAGTCACGCCTCACCAGCGGGAGGTCCGGGTAATAGGGAGGGACCTTGACCTGGTCGGCATCGATGGGTCGTTCCGGGTCGCGGACAAAATTGCGGTGGGTATCGGCAAAGGTCGCCTGCACGTAAAACGGTTGTCCCGCTTTCCGGTTCTTCCAGCCGGTCCCCATGAACAACTTTTTTTCCGTGGTGAAATTGCAGTCCGTTTTCTTGCCCGCCATGGTGGCCGTGTAATACCCGGCTTCCGCGAGCAGGTGCGGGATGGGCTTGATCCCGTGGGGCAGGGGTTGCTTCCTGGCCGTGCGATGTTGGTTCGCGCCGATATAGTTCTGGTGAAAGCCGGTCATCATCGCTGAACGCGAGGTGGAGCAGACCGGCGAGGTGGTAAAGGCCCATTCATACCGGATCCCTTCCCGGGCCAGCTGGTCGATATGCGGTGTATGTACCAGCGGCGTGCCGTAGCAGGAGAGGTCCGTCGACCAGTCCTCGATCATGATCCACAGGATGTTGGGTTTTTCACCGTGCCAGCGCAGGTCCGGATCCTGCTGACTGGGCGTGGCTGCGCGCAGGTTGAAGACCGAAAGGAACGAAAATAAAAAAAGCAGAAGTTGTCTCATGCCCTTTCTCTTGCCAGTTGGAGTCCGAATGCTCAAGGGTATACCGCGCCCTGGTAGAAGGTGTCCGGTGAGGAGGCTGAACAGGATGAAATGCGGGATCCTCGTTACCGCGTACTATTTACTCCGCTCCCACGGCGCATTCTGGACCACTGCAGGCTTCGTCGATGGCATGTCGCGCGGCACCTTCAATGGCCGTGCGCAGGACCACCCCGGCATTTACTGCGGCCGTAAGGTCAATCGTGGCCTGGACACTGGCATAAGGAATACCCGACTTGAGTGCCTCTTCCATGCGACGTCCACTGCATGCCTGGCAACCGCGTGTAAGGGTCACGGCCAGCCCGACCAAATGTTTTTCCCGCTCGGAGAGCTCGCTGCTTTTAGCCGTGGTTTCCAGTGCCTGCTTAACCGTGAATTCCGATGCGTCCATGATCTATTCTCTCTTGTTGGGTGCGATTATGTGCCACGGGCATCATGGATCATTGGCCTCTTTAGAAAAGATAAAAATGATAAGAATACCTTTTGCGGGTATGTGTTTGTGTGGGGACGTGGGGTCTCCCCGTCAGGGGGCCTTCCAGTGGATGGGAATCGTTGCCTGGGGGTAGGCCAGGATCGTGAAGCTGCGCTTTGCCGGCTTGTTGAAAAACTGCCCATCGGCAAAGTCGAGCAGGGCCAACCAGTCCTCCTCACCCTGTGCGTGTCCGCCTTCGCGCCAGTGAAGGCCCTGGCGGCCCTTGGCATTCAGCCATTCAAAAACGACATCGGCCGCCCGGGCCGTCAACTCGGTGCCGTAGGGGTTCGCCCAGTAGTCCTGCCGGGCGTGGGCATTGACCAAGGCGCGCGGGGCGATGAGGGCCTTGGCGGTATGGGCATCGAAAGGCAGGCGATTCTCGTGGCCGGCACATGCATGGAACCGGGGCACCCACCAATGTGAAAAGGGCCTCCTGTGGTGCGAGATCTGCTGGGGTTTCTGCCCTGTTTCAAAGTAGCGAAGGCTTCCCGTGCCGCCTGTCCCGGATGAATTCGGGGCCGTGATGGCCACGCGTTCGTCGTAAATGCCCGCGCACAGGGCGGTTTTCCCCCCGCGGGAATGCCCGGTGACGACCAGGCGTTCCATGTCGGCATGCCCGAGCTGGTCCAGTGCGTCGATGACCACGCCGTGTGCCCAGGCCCAGGCCGCGATGGTACCCCAGTCGTATCCCGGGTAGAGTGGAAACACGCCGCTTGTGCGATTACCGGGTTTGTCATTCGCGACCTCCTCCCGGTTAAATTTACAGAGCAGGTAACCGCGCTCGACGGCCTGGCGGGCGGCCTCCCGGTCGTTGCGACCGCTCTTGTTGTCTTCCTCGAAAAACACATGGCCATTCTTCACGATAGCGGGGTAGCGCTTATCGGCCCGGGGTCGGATCAGGCAGAAGTGGAATTGCAAGGCCTTCCCCTTTCGGCTGAGGTGGATGGCGTACGTTTCCTGAATGGCCTTTCCTGAAAGAACCGGGTGATGATCCACTTTTTTCAGCCGGAGCTTTCCCGGGCGCGGGGGCATCTGCCCATATTGGTAGTGCGCGAGCATGGCCTTGAGGTAGCTGCGCTGGGCGGGCCATTCCGCCGTGGATGTCAACCGGGTTCCGTCGGGCTTGAGGAAGGGGTCGGCCAGGCCTTCCTGTTCGGGCAAGTCTTTCACCGGAGGGAAGACGTAGGGCGCCTCGGCCGCGTAGGTGGCATGAATGACCAGGCTGGTGAACAGGATGAGGTGCAGGGGATGCATCATGCCGGGGCCTTGTGGGGTTCCCCCCGTGGGTGACGGTGATAAAGCGAGCGCGTGTCGGCGCGACACCGGTCGATCGTGGAGTTGAACATCATGGGTTTCGGGTTTCGTTAATGCGAGCGATTATGCGTTCATCCGGCTTAGGCAGATCAGACGCGTAATCGGCTGTTAAAATGTTAAATACATCGTTTTTGAACGGTTGGCAATCCACTTCCCGTCTCAGGCCATCCACGATTTCACGGGGGCTTATTCCGCTTTGACGAATTGCATGATCCCCTAGTAGCGGTTAGGATGAACCCGGCATTATGATTCAACGGTCTTACACATCGAAGTCCTATTGGTGGATGGCATGGGGAATACTCCTTTGCGCCCCGGCGTATGCGGATTCGGTTTCCTTTGACCGGGATGTTCGGCCTATCTTGTCAAGTACCTGCTACCAGTGTCACGGTCCGGATGCCGAGGCGCGCAAGGGGAAGCTCCGCCTGGATACCCACGAGGGCGCGATGCGGATGCTGGCCCCGGGGCGTTGGGTTATAAAGGCGGGGGATCCGGATCGCAGCGAGGTGATGAAGCGCTTGCTGCACCAGGACCCGGAGGAGCGCATGCCGCCGGCCAAAAGCGGCAAGGTGATTACCCCGGAGCAGGTGGGGATTCTTCGCACCTGGATTGAGCAGGGGGCCGCGTGGGAATCGCACTGGGCCTTCCGGCCACTTGAGCGACCGCCGGTTCCGCGGCTGAAACCGGATCGATGGAGCCGCACCACGATCGATGCCTTCATTCGCGCGGCGCAGGTGGATCGCGGCCTGGTTCCGGCCCCGGAGGCCGACCGGTTAAGCCTACTCCGCCGTGTCTATTACGACCTGGTCGGCCTGCCGCCCAGCCCGGAGGAAATCGACGCCTTCCTGGTCGATACCGATCCACAGGCCTATGAAAAGCGGGTCCAGAACTTACTCGCTTCACCGCATTACGGGGAGCGCTGGGCGCGTCACTGGCTGGACGTGGTCAAGTACGCGGATACCCACGGCTACGACAAGGACAAGCTCCGGTCGAACGCCTGGCCCTATCGTGACTACGTGATCCGCAGTTTCAACGACGACAAGCCCTATGCCCAGTTCGTGCGCGAACAGCTTGCAGGGGACGTGTTTGCGCCGGGTGAACCGGACGGGATCATCGCCATGGGCTTCATCGCGGCCGGCCCCTGGGATTTTATCGGTCACGCGGAAGTGCCCGAGACCAAGATCGACGGCAAGGTTGCGCGCAACCTCGATCGCGACGACATGGTCTGCAACACCCTCAACAGCTTCACCAGCTTGACGATCCAATGTGCGCGATGCCATGACCACAAGTTCGACCCCTTTACCCAGGAGCATTACTACAGCCTGCAATCCGTATTTGCCTCCATCGACCGGGCCGACCGGGACGTCGAGGTTTCCGAGGAGGTCAGCAGGCAGAAGGTCGCGCTGCGGGACGAGATCGATGCGATCAGGAAAAAGCAAAAGGCCCTCGACAACCGGGTGAAGGCTGCGGGCGGCCCACGCCTGAAGGCGTTGAATGAGCAGTTGGCCGAGATCCGGGAGCAGAAGCGGGGCCTGAAGAAGCCGCCCGAGCACGGCTGGCACAGCCAGATGGTAAAGGATCCGGATACGCCCAAGTGGGTACAGCTTGACCTGGGGGCCTCGGAAAGCTTTCGGCGAATCGTGCTGCGTCCCTGCTACGACGACTTCGGCGGTATCGGTGCGGGCTTTGGCTTTCCCCTGCGCTTCAAGATTGAGTCGTCCGATGACCCGGGTTTCAACCAGGGCGTGCGCCTGGTTTATGACGGCACCAAGGGGGATCTGCCCAACCCGGGCTTGAATCCCTTCCGGATCGTCTGCGATAACGCGAAGGGACGCTATGTCCGCCTGACCGCGACCCGGCTCTTTCACCGCGTGGATCGGTACATGGTGGCCCTTGCGGAGTTCGCGGTCTTCAACGGTGAGCCGAAAAACCTCGCGACCACGGCCAAGGTGAGCTCCCTGGACTCGATCGAGGCCCCGGTACGCTGGCGTCGCAGCAACCTGGTCGACAGCATCTTTCCCACCCAGCGGGAGGCAGAGAACCCGGAACTGGCTGCCCGGATCGAGCGGGAGCACGCGGCGTTGATGGCGAAGGTCGGCACGCCTGAAGTCAAGGCTGAGCGCAGCGCGCTGGACAGGCAGTTGCGGGAGAAGGAAGCCGCCATGAAGAAGTTTCCGAGCGGACAAAAGGTGTACGCGGGAACGGTACACAAGGGCAAGGGGACCTTTATCGGTCGGCAAGGGCTTGGCCCGCGGGAGATTCATGTCCTGCACCGGGGAGAGGTTACGCAGCCGGGTAAACGGGTTGGCCCGGGAACGGTTCCGCTTAGCGCGGGGGCGGACTGGCGCTTCAACCTGCCCGAGGGTCACGATGAAAGCGCCCGCCGGGCCGCCCTGGCCGAATGGATTACCCGGAAGGATAACCCCCTGACCTGGCGCTCGATTGTCAACCGCGTCTGGCAGTACCATTTCGGCCGCGGGATCGTGGATTCGCCCAATGACTTCGGCCGCATGGGCCAGGCACCCTCGCATCCCGGGTTGCTGGACTGGCTGGCGGTGGAGTTTCGGGATGGTGGGCAGTCACTCAAGAAGTTGCATGAACAGATCGTGACCTCCTCGGTCTATCGCCAGGCTTCCACCCATAACAAGGACTTTGCGCAGATCGACGGCGGCAACCGGTTTTACTGGCGGATGAACCGGCGACGGCTCGACGCCGAGTCCCTGCGCGACAGCGTGCTGGCGGTGAGTGGCACCCTGGACCGGAAAATGTATGGCCCCGGGTTTTACCTCTTTGCCTTGAGAAAAACCACCCACTCGCCGCATTACGAATACCATTTACACGACCCGATGGATCCGCGCTCTCATCGACGCTCGGTGTATCGTTTTATTGTGCGTTCACAGCCCGATCCCTTCATGACGACCCTGGATTGTGCGGACAGTTCCCAGAGTACGCCGAAACGCATTGAGACGATCACCGCCCTGCAGGCCTTGTCCCTGATGAACAATAAATTCAACCTCGCAATGGCGAAGGCCTTTGCCGAGCGGGTGAGCAAGGAGGCGTCGGGGCTGGAGAAGCAGGCGGCACGAGCCTATCGCCTGGCGACCGGGCGCAAGGCGGATGACGCGCGCCTGGCATCCCTGGCCGGGTACGCCGCGGAACACGGC
>JAPYUI010000234.1 GCA_029936175.1 Kiritimatiellia bacterium
GGCGAATCCACCCGGGTGACTTCTCGGTCCGACGAAACTTGTTTTCCCCGGTCGTTTCTGGTCTTTTCCCTGCATGGAGTCATTGGGCATTATAGCCGGTAAAGGCGCGTATCCCCGGGAACTGGCGGAATCTGCGCGCAAGCAGGGGGTGGAGCGCATTTTTGTGACCGCTTTCAAGGGGGAGACGGATCCGGTCATCGAAAGCTATGCGGATGAGGTCCAATGGATGTACGTCGGCCAACTGGGGCCTTTTGTCGAGGCCTACCAGGGCAGCGGCGTGCGCCAAGCGGTCATGGCCGGCCAGATTTCACCGAAAAACCTGTTCAACCTGCGCTTCGACAAGGCGATGCGGGACATGCTCGGGCGCCTGGAGCGCAAGAATGCCGATACGATCTTCAGCGCGATTGCCGAGGAGCTGGCCAAGGTCGGGGTGGAATTGACCGATGCCAGCCTGTTCATGGAATCGACCATGCCGGCCCCGGGGACCCTGACCGCCCGGGCTTTTACCGGGCAGGAAGGCCGGGATGCCGATTACGGGTACGAGGTGGCGCGCAGCTGTTGTGCGATGAACATCGGCCAGACCGTGGTGGTCAAGGAGGGAACGATTCTCGCGGTGGAAGCCTTTGAAGGCACCGATGCGGCGATCAAGCGCGCGGGTAAGCTGGGCGGTGATGGAGCCGTCGTGGTCAAGATGGCCGGGCGGACGCATGATATGCGCTTTGACATCCCGGTGGTTGGCCTGCGCACGCTGAAATCGATGAAGAAGGCCGGGGCGACGGCCCTGGCGGTGGAGGCGGGCCGGACGGTCCTGCTCGAGCGCGAAGCGGTCATCCAGCAGGCCGACGACATGAAGATAGCCATAGAGGCGAGAACCCTGGATGCGTGAAAAAGTGCGAGTGGGCGTGGTGGGCGTGGGATCCCTTGGGCAACATCATGCCCGGATTTACCGTGAACTGGATGAGGTGGAATTCGTTGGGCTGTTTGACCCGGACAGTGCCCGGGCGGCCGAGATTGCCGCGGCCAACCATTCACGCGCATTTGATTGCCTGGAAGACCTGGCTGCGGAAGTCGATGCCGCGAGTGTCGTGGTGCCGACCCACCTGCATCGCGAGGTGGCGGGTGAACTGTTGGCGCAGGGGCTTCACCTGCTGGTGGAAAAGCCGATCGCATCGACCACGCGTGAAGCGGAGGAGCTCGTGGCGATGGCACAAGAGCGCAACCTGATCCTGCAGGTCGGGCACGTTGAGCGCTTTAACCCGGTGCTGGGCACACTGGAACAGTACACGGGAAGTCCCCGATTCATCGAGGCCCATCGCCTCGCGCCATTTCCTCCTCCCCGGGAGGGGCAGATGCCCCGGGGAACCGAGGTCAGCGTGGTGCTGGACCTGATGATCCACGATATCGAGGTCCTGCTGCACCTGGTGGAGGCGAAGGTGGTCGATTTTCACGCGGTGGGGATTCCCGTGCTGAGCCCCTCGGAAGACATTGCCAATGTCCGGCTGCAATTTGAAAATGGCTGTGTGGCCAATGTCACGGCCAGCCGGATCAGCCCGGAGCAGATGCGCAAGATCCGCGTATTTTATGACGATGCCTATATCAGCCTGGATTACCAGGCGCAGGAAGGCGAGCTGCACCGCAAGACCGCGGCAGGCATCGTCCGCGAGCAGATCCCCATCGAAAAAGGGGACGCCCTGACCAATGAATTGAAGGCCTTTGCTGGATGTGTCCTGCATCACAGTCAGCCAAAGGTGAGCGGGGAGCACGGTGCGGAGGCCCTTCGACTGGCGGTGGCCATTACGCAAAAGGTCCGGGTTTCCTCGTCGTGAGTCGATCGCTGATGATGATCGCGGGGGAGATCTCCGGTGATATGCATGCGGCCAAGCTCGTTGCCGAGCTCAATCAGGAGATGCCCGGGGTGGAGATTTGGGGGATTGGCGGCGACCACATGCGTGCGCAGGGGGTGGAAACCCTGGTGGATATAGCGGACATGGCGGTGCTGGGCGTGAGCGAGGTCCTGAAGCGCTATGGATTTTTCCGGCGCGTTTTCCGGGACATGATCGCCGCGGTCGAGGCGCGGAAACCCGACGCGGTGATCCTGGTGGATTATCCCGGCTTCAACCTGCGCTTCGCCCGGCAAATGCACCAGCGGGGGATCAAGGTGATCTATTACATTTGTCCCCAGGTCTGGGCGTGGAAGCGCGGCCGCATCGCCCGGATGGCCGAGTACCTGGACCGCCTGCTGGTCATTTTCCCTTTTGAGGTGGCGGTGTTTAAAGGGACGGGCCTGGTCACGGATTATGTCGGGCATCCGCTGGTGGAGGACGTGGCTGCGGCTCTTGATGCCCCGCGTGGCGAATTGCCCTGGCCCGCGGAGACCCGGCTGGCGCTGTTACCCGGGAGCCGGGTCCAGGAAGTCGAGCGGATCCTGCCGCTCATGCTGGAAACCCTGCGGCGTCTTCGGGTGACCCAACCCGGGGTCGGGGCCATCATCGCCTCCTCCTCGGTCGATATGGCCCGCCGGATCCAGGCCCTGGTGGGGGACGCGGAGGGGGTGAACTGCGTGACGGGCCAGACGCGGGAGATCCTGATCCAGGCCAATGCGGCCCTGGTGGCTTCCGGAACGGCGACGCTTGAAACCGCCCTGTTGGGTTGCCCGATGGTGGTTGTGTACAAAACCGCGCCCCTGACCTACGCGGTGGCCAAGCGCGTGGTGAAGATTCCCCACATCGGCATGGTCAATATCATCGCCGGTCGTGAATTGTGCCCGGAGTTCATCCAGGGTGCTGCCCGCCCGGGGAACATCATCCCGGCCCTGCAACCGCTGCTGGTTGATGGTCCACCCAGGATCGAGATGATCGCTGGCCTGCGGGAGGTTTTTGACACCTTGGCCCACAAGGGCGAAAAAAGCGCTGGAGAGCTTGTGGCGGAAAGCGTGGAAGGATGAGCGGGCGGCAAAAGTGCGAATTCAGTACAAAATATGCCAAACATACCCTTCCGACGCGTCATCTGGTACGGCTGGGCGGAACGGGACCATAGGTTTAATTAATTTGATAATTTGAGAATATTTCTTTACATACCTGCTCACTTTCACCTAAATTTATAACTGGCCTGGGGTGGTTGTATTATATTCAAGAAAGTGGGAACCGTATGTCTCGAATACTCCTTGTAGACGATGAGCCAAGCATTTTAAGTGTGCTGAGTACACTGATGCGTTCCCAGGGCTTTGAGGTCGAGCCGGTATTGGGGGGGGATAAAGCCAAGGACATCCTGGCCTCGGATAACTTCGACTTGATGATTTCCGACATCCGGATGAGCCCGGTCGACGGAATCGAGCTGCTCAAGTACGCGAAATCTGTGAAGCCGGGTATGTCGGCGATCATGATCACGGCCTATGCGTCGGTGGAAACGGCTGTAGAGGCCATGAAGCTGGGGGCTTTTGACTACGTGACGAAGCCCTTTAAGGTCGACGAGTTGTTGATCACGGTTCAGCGTGCGCTGGAATACCGCCGGGCGATCTCCGAAAACGAGGAGCTCAAGGCGCAAATCCAGGCGAGCTACGGGTTTGAAAACATGGTGGCGGAAAGCCCGGACATGCGGAAGATATGCGATATGGTCATGCGGGTTGCCCCGACGGACCAGACGGTCTTGATCGGTGGGGAAAGCGGCACGGGCAAAGAGGTGATCGCCAAGGCCATTCACGCAAATTCCGTGCGGAAGAAGAAACCCTTTGTTCCTATCAACTGTGCCGCCCTTCCTGAACAGTTGCTTGAATCCGAATTATTTGGCCATGTGAAGGGCTCCTTCACCGGTGCGAGTGGCGACAAGGAAGGTTTGTTTGAGACCGCGGATGGGGGGTCTATTTTTCTCGACGAGATCGGATCCATGCCGAAGAGCCTGCAAGGCAAGCTCCTGCGCGTCCTCCAGGAGCGGGAAGTGCGGAAAGTCGGGGGTACCAAGACCCGCAAAATCGATGTGCGTGTGGTCGCGGCCTCCAATGAGGACATGGAAGACATGATTGCCAAGGGAGACTTTCGCGAGGACCTCTTTTATCGCCTGAGCGTCATTCCTATCCATTTATCCCCCTTGCGCAACCGGAAAGAAGATATCCTGCCGCTGGTGTATCACTTTATGCGGCAAATCTACCAGAACCCGGAAGAGATGCCGACGATCGACAGCTCGGCCCAGGTCCTTCTCGAGAACTATGCGTGGCCGGGCAATGTGCGTGAGCTCGAGAACGCGATTAAACATGCCTGTACCTTTGTCCAGAGTAGCCGAATCGTCGCCGAGGACCTGCCGGGAAAGATTCGCGGGTCGATTGGTGCCGGAGGCGGTAGCGATGGGGGCAGTGGTACGGAAGGGGCTGATGGCTTCATGGGCAAGTCTCTCAAGGCCTTTCTTCGCCAGAAGGAAGCCCAGTATATTGCCACCGTGATATCCTATCACGCCGGAGACAAGGAATCGGCGGCCAAGGCCTTGAAGATCAGTCTCGCGACCCTGTACCGCAAGCTGCCCGAGCCGAACGAGTAATCCTCGGCACCCGCATGATTTCGGCCTGTTCCTGCCCGGCTAAACCCCGGGTGTCCGCAGGACCGTGGCCCGGTGTGGGTTCAGGGCTTCCCGACCACGAAACAGGACAGTGTTCCCGAGCTCCCGTCGTTCGAGCCGCGCACCAGCAAGCGACCCCGTGACAGGGCCGGAAAGGCCCGGGTGGTTTCCCTCGATATCCTATGCGAAGCTAATTCTTTATAAGCCTCCGCGCTGGCCTCGATCAGCGACAGCCTGCCTTCGATGGTCAGTGCCAGCAGGTGGTCCCCGACCCGGATAAGATGGGTCACCCCGTGGTTGTCCTTTGACCATTGTACCTTGCCGGTGCGGGCTTCGATACATCGCAGGTGTGCAGGTGGAATATCCTCGCGACCATGGGTGCCGAAGAGGTAGCCCGCATGGTACACCGCACTGGTATATTGGCTGGATAGCGCGTCATCACGGGCCCAGATTTTCCGGGTGTTGGTTTCACTCACTTCATACATGGCGGCCCCGACGCGGTAACTCGCGGTGAGGAAGAGGCGCTGGTCAATGAGCAGGGGCAGGGCGGCATTGACGGTGGGGCCACGCATGCCGAAGGGGATCGAGAACAGGCTTTCACCGGTGGAGGGATCCAGGCCCATGGTGACGTAACGGGTGATAAAGATGACCGCATTTCGTTCGCCGAGCCTGGCCGCGATGGGTGCGGAGTAACTCGCCGCGTGATCCGTGACCTGCCAGGCCGTTTTCCCGGAAGCCAGGTCAAGCGCGACGATCCCCGCCTTTTTCGCCCCGAGGTTAAACAGCAGTTTCCCGTCTGCGATGATGGGGGAACTGCCCATCCCGAAGTAGCCTTCAGGTGCCCGGGTTTCCTTGCCGAGTTCCCGTTGCCAACGTTGTTCGCCGGTATCGATATCGAGGCAGGCGACGCGCCCCTCCGCGCTGATCGTGTACACCCGGCCCTGGTGGATCACCGGGGTTGCCCGCGGTCCGGAATCCGGGTTGATGCCGCCCCGGTAGCTGCTGGGAAAGGGCGTTTTCCAGATCGACCTCCCGGTGTCCGCCGCGAAGGCCTCGACCCGGTCATCGGCCCCGGGACGATGATGCAGGACCAGGGTGTTGCCCTGGACGACCGGGGCCGAGAAACCCTGCCCGGCCTCGATTTGCCAGGCCTTTTCGGGTCCGGTACCGGGCCACTTGAGCAGGAGTGTTTCCTCCTCGGCGACCCCGTCGCGTTGGGGGCCCATGATCTGGGGCCAGTCACCTGCCAGGCTGAGGACCGGGACCACCAGGGCAAGAAGGGATGCGCTTCCTCGCCAGG
>JAPYUI010000235.1:0-3826 GCA_029936175.1 Kiritimatiellia bacterium
TTACGGAGTACCGACCTCGTCAACCGTAACCTGGTTGTCGCGCATCTCCTCGCGCAGCTCACGCCGGAGAACGTAGGCGAAGTCCTGCGTGCCTTCGAGGACGCCCCGCGCTCCGAGCACACGGACCATAGCTATCGATTATTCCTGCACGCCTGGGCAAAAATGGACGGGGAGGCGGCCCTTGACTACCTTTACCACCAGCCGGGGGCACACCGCGTAGGTGGCGGAGAGCACTGGGCGATGTCGGGCTGGAGCCAGGATGACCCGGCAGCAGCCTTGACCTATGTCGAGTCGCAGGACGCCAAGCGCCTGGGGAGCCTCTACCCGGGCCTGGTTCGGGGTTGGGCCCGGACCGATCTCGCGGCGGTCAGGTCCCACGTGGAGGAACTGGAAGACCCGGGGCTCCGCAAGCGCATGGTGGGGGTCCTCGCGCGCGGTACCCTGGAGGATCACGGCGGTCGGGCGGCCCTCGACTGGGTGGATCGAAGCACCGCGAAATGGGGCCGGGACGACCCGGAGTTCCTGGCCTCGGTTTTTGATGGCGTGTTCGGCCAGCTGAAGCCGGAACACGCCCCGGAGGCGGCAGCCTGGATTGACGAGAACCTTGAGCATCCAGACCTGGAGGACTGGGTCTTCCAGAAAGTTTCCCGTGATTACGTCCGCGAGGATGCCAACGGTGCGGTGGATTGGGTGGAAAGCTACCGGCTCGGTGAGAGCGAGCGCTTCAACTACGGGGTCATCGGTAACTTTGCGGGCTCGTGGGCCAAGGATGATCCCTATACCGCCATCGATTGGGCCAATAACATGGATATGCCATCACGTCGCTCCAGCGCCTACAGCCAAATCGCCATGCGCTGGGCCGAGAACGATATTGATAATGCCGAGGCCTGGCTTGCCGAGGGGGAAAACGATCCGCTCATGGATGATGCCCGCCGCAGGTATTCCCAGCGTATCGCCCCGGAGGATCCCGCGCGGGCATTGGAGTACGCGGTACAGATCAAGCGCGATGACTACCGCGAGGAAAGCATGGTCAACGCGGCGAGTATCCTGTTCGAGCGCAACCCGGAAGCCGTGGTTGCCTGGCTTCCCTTCAGTGGACTGGGTGGCGAAGCCCAGTCGAAGATCATCTATCAAGGGGGCGGGGAGCATCGTTTTAAGGGCTTTAAGGGGCGGCCCAACTGATTTCGTCCTGGGGATGACCCAGGTTCCATCCACCCGGTAGCGATTATGAAAACAACAGGTTCACTCATCGTATTTCTCGTGCTGGTTAACGGCCTTTTTGCGGCCCCGAAACTGGAGCCGATCATCAAGGGCCAGGACCTGGCGGGCTGGGTCGTGCCCACCGGCAACGACCAGGCCGGCTGGTACACGATCGAACAGGGCGTGCTCAAGATCAAGAGTGGACCCAAGAAGAAGGGCTCCATCCTGTGGACCGGGAAGAAATACCGGAACTTCGTCATGGAATTCGAGTTTCTGTTTGGTGAGGGCAGGATCGATACCGGTATTCACATCCGGAACAACCGCGAGCAAATCCAGATCGGGATTTCCGGCTCGCTCAAGCGCGACATGACCGGCTCACCCTATATCTCGGGTAAAGGGTACCCGGTGGAGGCCGAGGGCGTGGCTGAGCTGCTTAAGCAGGACGACTGGAACGCGATGAAAATCGAGGTCGTGGGAAAAAAGTACACGGTGTGGCTGCAGGGGAAACAGGTCATGACCTATGTCTCGGAGAGCGCGATTGAGGAGGGGCCGATCGGCATCCAGTTGCATGGCGGCAGGACCATGAGCGTGGATTTCCGCTCCGTGAAGCTCGCTGAGCTTCCCTGAGTGTGCCATACCAGTGCGCGTGATGACCTGTTTCAGGGGAGTGCTGACGGTCTTTGTGCTGGCCGTGTCTGGACATGCACAGTCCGTCTCCCGTCCGGAAGCGGACAACTCGATCCTGGCCGAGCTGAAATCCTTTGAGCTGAGCCCCGGGTACAGGGTCAATCTTTTTGCGGATGAGCACGACGGGATCGCCAACCCGGTGTGCATGAACTGGGACCCGGCCGGTCGCCTGTGGGTCCTGTGCACCCTGGCTTATCCCCAGGCGAGGCCGACGGACCATTCAAATGACCGCTTATTGATTCTCGAGGACACGAGCGGGGATGGTCGTGCGGACCAGACGATCGTCTTTGCCGATGGACTGGATATGCCCACCGGGTTTGCCCTCGGTGACGGCGGGGCCTACATCGGCGAGGGCAACGACCTCATCCACGTGAAAGACACCGACGGCGATGACAAGGCCGATACGCATCGCGTCGTGCTGACCGGGTTCGGGACCGGGGATACCCACCAGAATATCAACTCCTTCACCTGGAGCCCGGGCGGCGAATTGTTGTTTTGCCAGGGCCTGCACGCCTTCTCCCGCGTGGAAACACCCTGGGGAATCAGCCGACTCGATGAGCACGGTTCGTGGCGACTGCGTCCGAAGACGCTCCAGTTGCATGCCTACCGCCGGACCAGTGGCGGGGGCAACCCCTGGGGCGTGGCCTTCGGCACCTGGGGAGAGCCCTTCATCAAGAGCAATGGCACGGGGATCTCGGAGTTGTTGCCCAGCCTGGTGGAGGTCGGGTATACCGCCTCTTACTGGGGCGGCGAGATGAAGATCGGGCAAACCCGGATCAAGTCCATGATCCTCGAGTGGGCCGAGTCGCCGCACCTGCCCGAGGCGATTCACGGCAACATGCTGATCGCAGGGTATTTTGGGCGTATCATCGATCGATTCACGTGGGAGGTCGATGGCGCAGGACATCGCCTGGAGAATATGCCGCCCTTGATCCGGTCGAGTCACCAGGCTTTTCGCCCGGTGGATATCCGGATCGGCCCGGATGGGGCGATCTATATCGCCGACTGGTTCAACCCCATCATCGGGCACTACCAGGCCTCCCTGCGTCATCCCGATCGCGACAAGACGCACGGTCGCGTCTGGCGGGTGACCGCGACCGGTCGAGCGCTGGCCAAGGCCCCGGTGCTCTCGACCCTGGGTGCACCCGGGCTGTGCAGGCACCTGGCCTCCTCGTGGCGCTACGTGCGGTACCAGGCCAAGCGTTGCCTCGCTGACCTGCCCGCGGGAGAGGTCATCCCGGCCCTCAGCACCTGGATCGATCAGCTCGATGCCGAGGACCCGGACCTGGAGCATCAGCTCTTCGAGGCCCTGGGCGTCTTCGAGTCACACGAGGTGATCAACCGGCCCTTGCTCGAGCGCCTGCTGCAGGCGAAAGACTACCGGGCGCGTGCCTATGCCACGCGGGTGGTGGGACGGTGGGGGGATCGCCTGGAGGCTCCGCTCGGCCTGCTCGACCAGTGCATCGTGGATGAGCACCCCCGGGTACGACTCGAGGCCATCGTGGCCTGCAGCGATATTCGCAGCGCGGCGTCCATGGTGGTCGCTGCGAAGGCCTCGAGTCTGCCCCTGGACCGCTTTACCCGCTACGCGTTGACGAAAACCAGCCATGCCCTGGCGCCGCACTGGCGCCCTGCCTTGGCGAAAGGCGGCATCCACTTCGAGCAGCCCGAGCACCTGGGTTTCGTGCTGCGTGCCTATGGGGGAAAGGATGTCGTGGCAGCGGTGCGCACCCTGCTCGAGAGCCCCGAGGCAGCACCCGGGACTTCCGCCGGCCTGATGGTACTGCTGGTTGAAATCGGAACGCCCGGGGACCTGCGCTGGGTGCTGGATCGTGCCGCCGACGAACCCACCGTGCTGGATGCGCTGATCCAGGCCGCGCGCGTCCGGGGGCTCAAGCCGGACGGCGACCTGGTAGCGCCGCTGACCCAGCTGCTCGGG
>JAPYUI010000235.1:3926-5833 GCA_029936175.1 Kiritimatiellia bacterium
CCGCTGGCCGCGAAGACCGCGAACCGCCTGTTGCGCAAAGCCGTCGATGACGAAGGCGTGCATGCGATTGTTTTACCCTTCCTGGGGCACAAGGAAGGGCCCGCATCCCTGGCCCTTGAGCTGGCATCGGCACCGCTTTCTCCAGGCCTGGCTACGCGTATCCGTTCCGTCCTGGGTGCGGCGGGCCGCTTTGATGCTGCGCTGGACAAGGTGCTGCGCTCCTCGACGGATGGACACGCGGTGGGGCTCCCCCCGTACCGTGCGTCCTACGTCGAGGCCCTCAGCGCGGAGGTACGGAAAAGTGGAAATCCCACAAAGGGGGCCAAGGTCTACGCATCCGCCGGCCTCAGTTGCGTCGCATGCCACAAGCTGGGGCAGGAGGGTGGGGTACTCGGCCCGGAACTGAGCGCGGTCGGTGCCGGGGTGCCGGTCGAATTGCTGATCGAGGCCGTGCTCTGGCCGAGGCGGCAGATCAAGGAGGGCTACAGTGCCACCACGCTCACCACCAAGGCGGGCCGGGTCATCAGCGGCTATGTGCAGCGCGAAGACCAGCAGCAGATCGTGATCCGTGATGCCGCCACGGGGAAGACACAGGTGATACCCGTCCGGCAGGTGGCCCAGCGCCAGGATGCAGGGACCCTGATGCCACCGGGCTTGACCGCCGGCTTGCTTCGTTCCGATCTTCGTGATTTGATCCGCTTTCTCGCGGATCAAAAGGGATCGGGCCCACGGCCCTGAATCGTGCCGCTGGATGTCCCCGTGAACAGGTGTGATGATGAATCCTTGGATACGCAGGTCAGCATGGATGGGCGGCATCGCCCTGGCCCTTATCTTGTTTCCACTGACCGGCCCGGCCGCGCCCCTCGGCCCAGGCACCCATACCGTCAAGCTCAAGCACGATGGGCACGACCGGGAAATGCTGGTCCGCTTGCCCGAGACCTACGATGCAAGCCGGAAGTATCCCGTCGTCTTCGGGTTTCACGGCGCGGGTGGCCCGATGAAAGGATACCACCGCCTCCTGGAAGCCCTCGTAAAGGCGAAGGGGGTAATCAGCGTCAGCCCCCAGGGCATCAGCAACGCGCGGGGGATCACGGGCTGGAATGGATTTTCCGGCCACCGGATCAGCAATACGGACGATGTCGGGTTGGTGAAAAAAATTGTTGACCACCTGGATGAGCAGGCCTCGATCGACCGGGATCGACTCTACGCGACCGGGGGCTCCAGCGGTGCCATCTTCTGTTTTCGCCTGGCCATGGAGACCGATCTTTTTGCCGCGATCGCGCCGATGCGCGGGGCGATGATCAAGCGGCCCCCGCTTCCCATGAATCGTCCACGCCTGTCCATCCTGCTTGTTTGCGGGAACGAGGATCCCTTGTTCAACGGGACGGGGGGAACCCCGAGGGAGGTGTTCTACCCGGCCGTGGAGACGATGGGGCTGTGGGCGGCCAACCATGGCGCGACCGTGAAGCCGGAGGTCGTGGAGGATTCCGACACCCGCTCGGTGACCCGCTTCTCCCCTCCGGACGCCGCTTACGAGCTCAACCTGTACGCGGTGAAAGGGGAGGGGCATCGGTTGGGGCGTGACCGGATGCGTGCGGTGCTGGCCTACATGGGAGCCTTCTTTGAGCGCCACCCGAAATTGAACGCGAAACCGGATCGCCCTTCCAAACCAGGCAAGCCCTTCCCCAGGTGAAAGATATCCGGGCATTAAAAACAGGCGTATGCCTTGTCGCCGTTGCCTGCGCCTCGTTGGCCCAGGCAGCGGGGCCCCTTGTCGTGGCTGAGGGTTTGGCCGTCGAGCCGTTTGCAACCCAGGAGCAGTTGTCCAACCCGGCCAGTATCGACGTGGACGAGCGCGGCCGCGTGTGGGTGGGCGAGGCGGTCAACTACCGCAAGAAGGCCCGCAA
>JAPYUI010000236.1 GCA_029936175.1 Kiritimatiellia bacterium
CACGTGTATCTCGGTGGGCAATGGGTTGACGGCATTCGCTACCACCGGGCGGGTGGTGAAGTCGCCGGCGTGCTGACCGCCGACGAGACGCGCAAGGAACAACACGTGGAAGGCACCCTGGGTTTTTACGTGTCGACGAATTTTGACTTGAACGAAAGCTGGTATCTTGCGCCCTACATCGGCATGCAGCTCAGCTTCTTCCGCGGCACGGGGGAAGAAAGCTTTTTCTTTGCCGGTGCGCCCGAGTTGCCCAGCGGACGGGTGTCCGGCATCGACTTCAAAGAGGACGGCCAACTGGGGTCGACGCTCGGTTTGCGACTGGACGGACCCTCGGGCTGGTACCTCCGGGTCGAAGGCCGGATCATCGACCAGAAAAGCCTCTCCGTCGGCCTTGGCCGGGATTTTTAGCCCCGTGGCTGGAAGAAAGAGGACCCGGGCCCCGGGTGCCTGAACCTAAAGACTACCCCATCTCGGCCTCAAACCCCTGTTTTTCCTTTGTCCATACCACATCTTGTGGTATATCCCCCCGGGATGAGTCTCAAGATCTGTGTATTGGCCAGTGGAAGCAAGGGGAACTGTACGTACCTGGCCTCGGAGACCACCTCGATCCTCATCGATGCCGGCGTGAGCCGGAAACAGATCGTCGATCGCCTCCGGCAGATCGATGTCGATATCGCCGACATCGACGGCATCTGTGTCACCCACGAGCACTCGGACCACGTCAGCGGACTCGATGTGCTGGTGCGCAATCATCCGCTGTCGCTCTATGGAAACCGGGGGACGGTGGAGGCGCTTTTCCATAAAATGAAGAAGCGCCAGCTGCACTGGAACATTTTTACCAACGGCTGCGAGTTCGACATCGGCGACCTCCAGATCGAGGCCTTCTCGGTCCCGCATGATGCCTATGACCCGGTGGGGTTTCATATCACCTGCGGCGATGTACGCGTGGCGGTCTGCACCGACCTCGGCTTGCCGACGGCCCTGATTCGCCAACGGCTCAAGAATTGTCACGCGGTGATCCTCGAGGCCAACCACGACGAGCACCTGCTCCAGCAATCCAGCCGTCCCTGGTCGCTCAAGCAGCGGGTGCTCGGCCGCCAGGGACACCTGTCCAATGCGCAGGCCGGGGACGTGATCCGCGAGATTGCGCACGATGAATTGCAGCAGGTCTTCCTCGCCCACCTCAGCGAGGAGTGCAACCAGGGGGACCTGGCCCTGTTGGCCGCGCACGAGCACCTGGCCGAGACACCGTACAAGCAGGCGAAGGTCTCCCTGACCTATGCCGACCAGATCAGCGAGTGCTGGACCTATGAACCGAGATCGAAAACAGATCCCGTATGTATTCAGTCCGCCGAGGTATAACTCGGCCTTTGGTCCCCTGCTGCGCTGGATCAGCCGCCGTTTTTTCCTGAAGCGAAAATTCCGCATCCGGCAGCTGCAGGTGGAGGGCGTCGAAGCCGTCAGCCGGCTCGTTGCGGAAGGCCACTCCCTGCTGCTTGCACCCAACCATGCCGATCACGCCGATCCTTCCGTCCTCGTCGAGACCGCGCGTCGCAGCGGCCTGGTCTTCCACTACATGGCCGCGCGTGAAGGTTTCGAGCACGGCCCCGTTTCACGCTGGGTGCTCCAGCATTGCGGGGCCTTTTCCGTCGACCGCGAGGGCAACGACCTGTCCGCGGTCCGCACCGCGATGCAGGTCGTCCAGCAGGGTGCGTATCCCCTGGTGATCTTTCCCGAGGGGGAAATCTGGCATCACCATGAAGTGCTCGACGAGTTGAACGAGGGCGTTGCGACCATCGTGCTGCGTGCCGCGAAGAAGGTCGCGGAAGGCCGGTGCTGCTATCTCGTGCCCGCGGGTATCCTGTACAGCTATGACGATACAATCGAGGGGAGTTTTGCGGCCCGCCTGGCCGCGCTCGAGGAGCGCATCGCCTGGAAGCCGCGCCCGGAGCTCCCGGTCGTCGAGCGGATCTATCGCCTGGGCGAAGGCATCCTTGCCCTGAAGGAGGCCGAGTTCCTCGGGGCATCCAGGGAAGGCGACCTGGTCGAGCGCCTGCACCTGTTCCAGGAGGCATTGGTGGCCCGGGTTGAGGAACGGCACGGGCTGGGTGCCGAGGAGGAACGCATCCCGGTGCGGGTCAAGCAACTGCGCCACAAGATCCGGCAGACCCTGATGGACGAGGAACAGGCCCTGCCGGAAGCAGCGGTCGATGCCCTGTACGACGACCTGGACCAGTTGTTTGCCGCCGTCCAGGCCTACAGCTATCCCGGTGATTACCTGAAGGCTGAACCGAGCCTTTCCCGTATTGCCGAGACCCTGCTCAAGCTGGAGGAGGATCTCCTGGGCGAGGGCAGCTATCCCGCCCCCCGCGACGTCTCCGTGCGCTTCGGCGAACCCATCGAGATCGGGGCCTTCCTGGCGGAAGGGGGATACACGGTCAAGACCGCGGTTGAGCCGCTGACCCGGGAAATGGGTCAACGCATCCAGGCCCTCCTGGCCTGATCGCGGAGGCGCCGAAAACCCGTGCGCCGGCAGCTGATCGCCTACAGCCGCTTGATCACGATATCCTTGAACCAGACCACCTGCCCGTGGTTCTGCAGGCCGATCCGCCCCTTTCGCGGCAGGTCCTTCAGGGCCGTCTTGAACTTGTTGCTGCTGCCATCCGGGTTTCCCCCCGGGGTATCCCAGTCATCCACGTTGACGTCGATCACCTGGGTCCCGTTGACCACGATCTTCACGCTCGGCCCCCGGCAGCTCAACCGCAGGCTGTTCCACTCGCCCACCGGCCTGGATGGGTCACTGGAGGGGGCCTTCGCGTCGTAAAAGGAGCCGGTGAGTTTTCGCGCATCCTTTTTCCCGTGGGTCTTCTGGAAACCCTCGTTGTCCATGAGCTGCAGCTCGAACCCGCCCTGCACCGGGTTGTCTTTGTCCGTGCGGTAAAACACGCCGCTGTTCGCGCCGGCGGACAACTTGTAGGACAGGCTCAGGTCAAAATCCCCGTAGGTCCCTTTCGTCCAGATATTGCCCATCCCCCGGGTCTTGCGTTGCCCGTTTTTCTGCTTCACCTCCACCATGCGGCAGGTGAGCGCGCCATCCTCGACAACCCAGCTGCCCTCCGGGAATGACCAGGCATCGAGCGATCCGCCGTCGAACAGCGCCTCCCCGCGGGCGGCATGGACGAGCGGGAGCATGACCAGGAGCAGGATCGGTATTTTCATGCCCGGATCGTGGCCCAACCCGGCCGCCGAGGCAAGCGACATTGTTCACGGACCGGCGGTATCGGCCGCCGGGGGAGGCTCCACCGTCCACCGGGCATCCTGCTGGTGCATCGCGCCAAAGCCACGGTCGGCCCAGTGTTGCACCTGGCCCTCGTTCGCGACCTCGAAGAGGGGAAAATCCATGAGGAGATCGTAGGCCCGGGTACCGGTCGACGGGTTGATGCCGAGATCGGCAAAGTACTTCCCCGGGGTCAGCGGGTTTGCCATGTGCAGCACCAGCCGGTTTTCACCGGGATCCATGTCGATGCGGCAGCCCTGGTCCCGGCTGAAGACGGTGGCCACGTGCACGCCCTGGTCATTCTTCAGGCGGATCGCCGCGCTGGCATCGCGAACCGCTTGGTCGACCTGCACCACCAGGGTGACCTGCAGGGCCTCGAACATGGGCAGGACCGGCATGCGCCCCCGGGTGCCCTGCACCTCGACGGCCGCGATATGGAGCTCATCCCCCGGCTCGCCCCGGCGGAAGGCCGCGGTGGCCAGGTCCTCCGCATCCCCTTCCCGTGGGGCCTGGGCATCGCGGTAGTACTGCTGCACGATCTCCCCGGTCGGCCCGATCCTTTTTACCTCGCCCCCGTGCAGGTAGATGCAGCGTTGGGTGAGCTGGCGGATCGCGGCCATGTTGTGGCTGACAAAGAGGATCGTTCTCCCGAGCTGCGCGGCATCGTTCATCTGGCCCAGGCATTTTTTCTGGAAGGCCAGGTCGCCCACCGCGAGCACCTCGTCCACCAGCAGGATTTCCGGCTCGAGGTGGGCCGCCACCGCGAAGGCCAGCCGGACATACATGCCGCTCGAGTAGCGCTTGACCGGGGTGTCGATGAAGGTGGCCACCTCGGCGAATGCCACGATCTGCTCAAAGTGCCGGTTGATGTGGGCCCGGCTCATGCCGAGCATCGCGCCGTTCATGTAGATGTTCTCCCGCCCGGTGAGCTCCGGGTGGAAGCCCGTGCCGACCTCCAGCAGGCTGGCGATCCGTCCCTGCAGGGTTACCCGGCCCTCGCTGGGCTCGGTAATCCCGGTGAGGATCTTCAGCAGGGTGCTCTTCCCGGCGCCGTTGTGGCCGATAATCCCGACCGCCTCGCCCTTCTCGATCTCAAAGGACGCATTGCGCAGGGCCCAGATATGGTCGGTCCCCCCGGGGTGAATGCCGTGGCCGGCCAGCTCCGCGGCGGGGATGGATGCGGGATCCCTTTCCGTCTCCTTTCCGCTTCGCTTGCCGAAGCCCCGGGCCACCTTCCGGGCCTGATGCGCCAGGGCGTCCGCGAGGCGGTCGTGGTGGATCAGGCCCAGCTGGTAACGCTTGCCCAGGCTTTCGGAACGTATGACGACCTCGCCCATCAGATGATATCCGCCACGGTTCGTTCCGTTTTCCGGAAAAAGTATAATCCGCTGACCAGGACCAGCGCGACAACCGACAGGCTCACGGCCAGCGAGAGCCCGTCCGGGGCCGGGGTGCCGAGCAGGGCCCAGCGAAAGCCATCGACCACCCCGGCCATGGGATTCAGGTAGTACACCACCCGCCACGGCTCCGCGACCTCGGCGGAGGAGTACACCACCGGGGTAAGGAACATCCAGGTCTGGACCAGGAAGGGCACGAGCTGCTGGACATCCCGGTACCTGACCATGAGCCCGCTCAGCCAGAGGCCAAAGGCGAGGGCGCTGGCCATCGCCATCAGCAGGAAGAACGGCAACAGCACGATCCCCCAGCCGACCTGGATGGCGTCGTGGTACCAGATCATCATCCCGGCCAGGATGAGAAAGGACAGGGCGAAGTCCACCAGGCCGGTGCACACCGTCGCCAGGGGCAGGACCAGGCGGGGAAAATAGACCTTGTGCAGCAGGCCGGTGCCCCCGACCAGGCTGCCGCTCGTCCCGGCCAGCGCGCCCGCGAAGTAGGTCCAGGGCAGGAGGGCCACGAACGCGAAAATCGGGTAGGGGACCCCGTCCGAATCCAGCTTTGCCATCCGCCCGAAGATCACCGTGAACACGACCATGGAAACCACCGGGCGGACAAGGGCCCAGCCGAGGCCGAGCACGCTTTGCTTGTACTTGACCACGGTATTGCGCCAGACCATGAGGCCCAGCAGCTCGCGGTAGCGCCAGACCCCGGCCAGGTCCAGGCGCAGGCGTCCCCGGGCGGGTTCGCGAACGGTAACCAGCCGGGCCGGGTCGGGGATCGTGGCATGCTCGGACATGTGGGGCATCGCGGCGGATGGCGCAGCGCGCAAAATCGAACCTGGTCGACCTGCGCGAGCTGCCTCCGGCGGCTTTCCTGTTATTCGGGTGCAGCATAGGGAGCCCGGGGCACAAAGGTAAAGCGACTTTTGGATCGGGCTCCCGGCCTTTTCCGGGCTTGCCGGACCTGGTGCGTGCACCTTTCCCTGTGATTCAGCCAGCCATCACCCTGCGGCGCCCCCGCCTCCCCGCTTGACAAAGCCCCCCCTTCGCGGAATATTGCGCCTCCCGGGGGCGATTAGCTCAGTTGGTTAGAGCGCTACCTTCACACGGTAGAAGTCACAGGTTCGAATCCTGTATCGCCCACCATTCT
>JAPYUI010000237.1:0-2472 GCA_029936175.1 Kiritimatiellia bacterium
GGCCTGTACCTGTCGACCATGGCGACGGACGTACACCTGCATGATACCTACTTCGTCGTCGCGCACTTTCACTACGTGATGGTGGGCGGGATGATGATGGCCTGGCTCAGTGGTATGCACTTCTGGTGGCCGAAAATAACGGGAAAATTGTACTCCGAGTTCTGGTCCCGTACGTCAGCCGTCCTCGTTTTCTTCGGGTTTAACTTTACGTTCTTCCCGCAGTTTATCGTGGGGTACATGGGCATGCCGCGCCGTTACCACGTGTATCCCGAGGAGTTCCAGATTTTTCAAATGCTGTCGACTGCGGGCGCCACGATCATGGCCTTTGGCTATATTATCTGCTTTTCTTGTTTTGTGCACAGCTGGTTAAAAGGTGCCCGGGCACCCAAGAATCCCTGGTATGCCACCGGGTTGGAGTGGACGCATACCGAGAGTCCGCCGATTGCCCACAACTTTGCTGAAGACCCGGTGGTGACCCGGGAGGCATACGATTACACGGACGAGAGTTTGTACACTCCAGGAGACGGACTGAGTCATGTCTAGCGAACACCAAGATCACCCTCCTTACCAGAGGCACTTCTTTGAGAACATGGTTCAGCAGAGCCAGGCTTCGATGATGGGCATCTGGTTATTCATGGCTCAGGAAATCATGTTCTTTGGCGGTTTGTTCGGCGCCTATACCGCGTATCGCTATGCCTATCCGGCGGCCTACGCGGCCAGTGCCTCCACCCTTGATGTTTTCCTTGGTTTCCTGAATACGCTGGTGCTTATCGGCAGTTCGTACACGGTGGTGCTCATGGTTTGTGCAGCCCGCGCAGGTAAAAAGAACGCCATGGCGGTCTGGATGGTTGCCACCATGATCCTCGGCGGTGTGTTCCTGGGCGTCAAGGTGGTTGAGTACAAGGCCAAGTTCGAGCACCATCTCTTCCCCGGGGAAAATTTTGACGACCATTACATCGTCGCGAGCATGGTCAAAGACGACAAGACCGCGGAGAAGATGGCACACTTTCCCGAGAATCGCTGGGTTCGCGAGTATCGGGCGGCACATGAAAACGAGCATGACGAAGGGGCGTCTGCCCACCCTCCGGACGGGCATAAACCGCATACTGGACATACCCAGGAGGAGCACAAGGCCGGTGATCATGGTACGAAAGGTGGTCATGGTGACTCCGCGGGTGATGTACACGCGGTGCCGCCGGGTGCGAAGGCCCCCAAGGGTACGCCCCTGTACTTTGCGCTTTATTTTGCCATGACGGGCACCCATGCCCTGCATATGATTATCGGTGAAGGCATTGCGATATGGCTGTTGATTTGTATCCTGCAGGGCAGGTTCAGCCCTGCGTACCACCCGCAGATTGAATACTTCGGCCTGTACTGGCACTTTGTCGATATCGTCTGGATATTCCTCTTTCCGCTCTTGTACCTGATCTAAGGAGTTGCCCGCATGTCAGAAGAAGCACATCACGAGGAACACGCCCATACGTCCATGAAAGGCTATACGACCGTCCTGGGGGTCCTGGTTGTTGGAACGATCGTTACCTATCTTGCCTCGCTGGTGGATTTCGGAGGCTATATGAATATTGCCGTGGCCCTGGCCATTGCATGTGTAAAGGCCTCCTTCGTGCTGATCTTTTTCATGCACCTCAAGGAGGCCTCGAAGCTAATTCGCCTGATTGCGATCTGTGCCTTCACCTTCCTGGCGATCCTTTTAACCTTCCTCATCTCGGATGTCGAGGGGCGCAAGTGGATGCCCAATGAGCAGGGTTGGATCCACGAATCACAGGTGAGTCGCTAAATCGGACGCGCCATGCCCCGCTCCGAATCGCTCCGACACTACTTCCGGCTTTCCAAGCCGGGCATTACCCGCATGGTCATGGTTACCGCGGCCTTTGGGTACGTGATGGGTGGTCGCGGGGTTGATTCAATTGGGCATTTATTACTCAGCGTGTTCGCCATCGGCCTGGCTTCTGCTGGCTCGTCCGTATTAAACAACTTTTTGGAGCGCGATATCGATGCCCTGATGGGCAGGACCGCTTCGCGTGAATTACCCACGGGAAAGGTCAGCCCTGAAAATGCCCTTGGGTTCGGCATCCTGCTTGTGTTCCTGGGACTGGGACTGCTGATCCTGTTTGTGAATTTACTGACGGCCTTCCTCGTCCTGATGACGGCCTTCACGTACGTGTTGATCTACACCCCGCTCAAGCGAAAGACCTGGCTGAACACCTCGATTGGTGCGGTTCCCGGGGCGATGCCCATGGTCTGTGGTTGGGTAGCGGCCACGCAACAATTTGATCTCGGTGCCTGGCTCCTGTTTGCCATCATGTTCTGTTGGCAGCATCCACATTTCTATGCGATCGCCTGGATGTACAAGGACGATTACGAGAAGGCCGGATTCAAAATGTTGTCGGTGGTGGACCAGGCGGGGTATCGCCTGTTTGTTCAGGTGATTCTCTATGCCTTGCTCCTCCTCGC
>JAPYUI010000237.1:2572-5815 GCA_029936175.1 Kiritimatiellia bacterium
CCGCAAGCGCGCATCGATATCTTCATACCCGCGGTCAATCATCTGGGCATTGTCGATGACGCTCTGCCCCCGGGCACTCAGGGCGGCAATAATCAAGGCCATGCCGGCCCGGATATCGGGGCTGGTCAGCAGGGATCCGTGCAGTCGTGAGGGACCGACGACCATGACGCGGTGTGGATCGCATTGCACGATTTTAGCTCCCATCTCAATCAGGCGATCCACAAAATACATGCGACTCTCAAACATTTTTTCAAAGAAAAGGACGCCACCCCGTGCCTGGGTCGCGAGCACGATGGCCACGCTCATCAGGTCGGAAGGGAAGGAGGGCCAGATGCCGTCTTCAATTTTGGGTACGACGAGCCCGAGATCATCGCGAATGGTGAAACGCCGCCGTGCAGGCAGCATCCAGTTTCCACGGTTCACTTCCCAGTCGACCCCAAGCCGACCGAAGCCATGCTGCAACACGGGCAATACGCCCTTCTGGTTCATGCCTTTGATCGACAGGCTTCCACCCGTAGCCGCGGCCGCTGCGAGATAACTGCCTGCTTCGATATAATCGGGGGCGATGCGATGGGAAACTCCCCGCATGCGCCGGACCCCAAAAATGGTCAAAAGGTTTGTGCCAATTCCTTCAATACGTGCTCCCATTTTATTGAGCAGGTGACAGAGGTCCTGCACATGCGGCTCACATGCGGCGTGGAAAATGGTCGTCTTTCCCCGGGCACGCGTGGCCGCCATGACGATATTTTCCGTTGCGGTTACACTGGCTTCGTCCAGCAGCATGTCGGCTCCGCTGAGTTGTTTGCACGAGAGCACGTAGGGGATGCCACCCTTTAATGTTACCCCCAGGTCCCGAAAACCGTGGAAATGCGCGTCGAGGCGCCGTTGCCCGATAACATCTCCACCGGGTGGAGGGAGGGTGACCTTCGTCACCCGGGTGAGCAGGGGTCCGGTTACCAGGACGCTGCCCCGGACACGTTTGCACAAGCCGGGATCGGGTTTGCCGGACCGCACGTTTTTTGCGCAGAGGGTGACCGAATGGTTACAATGGCTCACGTCGACACCCAGGTCGGCGAGGAGTTCCAGCATAATCCGAACATCCTGGATATTCGGCAGGTTCTTCAGGGTGATCGGCTCTTCCGTCAAGAGGCAGGCCGCCAGCATGGGTAGTGCCGCATTTTTGTTGCCGACCGGGGTGAAGGTCCCGCTGATCGGCCGGCCGCCCTTTATGATGAATCGCGCCATAGGATTAGCCTATGAACTTAGGGCGGATAGAAAAGTACGAAGCAAGATTTTTAACGGGGCCGTTGCAGCCCGGTTGGACGATCGCGGTGCAGGAGCCTGGAGGGTTGTTGTGCCAATGGGCGGGACGAAACCACTTGTGCAGGCCAGACTACTCGACCGTAACGCTCTTGGCGAGGTTTCGGGGTTTGTCGATGTCGGTGCCGCGGGCCTGGGCGGCGTAGTAGGCGAGTAACTGCATGGCCACGACGTTGATGATCGGTGACCAGATTTCGAGTGTTTCCGGGACAGAAATGATGTCTTCGGCGAATGCTGCGACCTGCTGATCCCCGTCGGTAGCGATGGCGATGATTCGGCCATTGCGGGCCTCGACTTCTTTCATGTTCGAGACCATCTTCTCGTACACGTCATCCTCGGTTCGGGTACACACGCAAACGACCGGGAGGTATTCGCTGATCAAGGCGATCGGCCCGTGTTTCATCTCGCCCGCGGGGTAGGCCTCGGCATGCTGGTAGGAAATCTCCTTATTTTTCAAGGCGCCTTCAAGCGCGGTCGGATAATTGAAACGCCGTCCCAGGTATAACGCGCTCGGTCCATCATGGTGCTTATCCGCAATCGCCTGGATCAGGTCCTTGCGCTCGATCACGTAGTGAATCGAATCTGGAACGTTTTTCAGTTGTCCAATCAATTCCCGGCATTTCCCAGGCGAAAGGGTTCCGTGTACGGATCCCATGTGTACGGAAAACAGGGCAAAGGCCATCAATTGAGCCGTGTATGCCTTGGTGGATGCAACCCCAATTTCCAGTCCCGCCGAGGTGTAGAATACGGCGTCGCTCTGGCGGACGACACTGCTGCCGGGCACATTGCAGATGGAGAAGATGGTACAGCCCATATCGCGGGCGAGCCGGATGCTGGCCAGGGTATCCGCCGTTTCGCCGGACTGGGAGACCGCGATCACAAGCGTTCCCGGCTCGACATTGGGCGATCGGTACCGGAATTCACTGGCCACATCGGTTTCGACCGGGATCGAGGTGAAGTGCTCGAGGATCAACCGGCCGTACATGCCCGCGTAGTAAGCGGTACCGCAACTCACAATGATGATCCGCTTCAGCCCCTTCAACTCCTGTTCGCTCAACTCGAGCCCCTGTATGTTCAGGTCGTTCAAGTTGGTGGTGTGCTTGCGCAGCAAATGACGAAGCACGCGTGGTTGTTCATGGATCTCCTTCAACATGTACGTTTCGAAACCTGCTTTGTCTGCAGCTTCATCCTGGAGTTCGATGCTATGTATCACCGGTGCTACGTGGCTTCCGTCCAGCCGATAGACCTCAACGCCTTCGCGACGAAGGACCGCTACTTCGCCATCGTCCAGGTAGATGACGCGATCAACCTGGTTCATAATCGCAGGTGCATCGCTCGCGATGAAATATTCGCCTTCACCCAGGCCCACGATGAGGGGACTGCCCTGGCGGGCTGCGTAGATCGTGTCCGGTTCATCCTTATTTACGACGCCCAGGGCGTAGGCCCCGCGTGTTTCCTGCAGGGCCTCACGAAAGGCTTGAAGAAAGTGGCTTGTACCCTGGTTGAGCCTGGCCTCGATGAGTTGAGGAATGACCTCGGTATCGGTCTCGGATTGAAAAACATGACCCTCTCCGGCTAGTCGGTCGCGCAAGTCCTGGTAGTTTTCAATGATCCCATTGTGTACGACGGCGATTCGTCCCTGGCTGTCCATGTGGGGGTGGCAATTTCGTTCCGAGGGTTCCCCGTGGGTTGCCCAACGGGTGTGGCCGATGCCTGCTGAACCCTGGATGGGGTCTGCCGCCAAATGTTGTTCAAGGTTCTTCAGTTGGCCCACGCTGCGCCGGATCGTAAGGGCACCATCAAGGTTCAGCGCGAGGCCGGCGGAGTCATAGCCCCTGTATTCCAGGCGCCTCAGGCTGTCAATCAAGAGCGGGGCGGCGTTGCGACTACCGATATATCCTACGATTCCACACATGGGCGTTT
>JAPYUI010000467.1 GCA_029936175.1 Kiritimatiellia bacterium
CCAAGTCATCGAGGGGAACCTCGACTTGCTCGCCCGTCTCCATCTCCTTCACCTGGCAGTTTCCTTCGGCCAGTTCCGTCTCTCCACGGATCACCGCAAAAGCGGAGCCCTTTCGATTGGCACGTTTCATCTGGGCCTTCATGCCCTTCGGTTCCAGGGCCATGATACAGGGAATCCCGGCATTGCGCAGCTGCTGAGCCAGCAACAGGTTATGGTTGAATGCCTCATCGCCCAGTCCCACCAGGCTGGCGACCGGCGGTCGCAGGCGCTTCATCAGGCCGGGATCCTGTTCCGCGAGAATCATTCCCACCCGGTTCAACCCGATGGCGAAGCCCACGCCGTCGATCAACCGATCTCCAACGTCCATCCGGTAGCGCCCGCCCCCGGCCACCGCGTTCTGCGCGCCCAGGGCGGATGAGGTAATCTCCCAAACCGTATTCACGTAATAGTCCAGGCCGCGTACGAGCAGCGGATTGCGTATGAACGGGATACTCAACTGCTCCAGCCCCGTCTCCACCGCCTCCAGGTAGGCCCTGGATTCCTCGCTCATAAAATCGGTCATCGGGGGCAAGGACTGAGTGACGACACGACAGGTTTCCCGTTTGCAATCCAACACGCGGAGGATGTTCGCCTCTAAGCGTCGCTGGCAATCCTCGCACAACTGATCCGACCGGGGCTCCAGTTGCTCGCGCAACCCCAGGCGCACGGCTTCCATGTCCTCCGGCATGCCGCGGGTGTTGATCTCGAAGACCGCATCTTTCACCCCCCAGGTTTCGAGCAGGCTGCGCTGCAGGTCCATCACCTCGACATCCGCCAGCGGATTCGCCGCCCCAATAATCTCCACGCCCAGTTGGCTGAACTGCCGGTAGCGACCTTTCTGCATCCGCTCGGCCCGAAACATGGGGCCCATGTAATACACGCGCGCATCCGCGGCATCCGGGCCGGCTCCGGCCACGTAGCGCAAAATGCCTGCGGTGCCTTCCGGGCGCAGGGCCAGGGTGGTGTCCCCGCGCTTGAAGGCATACATCTCCTTCTGCACGATGTCGGTGGTGTCCCCGACCGCGCGGACAAAGGTTTCCAGCCGTTCCACGATAGGGGTACGCACCTCCTTTAGGCCGTAGCGCTGCAGCACCGTGTGCGCGGTGCTTTCAATGAACTGCCAGACCTCGACTTCCGGGGATGCCAGGTCAGGCATCCCCTTAATGGGTAAATAGGATTGCGACATAAGAGGTAACAACGAATGTTTA
>JAPYUI010000468.1 GCA_029936175.1 Kiritimatiellia bacterium
GATGATGCGGCTGCCGGAACGGCAAACGGGGCCACCGGCGAGGACGACAGCATCGTTCTTTTTATCGATGGCGACAACAGCAACTTCGCCCATGTGGATGCCTCCGGGACCAACCCGGAGATTATCTCCAGCGGTGGAGCTTTCGCCATTTCCGCCAACAATGCCTATCGCGAAACCGAGGCGGGGAACCCGGGTTTTGGCCCCACTGCGGCCTGGGAGGCTCGCACCGGCCTGACCGCTGCAGGCTACCATGCCGAATTCCGCATCTCCCTCGCGAGTATCGGAAACCCGGAACCTGGGGATGTCATTGGCTTCACGATCCTGGTAAACGATGACGATAATGGCGGCGGACTTGAGCGGAGCCTGGTATGGACCGGTACGCCCAACCTGGAGGCCTCCTACGGCAATTTGCTGCTCGGGACCCGGGGCTACCTCAGTCCGGCCGTGATCGTGCCACCAAGCATTGATGGCGTTCTTTCCCCGGCCGAGTACCCCGGCGCGGAAACCATTCGCATCGATCCCCACACGGGCGTGTACGACCTCGATACCGGCGATGACGATTTCACCCCGGATGACCATGCCTTCGCGGCCTGGATCACCCACGATGTGGACGCCCTTTATGTTGCGGTCCGGGTCTTTGACGACCTCATCGTAACCGATTCCGCCGCCGCCGGGTCGGATGGGGGCATGACCTGGCAGGATGACAGCGTGGAGATTTTCTTCGACGTGGACGAGAGCAATGCCGGCCATTTTATTCCCGGGACGGGTCAGGCCTTCGATGGGCAGTATGTCATGAGTGCCAACGGGGCGCACCGGGATATCGAGGCCGGCAACCCGAGCTTCGGGGTGAGCGCGGACTGGTTTGCGGCAACCGCGCTGAGCGATGGGGGTTACACGGTTGAGTTCAAGGTAAACAAATCGACCCTCGCCCCGATCCCGGCAGGGGGCCGTATCGGGTTTACTATCGCGATTAATGACGATGATGGGGCAGGCCGCAAGGCCCAGGTCGCTTGGAGCGGTCGCGCACACAGTGAATACACCTACGGGACCTTGACGCTCAGCAACGATGTCGCCCCGCGGATTCTCTCCATTTGCTATGACGCGGGAGGTGGAACGGCATCGCTGGTCTGGTCGGCTCGTCCCAACCAGCTCTTCACCCTTGAACGCTCATTCGACCAGCAGGAGTGGATGGATCTCGACACGATCTTGTCCGTTGGGACCAGTGGGGAGTACGAGGACC
>JAPYUI010000238.1 GCA_029936175.1 Kiritimatiellia bacterium
GGTGGCGGGTGGGCAAAGGGTAATCGCGCCAATCACGAGGCGATCGCCCAGGCGCTGGCGGCACGCGGATATGTCGCGGCGACGATTTCCTATCGCTTGAGTGGTGAGGCGCCATTTCCGGCCGCGATCCAGGACTGCAAAGCGGCGGTCCGGTTCTTGCGGGCGAAGGCAACGGAGTTCGGCATTGATCCAGCCAAGATCGGAGCGATCGGCCTTTCCGCCGGTGGACACCTCACCGCGTTGCTTGCAACGTCCGCGGGGGTAAAAGAACTGGAAGGCGAAGGCGGTTATGAAACGTTCAGCAGCGCCATTCAGGCGGCTGTGCCGATGGGCGCGCAGACAGACTTCCTGTCCGGCCGAACGCGGGACATTTCCGCAATCGAGGAAAGGGGCCGGATCTGGAGGCAGTTTCTCGGCGGCACGCAGGAGGGGCAGCCGGCGACCTATCGTCTTGCGTCGCCGCTGCATCACCTCGACAACAATGACCCGCCCTGTTGGTTCATTGCGGGTGAAAAGGACGATCCCAGCACGCATGCCGAAACCTTTCGCCAGCGAATGAAAGAACTGCGTGTCCCGGCCGAGCTCACGGTCATCAAGGATGCCCCACACGGGTTTCTTAACCAGCAAGCCTGGTTCGATGAGATGATCGAGGTGACGGACGCGTTTTTTAGCAGCGCGCTGAAGTAGTTCGAAAAATGACCGGTCGTTGCCGTCCTCCCGCTTAGTCCAGGGCCGCACGATAATAGAGGGTGGTGCCCGGTGGATTCGCGTGATCGATCAGGATGTTGCCGAGTGAGTCGGCCACCACGCTGCCCAGGACCTGCCAGTTGACCGGGAGCGTCCGGATATCCTGGGTCCACTGGATCTGGTACGAGGCCCCGGGGGTGCCGATGAAGGCGATGCGGTAGTCCCCGTTGGGCAGGTGTTCAAGTCCCCCCGGGTCACCTACGGCGGCGATGCCGCTGGGGGTGCTGCCCACCTCTACGTTGACCAGGCCGATGGCATTGTCCGTCCCGTCCGAGACGACGTAGCTAAAGCTGTCGCCGCCCGTGTAGCCGGGGGGTGGGGTATAGGTCACCATGTCGTTGCTCAGGGTAATGCCGCCGCCGTTGACGCCGTTCGGCATCACGCTCAGGACGGCCAGCGGTCCCGGGCCGGCCCCGCCCAGGTCATTGGCCAGCAGGATCGCCAGGTCCACGCTCACGCTGTTGGTGTCGGTCCGGGTCATGGTGTCCGGCCCGGCGTAAACCCGTTGATCGCCGGTTGCGGTCAGGGTGACCTGGCCGGCCGTGTAGCTGATGGTGAAGGCCTCGCCCTGGGCACTCAGTGCTGCCCCCTCGGGAAGGTTGTTAAAGGTTCCCGTGATGTTTCCGCCATAGGTGGCGATGACGAGGGTGTCGCTGGCGGTGGGCAGGTATCCCGGGTCGCGCTGCAGGTCCAGGGTCGCGTTGTTCAGGTCGATATCGCCGCCAAGGTCCAGGCGGTCGACGCCCGCCGGTGTCGGGTTATCCAGTTCTGCCACGTACACGGATGAGAAGTTGCTGAAAACGAGGTCCGACCCGATAGGCAGGACGCCTGGGCTCACACCCGGGCTCAACCTGCCCTGTACGCCGATCCATACCTCGCCGGCGATGCTGCCGGTGCCGCTGAGCACCCCGCCTTGTTCAACCAGGACCGGGCCGGTGCCGGTTGAGGCGTTTCCGCTGGCCACCACGATGCCACCGGCGATCGAGGTGCCCCCGGTGTAGTTGTTGGTTCCGGACAAGGTCACGGTGCCGCTGCCCATCTTCGCCAGGTGGCTGTCCGCTGTACGGGTCAAGGTGAGTTCCCCGAACAGGTCGACCGCGGGTCGCCCGGGAAAGGTCGCACTGCCCACCCGGGCACCCGGAGATCCCCCGTTGTCGGCAAACAGGTTCACGGTGAAATTCTCCAGGCGTTGCTGGCAGCAAGCGTCGTTGCGCTGGTGCACCCGGACGGACTCGATATCCAGGCTGCTGCCGAGGTCGACGGTGATCTCGGCCGTGGGTGCCCCGCCGCTCTGCGCATGGGTCCAGGTCGCTCCAGCGGTCTGCTCCAGGCCGTCGATCACCGCACCGACCGTCCCATGCCCCGCCCCGGTGCTGCTGGAGAAAATGGTCGCGGTGGGGCTCCGGGCGAGGTCGTCGGGATTGTTCAGTGGGCCCCCGCCGGCTACGTGGTCGTTCACGGCCGAGGTGCCGGGGGCAAAGACTTCCAGTTCGCCCACGTGCAACTGGCCCGGGATATTTTTCAGCACCTGGACAAAGCGTGCGTTGGGTATGGAGGAAACCGGGTGTCCATTGATGTTTCCGGTGATCGCGATATCACCCGCGCCATCCGTGCTCAGGTCGCCGTACTTCAGGTCCATCGGGCCGTCCAGGGTCAGGTGGCCGCTGCTGCTGGCCACGCGTATTTCCCCCTCGCTGAAGAAGGGGAGCGCGTACTGGGCGGCACGGAGCGTGTTGCTGCCATCCGCGTTTACCAGCGTGCCCGGCTGGTTCGTCGCACCGGTGCCTTCCAGGCTGATCGCGTTCCGCAGCACCGTGATGTCACCGCTCAGGGCCAGGGTGGCGAGGGGCGCAAGCGCCAGGTCTGCGGTGGGCGGCCCCAGGGCACCGCTGTTGGCCGCGTGCAGGGTGCCCGCCATGATGGAGGTATCCCCCTGGTAGGTGTTGGCCGCGAGCAGGCTCAGCTGGCCGGCCCCGGTCTTTTCCAATACGTTCGTCCCGGTCGCGGCGTTGCCGAAACCCTGCACCACCTCGAGGTCGCCATCCCCGCTGAATCGAATGGGCTTGTCGGGCTGCGTGACCAGCGAAAGGTCCAGGCGGGCCGTGCCGGAGAAGGCGCTGATCGTCCCATCGTTCGCCTCGAGCTGGTTGAGGTTGGATCCGCCATCGATGAGCAGGTTGCCCTCGAATGCCAGGGTCTCTCCCGTGTCGACGCTGAATACCGATGTGCCCCCCAGGCCATTCGGGGTCTGTATGCGGACGGTCCCTCCGCCGACCAGGTCGAAATGGGTGAAACTATTGTCGCGGGTCAGGACCAGGGTGCCGGTTTCCCGCTGGACCAGGTTGGTGCCCCCGACCGGGCCGTCCAGGGTCAGGGTGGAGTTGACGCGGGTCACGATTTGCGCGTCCCCGGTGAGGGTGATCGTGCCCTGGAGGGTATTGCTGTTGTTCTCGTTGCGGATCGCGCCCTCGGTCCCGCGTCCATCGCCCTCGATCTCGAGATCTTCCACCTGGGTCCGGCCATTGCGGAGTACCAGGGTGCTGTTGCCCCCGAGCACCCGGGTCAGCCCCGCCGCATCGCCCAGGGCGCCACCGGCGTGCAGGTCCAGCCGTCCGTCATTGAAGATCTCGATGTCGCCGAGGAATCCCGGGTTCGCCACCGTGAGATCCGTGCGATCGTTCCCCTCAAAGCGCAGGGTGGTGCCGGCCCCCCCCACGATCCCGGTATTCCGGACGCGGATGCGGTTCTGCGCATCCACGTTCAGGGTCACGTTCGACGCGAGGGTGATCCCGCCGTCCAGGAACAGGGAATTGCCGGAGGAAAAGATCCGGGCATCGCCGGTGACGGTGATCGGTCCGTCCCAGTCCACGTTGGCGCCGGGCTGCTTGTTGAGTGCCCCGTCCACCACCGCGTTGCCGCTGCCGTCCAGGCTCAGCGCCTCAGCAAAGGTGCCGGTGGAGACCCGGAGCCCGCCGCCCGCCTCAACCACCGTGCCTTGTCCGGTATCGCCAAGGGAGCTGCCGGTTCCGGCCTCCACGGTTCCGCCCTTGATCTCGGTGAGACCGGCGTAACTGTTCGCAGTCGGCAGCAGGAGGAGACCGTCTCCGCTGAGAGCCAGCCCTCCCGCGCCGCCCACGTTGCTCAGGCTGATGGTGGGCATGCCGGTGGTGGCGAGGAGCAGGTTTCCATCCAGGTCGACGTCCCCGGTGAAGGACAGGTTCCCGCCGCCCGGTGCGTCCACGCTCAGGCTTGCCGGGCCCGGGACCCGCAATTCGCCGAGGACGGCATCTGTTCCGGGTGCGAGCTGGATGCTTGAATCCGCCAGGAGGCTAAGCGTGCTCTCGACCGGGTTCGTGGCGATGCCGGTTGAGAAGACGAGTTCCCCAAAGCTGTTGTTCGCCGGTTGGTTGGTATAGGCCAGGGTGCCGACCAGGGCGCCGGGCAGGCCCGCGTTGTCGGCGAAGAGATGGACGCTGAAGTCCCGCAGGCGGTCCTGGCAGCAGCCGTCGTTGCGCTGGTGCAGGCGGATGATCCCGATGCCGCGAGAGGAACCGAGGTCGACGGTGACAAAGGCTTCGCTACCGGTGATACCGAAGACGTTTCCGGCCGTTGTTTCCGCGGCATCGAGCAGGCGGGCATCGTCATTTCCGCCGTGGTCATTGACGAAATTTGTCGTGGCGTTCTTCTCGAAGATGGAGGCCCCCGCGCTCCCCACGGCCAGGTCTGTCGCCGGGTTCAGGCTGCCTGCGCCACCGGCATGGTTGACGGTGGGGCTCACCCCGGGGAGGAACACCTCCAGCTCGCCGATATGGAGCGGTCGCGTGACCGTCCCGTTGTTGATGACCTGGACGAAGCGCGCGACGGCCGTGGCTGGGTCCGGGGCCAGCGTCAACTGGCCGCCATCGAGTTGGATGTCCGCAAGGCCCAGGCCGTATCCACCGGTCTGGATGAGGGTGCCGCCTGCCTGCACCGTCCAGGTGCCGGTGAGCAGGCTGTCCGGGTTTGCCGGGTGGGAAGGTCGCAGGGTGCCCCCCTCGACGGTCCCGCTGAAGGCGAAGGAGGAAAGCTGGGCGGAGAGCCCATTCGTGCCGGTGGCCGTGGCCTGCTGGTGCACGGTGTCGGTGGCGAGGGGGCCGTTGAGCAAGGTGAAGCTGCCGTCCCCGTCAAAGCGGATTTCGCCCACGAAGCGGGCGCCGCCCAGGTCGACCTGGCCGGTGCCGGTCCCGAGCTCGGTGCGGAAGATGGCGATGTCATTGGCATCGGGAAAACCCGCATCGTCCACCCAGTTCGCCGCCTGGGTAAAGCTGCTGCCGTCACCCCCGCCGTCCCAGACGTAGCTGGTGACTGCGCCCCCCACGTTCAGGGTGATGGTGACAGTGGCTGCGGGGCTGACACCGGCGTTGCCGTCGCTGAGCACGACTTCCACCACCCGGCTGCCGGGCGTGGGCGTTGCGCTGAGGTTCTCGTAGTGGACGGCCCCGAGCAGGGCGGAGACCAGGGCCATCGTCGCGTTGGTGTTGAAGGTGACGACCAGCGGATTTCCCGCAGTGCCCCCGCTCACGGAGCCGATGCCGGTACCCCCGGCGATGGTCAGCGCATCCTCCGCGGGTACGCCGCCCAGTGCGATGTCCACGCTCAGGTTGCCCCCGTTCCAGCCCGCCGGGCCCTCGAGCGGATCCACCGCGCTGGCCACGGTGCCCTGGTCGATGGGCCGCGGTCCTGAGCCGGGTGTAAACACCAGGTTGTCGCCGTCGAGGTCATGGATTTCCGGTGGCAGGTTGGGGTTGCCGAAAAATTCAACTTCACTCAAGGCGAAATTTGCGCCGCCGGTGGAATGGGTGGCCATGCGAAAATAGCTGAAGCCCTGGTCCGTAACCAGGAAGGTGTCACCGTCGGCCGCGCTGAATCGAATGGTCTGGTTGCGGTTGTTTCCCCAAATCGAGGCACCCGGGTTGTCCCGGCGAAAGA
>JAPYUI010000469.1 GCA_029936175.1 Kiritimatiellia bacterium
GGTTCCCCGCCTTGGGTAATGAATCGTCATCGGCACGAGGCGGTTGGGTTTCCGGGGCATTCCAGAACTTCAGCAGCCCAAGGATTACAACAACCATCAAGACCACGGCCAAGGCCAGTCGCACGGGCCTCTTTCGGCGGGTTGAGGAAGTAGGGTCTGCGCTCCTGCCTGCACCGGCCTCTTCCGCCGGGGTTCCGGTCGACGGGGTCTCCCCGACCGGTTGTTCGGCCTGGACCGGTTGCTGGGGCTTGACCGCCTGCGCAGGCGATTCCCCTGAAGGAGTTTCCATCGCCTCAGCCACTTTTTCCAGGGCCTCCAGTGCGGCTCCGGCATCGGCGTGGCGGGCGGAAGGCTCCTTCTCCAAAGTGCCAAGGATAAACTTGTCCCAAGACGGATCCAGGCCGTCATCAATCCGGCTGGGCAGCTTGAACCGCGGTTCCTTGTGACCGGTCAGCATGTGGAAGCAGATCAGGCCCACCGCATAAATGTCGCTCTGTGCCGTGGCCGGCAGGCCCTCCTTTTGCTCCGGGCTCATGTAGGCGTAGGTCCCGATCAGGGATGTTTCTCCCGACGCGTTGCCCACTGTGCCAAGGTCCAGCCCGTTGACCTTCCCGCCCATGGCAATCGTTGACGCCACCGTTTTCTCCACCTGTGTCCGCAGCCACTCCTCACCCACCGTGGCCACGATCCCGAAGTCGGCGATCTTCATCCCCCCCGCATGCATCAGGATGTTGGCCGGCTTGAGGTCCCGGTGGATGATCCCGCGGCCATGCGCATACCGCAGGGCGTCAAGGAACTGTCGCAGGCATTCCAGCACCTCCTGCTGGGGCAGCCGTCCCCCGCGAAAATTTATAAAGTCGCCAAGAGTCGTAACCTCCTCCGCACCCTCCTCAAACACCATGCCACCCAGGAGCTCCACGCGCAGCCAGTGGCGGTCCCCCTCCAGCCCGCTGGCATCCACCTTGGCAATGTGCGGGTGGTCCAGCGCGGTCATGATCTTGGCCTCCTTGCGGAAGCGTTCCACCACGCTGGCGCGTTCCAGCATCTCCTTGTTGAGGAGCTTCAGCGCGTATGATTCCCCCGTCTCCTCGTGGACCACCTCGTAGACATCCCCCATCGCTCCGCGACCCAGCAAACGGGTCACGACATGACCCGCGATACGATGCCCCGCGGGCAGGAGGTCAGGCTGGTCGTTGTCGCTCATTGTGATGAGGAATCGTTACAGAATGATTCAT
>JAPYUI010000470.1 GCA_029936175.1 Kiritimatiellia bacterium
GCGCCTCCGGTGCACTGTCCTCCACGGGCGATGCTGCGCATCCCTGGGCCAACTTTTCCCGCTAGCGCGGGGGGCACACAGCACCCCGTGCAACGGATAGCACCCGGCTCCCCGAGCTTTTGCCTAGCCAGGCATCCCCGGGTCGGGCAGAATGGACTTGGAGACTCACCATGAAAAAGAACCCCCTCATTGTGCCGGGCCTGCTCACGGCCCTCTGCCTGCTGCATCCCGCGGATACCCGGGCCCAGGGCGCCCTGGTCCCACCCGGGGCTCCGGCCCCGACCATGAAAACCCTTGAGCAGCTGGAACCCCGCACCCCGATATCCAGCCTGCCCTACACCATCAAGTACCCCGGCTCCTACTACCTGACGGGGAACCTGGCCTCGACGACCAACGGCATTGTCATCCATGCCAGCCAGGTCACCCTGGACCTGATGGGCTTCACCCTCAGCGGGGCGGGGGCCGGGGACGGCATCCGCGTGGAGGGGACGAGTGGGGATGAACGCTACAACGTGATGATCAAGCGGGGCATAGTCAACGGGTTCAATTACGGTTTACGCTGCTTTTACATGAACAACAGCCGCATCGAGCACCTGGTGGTTTCAGACAATAGCAGCACCGGTGTCCGCATCGACGGTACATCCTCGGGCTCTTGCAATGGAAACACCCTGGCCTATTGCATGATCAGCCAGAATGGCGGAAGCGGCGTCATTATCGATGGCGCCCAGGGCCAATGCAATGGGAATACCCTCGATCATTGCACGATCGACGGGAACGGCGCCTACGGATGTTTCCTTAACGGTGACGAGGGCCAGTGCAATGGGAACACCATCACGGGCTGCTCCATCAACGACAATACATCCAGGGGCATCCACCTCAGGGGACCCGAAGGGGAGTGCAACGGGAATGTCATTGTCGGGTGTACCATCAATGGGAACGAGGGCCGGGGCATCAACCTCTATGCCAACATGCTGGGCGGCGGATGCGATGGCAACACCATCCGGGACAACACGATCAGCGGGAACGAGGACATAGGCATCTCGCTTGTTTTTTCCGACCGGAACCGGATTGAGGGCAACAACATCTCCGACACGACGGGCGGGTTAGGCATCGGGATAAAAACGTCGAGCAGCCAGGAAAATTTCATCCTGAAGAACACCTCCACCGGGCATACCACCCCCTACGACCTGGATTCCGATGACACCTTTGGGCCGCATGTAACCGCCAGCGGCTC
>JAPYUI010000239.1:0-743 GCA_029936175.1 Kiritimatiellia bacterium
CCAGGCAAAATGTTCCTCCGCCCGCCTGCGGCCCCGTGATCCCATGCGCTCCAGGCGATCGGGGGCCTCGAGCAAGCCCCGAATCGCGGCCCCGAGGGCCTCCGGGTTCCGCTCGGTCAGGATGCCGGTGTCCTCGCTGATAACGGATGCCACGCCCCCACCCCCGTAGCTGACCGGGACGGTGCCTGCGGCCAGCGCCTCGGCATAGATGATCCCGAAATGTTCCAGCTTCTCCGGGGCCGCAGTCAAGATGGAAGCCGCCTTGATCAGGGCATTCTTGTCTTCAGCCGGCACGAATCCCAGGACGCTTACGCGGTCCCCAAGGTCCCGCACGATCTCGTCACGCAGCTCCCCGCCCCCGATGAAAACCGTCTGGGCCAGGTCGGCGTATGCGCGTGAAGCGGCGACGATGTTCTGGGGACCCTTCACCGCGGTCAGGGCCCCGGGACAGATCACGTAGCGCTCAGGCAACTTGTATTTCCTCCGAATGCCCGGAACATCAGCCGCATTGAAGGCCTCGATGTCGATCGCACAGGGCAGGACGAGGAAGCGCTCGAGCGGCAGGTCGAGCAGGGGTTGTACCAGGCAATCCCGCACGTATTCGGTCGTCACGTACACCCCGTCGGCCCCACGTATCGCGTCCTCGATCATCGCCCAGATCCGATCGTCGTAGAGGCCATGGTGGCGCGGCTCGATGCCCGTCCCGTGCAGGAAGAGCGCGTAGGGCTTTCCCGCCTTGCGGG
>JAPYUI010000239.1:753-5696 GCA_029936175.1 Kiritimatiellia bacterium
GTGGTTCTGGTGGCCATCGACGCCTGCGGTGATTGCCGTGGCGACAGCGGTGATGTTGGCGTGGTGCCCGAACACGATATCGACCCGGTCGATGACCGCCTCCAGGGCCTTTTCGTAATCTTCCAGGTAGCGCATGGCGGTGTCATAGGACATCCGGCCGACCTGCTGCTGGTGCTCACCCGCGGAAGGCAGGTACTCGTGTACCGGGGTCAGGGGTGCATGGAGGGGACTGTCGACATGCTCAGCCCCCTCCGGGCTCACGGGCTTCCCAGGATGCATGAAGTACACCGTGCATCCCCTGGACAGCAGGTAACGGGCCTGCTGTCGGGAAACCTCGCCGCTGCCACGACCGGCATTCAGGTGAATAATGGCGATGTTCATTTGGACCATTCCTCGGCTTGGTGGGCTGGCTTGAGTCGGGAGGATAGTGACGGGATTCACTGCCAAAGCAACGTTCTTTCGCTCCTCGTTCCATGTATGACCCGCTGGCGCGGAGCGAGTCTTAGTTCGCCCCCATGCAAACCACTTCGCCGCCCTCGGTGCAGAAGTAGAGGCGCCGGTCCGCAACGATCATGCCGTCGAAAATCGGGACCTCCTCCATCTGCTGGGCCGACAAGGTCTTGCCGTCGATCGCGGAAAGGACCCGGAGCTCGCTGCCCATCCGGCCCTCGAATGCGGCGGCTGAATCGCCTTCCTTCAGGATGTCGGGCGGCCCGCAGACGGCCAAATGCTTATCCGCGAGCACCATGGCCTTGATGCGGACGGGCAACCACTGGTTCCACACCGGCGGGGCGGCACGGGAGAAGCCCATGCCCTTGTCCTTCGCCCAGGCCCGCTTGTCGAGGGTCGGCTCGTTGGCGTTGTCGTCGGCGATCAACTGGTAGCCCTTGCTCTGCGGCGTATAGCTGGGGCTGAGCGGGTAACGCGAGGTGTACGCCTTCATGGCGTAGGTGTTCCTCGGACCGACCACCACCAGCTGGCCCGCCTTCGGGGCCAGGTTGGCCATGTTGAAGCCGGGCCAGGTCTTGCTGTACATCCAGAAGGTGCGGTTGAAGAAGGTGGTGTCGAGGAAGCCGCTGGTCGTGAACAGGTGCAGCCCGGTATCGCGCTCGCCAACCCCGGTGCTCTCGTTGACGAGGATCCCCGCCAGCTTGTCATAGTTGCTGTACTGCGTGTTCCGCCACTTCACCTTGAAGATATCCGGGTTGACATAGGCCTTGTGGTCGAGATTGATCGCCGGGCGGGCAGTCACTTCTTCCTTGCTCAGATATTTGGCGGGCGCATGCTTGAGCTGGTGCGTAAACCGCTCCTGGTTGAGGTAGATGTAGTCACCCTGGGCGACCAGGATGTCGGAATTCGCCCCCTCGATATGGTAGGCCGAGACAAAGTCGTTGCGCTTGGCATCCTCGCGCTCGTCGGAGGTTGTCGACAGCACGCTCTGGTATCGTATATCCCCACTCGCGATGTCGACACCGAAGAGGTACAGCCCGCCATCGACATAGCTCGAGCGACCGGCGCTGCAGTAGGCAATACCGTCACGTACTGCGACACTGCCGTGCAGGCGCCAGACGGACTCGAGTTGCCCCTCAACTGCCAACCAGCGGTCCTGAGGCGCCAGGCGACGGCGCCAGGCCAGCTTGCCATCGCTTGCGCGGACCGCGTACAGGAACCCATCGGCACTGCCAAACACCAGCATGCCGCCAAAGATCGTCGGGGGCGAATCGATGCGGGCATCCGCCGCGAAGGTCCACAACTCCTTTCCATTCTCCGCATCCAGGGCGACGATCGTGTGTTGCTGCTTGATCGAGATAAAGACACGACCGCCAGCGGAAACCGGCGGCGTGAGGTCGTTTTTCAGGTCGATTTTCCAACGGCGCTTCAGGTCAGGCGCAATGGGCGAGGCCGATGCTCCGGTGCGGCGGGCATCATGGCGATATGCGGGCCAATCCCCGGCGGTCTCGACCGCTCCCAACTTGCCGAAGGCGGGGCCCTTCTCCAGCGCACCGGGTCCGGCATCGATCATGCGGTCGGCCAGCTGTTCCCGGGTTTCCCCGGCGAAGGCGTTCAGCCCCTTGAAGATGGAGCCGGCAAAACAGAAGCAGGAATGCGGCGGAGCATACAGGAAGCCGTTGGCGGGCATCACGCCGTAGGTGCAAGTGCCGCGCAGCCAGTCGTTCTGCTTGTGGGTCTCCCCGCCGAGGCTGATGAACTCAACCCCGCGGAACTGCGTGATCAAGTAATCCTCGGTGGCCTTCGCCCGGTAGCAGCGCAAATGATGCCCCGGGCTCTGCACGGAGCTGATATCGAGATCGTTGACCCGTTCGCCGGTGTGGATATCGTGGCCGACCACCATGCCGCCGTCGCCCGAGCACCAGACCTGGCCGCGGGCGTAGAAGAGGTCGAACTCGCGCATGGAACTACCCCCGGCGCCTTTGGACTTCCACTTCAGGGAGCCGGTCCTGATGTCGATGGCAAACATCTCGCCGCGACCGCCCAGGATCACCTTGCCATCGGCGACGAGCAGCATCTTCTTGCCATTCTTGCCCTTCTTCGAGCCCGTGGCGCTGGCGAAGGTCCACCGCTGTGAGCCGTCCTTGCGCTCGAGGCAGACCAGTTCCTTGCCGCTGTGGTAGAGGACTTCATTGTCACCCAGCGATGTCATCTGCGAATCCATCCAGCCGGTTTCCACCTGCCATTCAATCTCCCCGCTTCGGCTGTTGTAGCATGTAATGGCGGCACTGAACGTATTGCGCTCGCGCTCCCGTCGACTGCCAATGACGACCTGGTCACCGTCAATGAGTATTTCCTCGGCGCCCTCGGTCTTGGGTATGGTGCCGATCGTTTTGCCGGTATCGGCATCGAGAATGGACACGACACCGCCGAAGGTGAAGGTGCAGTACACCCGGTCGCCATCGACAACCAGTCGCCGCGCCATGTTGCCACCGAAGAAGCGCAAGGCGCGTTGTTTCCAGTAGGTGCTGCCCCATTTATCGAGTGGACGCTCCCACAGGAGGGTACCGTTAAAGGCATCGCGTGCGATCAGGGTCCAGTTTTCCGGCAGGCGAGGGTCTTCCATGCCGGTGATACCCGTGTCGAAGATATAGATTATGCGCCCCTTGGCGGTGACCAGCGCCGGGAAACTGTTGTTCATCTCGTGGCTTCGCCCCCATAGCGTGTCGGCGGCCCATTGCAGGCGGCGCGGCGGGCCCACCATCCGGTCGGAGGACACGGCGTTGCCGCTGGCGTCGCGCAGGAAGTGGGTCCACTCGTCGATCTCCTCCGGCCATCCCTTCTCGCGTCTCGTCCAACCCTTTCCCTCGCGCTTGAGCACCATCCCGTAGGGGGCCAGGACGCGCATCATTTCCTCGTTTGAAATCCCCTGCCCTGCGCTGACAACGAGCACGTTTACCAGGTTGTCGTTATAGGGCAGGGTCTGGCCCTCGAGCCGCCGGGCGGAAACCGGACCATAGACCCCCGTGGCCTGCAAGTGGGTCCGCGCCTTGGCGACAGCAACAGCGTCCCGGTCAAGTCCCTGGACCGTAAAACGCCCCTTGCCGTGAAGGGTCGTAAAGAGGTCGAGGTCGTCGCAGCCGAGCTGGACCACGATGCCGCCCTGGCGGCCATAGGAATGGATAAGGTCAGCGACCTGCAGGGCGGCGGCACAGGGAAGCACCAGGACGAGAAACAGGAGATAGGATAGAAAGGATTGCATCAGCAGCTACTCCGGGGAATGGGGGTTGACCTCAACGAATCACAGCACAGGGAGCCGGTCAACCCTTGTTCAGGCCCCAACAGGAACATGCGACAAGGGCACGCGCGGTCATGCGTGCACTCGCACGGGAGGCGGCGGCCCGGGGCGCCCTGCATCCCGTGCAAGGCCAACGGGCAAAATGCTTGCCCCACCCCTTCAATGGACTCATGATCATGGGATGTGGAGCTTTCGCCGAGCCTCTTGCGCGATCCGGCACGCCTGTTTTACGTGTATGGGCTTTGTCTGCCTGCTCCTCGCCTCGCAAGCCCGGTCCGCCCTCATACGGCATTACCCCTTTGACTCCGGGTTTACGGACCTTGTGGGGGGGCAGCATGGGAGCCTGGTGACCGGGGGGACCCTGGGCCTCTCCGGCATTACGACCAATGCCGGGGACCGCGTCGTGGGTTCTGGCGCGCTGGATCTCAGCGCGGAGCGGGACTACATAGCCATTCCCCCGCAGACCTTCAGCTCGGGCAGCCCCTACAGCATCGCCTTCTGGGCCAGGAAAAACGGGCTTGGCTGGAACATGGTCATCGGGCAACGACTGGACAACCGCTTCTTTATCGCCCTGCACAACACCATTGGCCTGCGCAGGAGAAGCAGCAGCACCAGCGCGGAACGCCAGTCGGATTTTGCCACCCCGCACGATGGACAGTGGCACCACTACGCGATTACCGCCACCGCGGCGGGAAGCTTAAGCTGTTACCTCGACGGTGAATTTTTCGGCGCCGAGGCCAACGAGCTTACCGGATTCATCTACGACACCATCGGGGAAGCCTTCCCGGATAGCAGTAATTTCGATTTTCACGGCCAAATTGATGACGTGCGCATCTACGATGATGCGCTGCCCGGGACGGAGGTCCGGGAGCTGTACCTGATGGGAAGCCCCCTGCTCCATTACCCTTTCGATGTGGATTTCTCGGACCATGCATCCACCAACCACGGCGTGCTGGTGGATGCCGACCTCCAGGGGAACTCCGGCATCACCACCAACAGCGCGGTGGGGGCCGGTGCGCTCACGCTCAGCGCGGACCGGGACTACATCGCGATTCCATCCCACACTTTTTCATCGGGCACCCCTTACAGCCTCGCCTTCTGGGCGAAGAAAGCCCCTGGGGACACCTCCGACGCCGCGCTATGGGACATGGTGCTCGGACAACGTGACAGCACGACATTTTTCGTCGGGTTGAAT
>JAPYUI010000471.1 GCA_029936175.1 Kiritimatiellia bacterium
ACTCCCCCTACTATTACACTTTTGCCGCCTCCAACTGTCTCGGCATGGTCTGGGCTGAACCCTCGATACCCTTCTCCACCGCGTCCTCCCCCGTGGTCGGAAACGGCCCGGGTGCGACGGGTATCGGGGTCGGCAACGCCACCCTGAACGCGGAACTCCTCTCCGGCGGCCTGGCGGATGTCACGATTTACTGGGGGCGTTCAGATGGGAACACCAACGCCACTGCCTGGGAGTCCAGTATCCCGCTCGGGGACCTGTGGACCGGGTTCCCGGATGCCGAAACCGTCAACGGCGTACTCTACGGCATCCCCTATTACTACCGCGCCTTTGCCTCGAACGCCTACGGGAACGCGTGGGCGGACGCGAGTGCCGTGTTCAAGGGTGCCGTTCAATGCGACGCGCGGGTTGACCGCGCGGGTGTACGAGGGCATGAACGGCGTGAACACGAACCTCGAGCCGATTTCCAATGCCTTCGCCCTCGCCGCGACCGAAACGAACCTCTGGCAGGATGCCGCCCTGAATTATCCGAACGCGGGCGCCATCCGGGCCGCCTTCCCGGCACTCATCGACAACGACGACATGATGCTTACCTGGGAAGGCTATATCGATACCCGTATCGAGGGCCTGGGCACCTATTCCTTTGGGACATCCAGCGATGACGGGTCCGTTGTCTACATCGACTTGAACGGCGACGGCGATTTCAGCGATGGATTCACCCCGAACACGGGAAATGTATCCAACCCCGGCGGGGAGCTCATCGTGGACAACAACTGGAACCACGGGCCCCGGATAGAAACCGGCAACGTGGTGCTCGACGCATACGGCTGTTACCGTATCGCCTTCGGCTTTTACGAGGCGGCGGGCGGAGAAAGCATCCTGGTCAAGTACGCCAAGGGGGCTGATGTCCCCTTTGCCGAGATGGCCTTTATCGACGGTTCCGAAACGTCAACTCAGCCCTTCTTTCCATCGTGCCCCCCCTCTTTGTACGCGATCTACAATGACAACCCCACCGGCGTCACCACGACCGAGGCCACCCTGAACGGCATCCTCGATGCGTCCAACGCCGTGTATACCGCGATCCTGTACTGGGGCGACGAAGACGGGGGCATGGACACCAACGCATGGGACCACGCGGTTCCGGTCGGGGCCTTCACCAACATCGCGGGGATTTCCCAACTCGTCTCGCTTCCATCCACGGGCACCTATTACTACACGTGGCGGGCGACCAACTGC
>JAPYUI010000027.1:0-1855 GCA_029936175.1 Kiritimatiellia bacterium
CCATATCAAAAATCGACTTTCATACACTTTACGGTTTAAATGCGCTTTCATGGCGTTATATTCCCCATCCATTTTTGGAATTGACCATGAATCTTAACCCCATTGACCAAATCCTCTCCACGTGGGCCCGGGAAGCCGTGGCCGGGGCTTTCCCGGATGCGGGCATCGACCCGGAAAGCATCGGCGTGGTTCGCGCCAGCGCGGAAGGATTTGGGGATTACCAGTGCAACAGCGCCATGCCGCTGGCCAAGACGCTCCGCCAGCCCCCCCGTCAGATTGCCGAACAGATCGCCGCCCACGCGCCGTTGCCTGAAATGGTGGAAAAGCTTGAGCTGGCCGGCCCGGGATTCATTAATTTTTATCTCAAGACGGAGTGGCTGAACGAGCGGGCCGGGGACCTGCTGAAGGATGAACGCCTGGGGGTGCCCCTGACCGGCGTCGGTACGTCGGTGGTAATCGACTATTCCAGCCCGAACGTGGCCAAGCCCATGCACATCGGGCACATTCGCTCGACCGTGATCGGGAATGCCCTCGACCGGATGCATCGTTTCGCGGGATACGAGGTGGTCGCGGACAATCACCTCGGCGACTGGGGGACCCAGTTCGGGCTGATGATCATGGGCTATCGGCATTTTGTGGATGAGGCCGCCCTGGCCGATGATCCCATCGCGGAGCTCGAGCGGATCTATGTCAAGAGTTACAACCAGTCCAAGGAGGACGAAAACTGGTTGGCCTCCGCGAAGGCGGAGCTCGTCAAGCTGCAACAGGGGGACGCGGATAACCTGGCGCTGTGGCAGAACTTCGTGGACCTGAGTATCGCGGAATTCAACCGGATATACGCGCGGCTGGATGTGGCCTTCGACCTGTACCGCGGGGAAAGCTACTACAATGATGCCTTGCCCGGCGTGCTGGCCGCCCTGGAGGCGAAAGGCGTGCTGGTGGAGAGCGACGGGGCGAAGATCGTTGATCTCGAGGCGGAGAAACTCGGCGTCGCGATGGTGCAGAAGTCAGACGGTGCGTTCAACTACACCACGACGGACCTCGCGACGGTGCAAAGCCGGGTTGCTGAGTTCAGCCCGGAGGCCATTATTTATGTAACGGACGAGCGGCAGCAGCTGCACTTTAAGCAACTCTTCCATGTGAGCCGGATCCTGGCGTGTCCGGCGCGGCTGGTCCATGTCTGGTTTGGCCTCATGCGCCTGCCTGAAGCCACTTTCAGCACCCGGGAGGGGAATGTGATCAAGCTGGAGGCCCTGCTGGATGAAGCCGAGGCCCGGGCCCTGGAAATGGCCAAGGCAAAAAGCCCGGAGATGCCGGAAGCGGACCAGGCCGAGGTGGCCCGCGCGTTGGGCATAGGCGCCATCAAGTATACTGACCTGAGCCAGAATCCCCACAGCCTGGTAACCTTCACCTGGGAGAAAGCCTTGGATACCAAGGGGAATTCAGCGCCGTATCTTCAGTATTCCTACGCACGCAACCGAAGCGTGATGGATAAGTATGCCGCGCGTTTTCCCGCAGCCGACCTCGATGCCTTTGGCATTCACCTGGAGGAGGAAATCGAGCGGAAGCTGGTATTGAAAATGGCCCAGTTCAACGAGGTGTTCCAGGCGGCCCTGGGGCATTATCGTCCCAACCTGCTGGCGGATTATCTGTACGAGCTCGCCCAGTTGAACAGCTCCTTTTACCAGAATCTCCCCAAGTTCCTGGATTCCGATGAAGGCCTTCGCGAAAGCCGGATAAAATTGTGTTCGCTGGTCGCGGCGATTTTGCGTAGGGGCCTGGACCTGCTGGGGATTCGGACGCCGGAACGGATTTAAGGTTGGACTGCTGGGGCCGGGCCGGCTTTCGCCAGGCG
>JAPYUI010000027.1:1955-28536 GCA_029936175.1 Kiritimatiellia bacterium
GCAACGGCTCCGCCGTCGGGATGGTTTTCCATCGACACCCCGCCCTCGTGCATATCCATGATGAGGCGACAGATGCAGAGGCCGAGCCCAGCCCCCTTGCCGGTGTCTTTGGTGGTGAAAAAGGGCTCGAAGATCTTTGGCAGCATCTCTTCGGGGATGCCCGGGCCATTGTCCACCACCTCGATGAGCACGACATCACGCGGATTCCGGGCCAGGGCATCCTCGTCCTTCCGGGTGAGGTAACAGACCTCTTCTATCGGGCGCTGCATGGCATGAATCCGCATCGTGGCCAGGTCGCTGTCCTCCATGGCGTGGCTGGCGTTGATGATCAGGTTGACCAGGACCTGCACGATTTTTGGCCGGTCGATCGCGACCTCGCTAAGGGTCTCCTCGGGCGTGTAGGTATAGCTCACATGGGCCCGGGATAGTTCGTGAAGGGCGGTGTGGTGCGCTTCGTTCACGACGTCTTCCAGGCTCACGGTTTCACGTTGGAGTTCCCTGGGCGTGGCAAAATTAAGGAGCCCGCTGATGATGTCCCGGCCCCGTTCCACCGCGACCATGATGTCGGCGGATACGTTCTTGCATTCTACGTTTTCCTTCGGAAGCTGATTGGCCAGGTAGTTTATCCCCATCTTGATGATCTGGAGGGGGTTCTTGACCTCATGGGCTACGCCCGCGGCCAGGCGACTGACGGTTTTCATCTTTTCCGCTTCAATCGTGGAGCGTTGAACTTCCTTCAGGTCAAGCAGTGCGCGCTCAAGTGCCTGCTGGTGCGCCGCCAGTTTTGTATTAATCTCGCGCAGGTGCTCCTGGTCCCGGTGCCGCTGCATGGCGTGACGTACGATGCGGGCAAGGAGGCCCCTGGTTTGGATCAATCCCTTCGGGAAATAATCCTGTGCCCCATCCCGGATGGCGCGCAGGGCAATATCGTCATCATCGAGCTCCGTTGAAATGATAATCGGGACGCTTCCCCCGGCCTGTTGCTGGAGGACCTCGAAGGTCTCATAGCCCCTGCTTTCGCCGACGTTCAGGTCGAGCAACAGGACATCCGGCTTGTGGGATGCCAGGTACTCAATGGCTTCCGGGATGTTGTCGATGTGGGTGAACTGAAAGACTTCAGGCGTCACGGTGTCCAGGGCCTGCTCTATCCGGTGGGCCTCGGCCGGGTTGTCCTCGACCAGCAATAGGTCCACGGCTTGCGCACTGGAAAACCGTTCGCCTCCATCCTCCCGCTTATCTCTTTGATTTTCTACCATGGGGAATTTGGACGCCCGGGATCGTCAGTACCCAAGCTGCTCCGGTGCCTCAATCAATGTATCCAGGACCACCGGCTCAGCCTGCAGGGGTGCGTCCCGCAGTCCAACTGGACGACGCGGGTGACGGCCTTCTCATCATCGAACATCAGGATTTTCTTCTGGCTCATGGCTGTGGTCCCGCGGGTAAAGCCTCCGGTTGTCATTCGAGTAAGTGAACAATATGGTTCACCTTGAGCCACTTCAACCTTTCTTTTGGGCGGACTTCAGTCCCGTGGGGGTAATGGGGATTCGCCCGGGATGCGAGGTGTACCCGTGCAGGCGTGCAGCGGTTTACCAGAAGTAATAGGCCTCGGAATAGATGTGTGCATCCGTCACCCCGGCATCCAGCAGTTTCCGCCGCATTTCGAGGATCATGTCGTTGGCCCCGCACAGGTAGTAGTGTGCGGATGCCGGCCATTCGCCGCTTGCGTAATAGTCGGTGACCCGACCCTCGAAGTGTCCCGTTCCCTGCTCCCTGGAGATACAGGGTACATACGTGGCTGGGTCGAAGGCCTCCCGGTAAAACAGGTCGCTACGCTCTCGCACGCCGTGGACCAGGGTCAGGTTCAGCCCGGGATGCGACTTGATGAAACTGCTCGCTGGCGCGACGCCCGTTCCGGTGGCAAAATAAACCAGGGGGGCGAGGAAGTCACGTATGAGGAAACTGCCAATGGGACCCGTAAAGTCGATGGGGTCACCGGCTTTCTTCAGCACGAGCTTGGGCGTCATGAGGCCCTCCGGAATCAAGCGGTAGACCAGGTGAAGATGTTCGTCCTGTTCCCCGCTGGCAATGGAGTACTGCCGGTCCTCTTCCGGGGCGTCGCCGTGCAGCATGATCTCGCGTCCGGCCTGAAATTCCATTCCCCGCCGTTCGATAACCAGTTCATAGCCGGATTCGGACAGGCGGTGCTGCGCGACTACGCGGCTCTGGTAACGTTGTGGAAAGCTTTGGCTCATTTATCTATTGTCGGCTTCAATAAAGAAAAATTCGTGCTATAGTCACTCTTTCTTCCGAGCTAAAGGATAAAAACAATGAATCACCTGATCACCCTTCAAGACTGGAGTGCAGACGATATCAGGGGCATCCTCGACCGGGGTGCCGATATCAAGTTAGATCCGAAGCAGTATGCACATGCGGCGGACCAGAAGGTCCTGTTCATGGTTTTTGAAAAACCCAGCCTGCGTACCCGGGTCTCCTTCCAGACGGGTATCGCCCGCATGGGTGGGACCGCGATTAATTATGATATCTCCACCTCGCCGCTCGGGGCCGGCAAGGAGTCACTCGAGGATACCGTCCGGGTTGTCAGCCGCTATGCCGACCTGATCGTCGCCCGCCTGTTCAAGCATGAACACATTGAGTTGATGGCGAAGCATGCGTTGGTCCCGGTCGTCAATGCCTTGACCGATTTTTCGCATCCCTGCCAGGTCTTGGCGGACCTCCTGACGATTCGAGAGAAGAAGGGAGAGCTGAAGGGCATCCGTTTCTGCTTCCTTGGGGATGGCAACAACAATGTGACCCACTCCCTGATGTACGGCTGCTCCATCATGGGTGTGGATATTGCCATCGGTTGCCCGGCGGGAACGACGTATGAACCCCACCCGTCGGTCCTGGCGGAATGCCAGGCCTTCGCTGCGGAAGGTGGCTCGCGCATCACGATCAGCGATGATGCCATGGAGGCTGTCGAGGGCGCTGACGTGGTGTACACGGATTCCTGGATGAGTTACCACATTTCCGAGGAAGAACACGACAAGCGCGTTGGGGTATTTACGCCCTACCAGGTCAACGATGCGATCATGTCCCACGCGGATAAGGACGCCATCTTTATGAACTGCCTGCCGGCCCAACGCGGATACGAGCAGACCGCATCGGTCATCGATGGTTCGCAGTCCGTGGTCTTCGATCAGGCCGAAAATCGCATGCATGCGCAGAATGCAGTACTGTTGAAACTCCTGGGGCATGGCGGACCGGATACTCATTGTTAAACTCAGTTCGCTGGGCGACCTCTTTCACGCCTTGCCCGCTGTTCACGTGCTCAAGGTTGCGTGGGGTGCATCGATCGACTGGCTCACCCAGCCCGAGTATGCGGAGCTGGCGGGTCATTTCGAGGATGTGGACGAGGTTATCTGTTTCCCCCGCCGGCATTTCCTCGGCCACATGGGCGATTTTCGGCGCAGGCTGCGGAGGAAGCATTACGATTACGTCATCGATATGCAGGGTCTTTTTAAAAGCGGCCTGGCCGCACGGATGGCGGATGCCGACCGGTGTATCGGGCCTTCCTTTAACCGTGAGGCTTCGCGTGTATTTTACCATGCCGTAGCCGGCAAGCCGGATCGTTCCCGGCACGCCGTGGACCAGCATTTTGACCTGGTGAAGTATTTCGGACTCGAAGGCGAGAAGCACTTTCCCGTGGCCTGGCCGAAAATCGACTTGCCCGATGCCCCCTTGCGGATCGGCATCGCTCCCTGCTCGCGCTGGCCGGCCAAGAACTGGCCGATCGATCGCTTTGCCGAGCTCGCGAATCGTATCGGGGCATCGACCCCGGCGACTTTTTACCTGCTCGGTGGTCCCGGTGATGCCCCTGCGGGTCGTCACCTGGCCGAAAGCATACAGGTTCCGGTGGACGATCGCTGTGGGAAAACGAGCCTTCCCGAGCTGGGAGGACTTATCCGCGAACTTGATCTCGTGGTCAGCAACGATTCCGGTCCCATGCATATCGCCAGCACGACGAACACCCCTGTGCTCGCCCTGTTTGGCCCGACGGACCCCGCATTGACCGGCCCGTATGGAGATCACCACCACGTGATCCGGCCCGCCGGCCTGTCCCGCGGGCACGGTGCGTACAAGAGCGACGAGACCTCGCTGATCGAACGGATATCGGTCGATGAAGTTTATGCATCTGCCGTTCAACACCTGAGCCCTGGGGCCTGAACCCTGCCCATGTCTATCTTTGCGTTCAGTATCAACCGCCCCATGCTCGGGCATATGTTGACCCTGCTTGTGGTCGTCCTCGGTTCGCTGGCCGCATGGAATCTCCGTCGGGATACCTTCCCCGACGTCAGCCTGGATATCGTGGTCATCAGCACGGTATTCCCTAATGCTTCTCCGGAAGAGGTTGAAGAGCTGATTACCCGACCGGTGGAAGATGAGATCCGGGAACTCAGTGACATCAAGGAGTACAAATCGAAATCGGTGGAGGGGGTTTCGGCCCTGACGGTTATTATCGATCCCGATGCAGCGGATAAACAGCGGGTCATCAATAACATTCAGCGGCGCATCGACCGGATTCGTCTTCCGGACGGTGCCGAGGAACCCGTCGTGCGGGAGATTCGCAACGACGACCCCGTCGTCCGTGTCTGCGTATCAAAGTTGAACCCGGACTATGACCTGCGATCCTACATTAACCTCCTGGAAGACAAGCTGGAGTTGATCGACGGGGTCAGCAAGGTGGAGAAGTACGGTTGGCGTGAGGAGGAATACTGGGTCGAAGTCGACCCGGGTAGGCTGGAAGAATTCCAGCTCTCCATATCCGAAGTCATCCAGGTGCTGCGCAAACGGAATATCAACCTGCCCGGGGGAAAAATTCCCATGGGTGAACAGGAGTTGATCCTGCGGACCATTGGCAAGTTTCACAGCCTGGAGGAGATTCGTGAGATTGTCATCCGGGCGAATTTCAGTGGCAAGGCCGTTACCGTGGGTGATGTCGCCGACGTGCGGCGCACCTTTGAACCTGATGCGGCGTATGCCATGACCCAGGGTCGTCGAGTCGTTGTCCTCGCGGTAAAGAAGGCCGGGCGCTCCGACGTGATCTCGATTTCCGACTCGGTGCAGGATCTCATCGCATCGGAGCGCGCCGCACGCGGCGCAGAGTTGAATTTTCTCATCGTGGACGACCAGGCTTATTATGTGAAAAGGCGCCTGCAGGTGGTGAAGAACAACGGGGCTATTGGCATTGTTCTGGTCGTGATTTGCCTGCTGGTATTTATCAACGTGCGGGTTGCACTTTTCACGGCTTTCGGGATTCCCTTCTCCTTTCTTATCGCTTTTCTGCTGATGGCCTACTTTGGGGCCACGATCAACCTCATGACCATGTTCGGCCTCATCATCGTGCTCGGCATGGTGGTGGACGATGCGATTATTGTCGGGGAAAATATTTTTCGGAACATGGAGGAGGGCATGTCTTCGCGCGACGCGGCCGTGCACGGTACGCAGGAAGTGGCCTTGCCGGTTATCGCGACCGTTCTGACTACCATCGCAGCCTTTCTGCCCCTGATCTATGCCCCGGATGTATACGGGAAATTTTTGCGCTGGTTGACATTTGTGGTTATCTTTTCGCTGATTGGATCCCTGCTCGAATGTCTTTTTATCCTGCCCTCGCACATCAGTGAATTTGCAAAGAATTACGACTCGGAAAAGCAGAAATACAAGCGCAAGCGTTTGGGTCACCGGTTCATGGAGTTCAACGTGCGCATATACCGGGTTGTGATGCGTGGCTGTCTCAAGTTTCGGTATTTGAGCCTGCTCCTGCTCCTGGGTGTTTTTTCCGGGATGGCGATTTTCGCCAAGAACACGATCGAAATCGACATTTTCCCCAAGGACTTGATCGACGTGATGTCCGTCCCGATCGCGGCACCAACCGGTTCATCGCTTGCTTATACGGAGAAGCAGGTGCGCAGGGTGGAGGAGCGGGTACGGGAATTACCCGGAGTCGAGTTGCAGGATGTCGTGAGCTACATCGGTTCGCAGGTCGCCATGAACGGCATCGCTTCCAACCAGGGCACGCGCTACGGTCAACTCCTGGTCTACCTGACCCCACAGGAAACGCGTACCCGGAAGACGATTGAAATTAAAGAAGAGCTGAATACCAAGCTCAGTGCGCTCGAGGACCTGGAAATCAAGGTCGACATGATCAGCCCCGGCCCACCCGTGGGCCGGCCCCTGGAAGTGAAAATCGTGGGGGATGATTTCGAGGTCCTGAAAGCGATCTCCGCTGACATACAGGCGTTCCTGGCCAAGCGGGTAGGCGTCTACGATATCGATGATGATCTCGATGATGGAAAGCGGGAATTGCACCTCAAGGTAAATGAATTGACGAGCAAGCGCCTGGGTCTGGATATGGAAACCGTGGCGCAAACCGTCTTCGCCGCATTCGAAGGTGCTGAAGCGACGGTGGTACGTGAAGGGAAAGAAGAGCTGAAGGTTCGTGTGCGGCTGAAAGAGCCGTATCGCAGTGAGCTGGAGCAGGTGAAACAGCTGAAAATACCCAATCGTACCGGGCGCCTGATCGCGTTGGGGGCGGTTGCGACATTCGAGGAAGCCCAGGGATTTCCCGCTATCTCCCACCACGACGGTCGTCGGGCGGTTACGGTCAGTGCGACGATCAACACCGATCTTACCACGTCGCAAAAAGAAAATGGCGCGGTGTTTTCCGCGTATGGCGACCTCGAGAAAACGTACGCGGGTTGCCGGTTGCTGTCTGGCGGGGAATGGAAGGAGAACCGCAAGATATTTATTTTCATGATCCAGGCCTTTGCCGCGGCGGTCCTCCTGATTTATGTGATTCTCTGCCTCCAGTTTAACTCGTTTTTTCAGCCTTTCGTTCTGCTGGCTTCTATCCCACTGGGGTTCATTGGCGTCGCCGTTGCCCTGGTCCTCCACGGCAAGCCCTTGAGCATGATGGCGCTGATGGGGATGGTCGGGCTTGCCGGCGTCGTGGTGAATGATGCGATCGTCCTGGTGTCCTTCATCAACCGTCGGCGAGGGAAGGGTGCCTCCGTTTTTGATGCAACCCTCGAGGCCGGCTGTGTACGGCTGCGCCCGATCTTCCTGACCTCGGTGACGACGGTAGCGGGATTGATGCCGGTCATCTTTGGGATCGGCGGCTACGAGCCCTTCATCGTGCCGGCCGCCATTACCCTGGCGTATGGCCTGATCTGCGCAACCGTCCTGACCCTCGTGGTCGTACCCTGCCTGTATGTGATCCTGGAGGATATCCGGGCCTTGTTCGCCCGGGGTCAGGCACCCTGATCTCCCCCATTATTGCATTCTCATTTGGTTAAATTCTACCCTGCGAAAAGGCCTGGGTGCTTCATTATTTTTCCGAATAGGCGGGTATTTGCCAGAAATTATGCTTAAACTTGGGCTGTGTGGCCATTGGCATAGCTTATGCTGGAATAGTGCATACGTTGCGACGGGTATTGAAAGGGTATCGAGATGGAGTTCAGAGATATATTGGCAAGTGGAGTGGACTCGGGGGCCAGCGACTGGCACCTCAAGGAGAACGGCCCGGTTTGCCTGCGAATTTCCGGAGAAATTATCCCTCATGATTTCGTCACGTCCCGCGAGTACCTCGGTGAAGTGATCTCCCGTATCGCGACCGTGCAGACGATCGCCAAGTACGAAGAAATCGGCGATGCTGATTTTGCTTTCGAAGAGAAGGATATAGGCCGCTTCCGGGTGAACGTTCATCGTCAACGCGGGGCCATGTCCCTGACCTTGCGGCACGTGAAAGACCAGGTTCCGGACCTGAAGACGCTTCGCCTTCCCGAGATTATTCTCCCGCTCTCCGAGGCAAGGAATGGCATCATTTTCGTCACCGGGAGTACCGGATCCGGCAAGTCCACGACCCTGGCCTGCATGCTTCAACACCTGAACCAGAATTTCCGCCGGCATATCATTACGATTGAAGATCCGATCGAATACAATTTCATCGACGACAACTGTATCATTGAGCAGCGTGAGGTGGGCCTGGATACCATTTCCTTCGATTCGGCCCTTCGACACGCCCTCCGGCAGGACCCGGACGTGATTGTTCTCGGCGAGCTGCGGAATCGTGACAGTTTTGAAACCGCCCTGGCCGCGGCCGAGACCGGCCACCTCGTATTGACGACCCTGCACACCAGCAACGCGTCACAGTCAATCGGTCGCATCCTGGACTTTTATCCCTTTGAAGAGCGGGATGGTGTTCGCAAGAACCTTGCGGCCAACCTCCGGGCCGTGATCTGTCAGCGCCTGGTGCCGAAAGTCGGGCGCGGCGTCGTTCCGATTAATGAAGTTCTGATCAACACGCCGATCGTGACGCAGCTCATTGAGGACGGTGACATTCCCCGCCTGGATTCGGCTATCGAAAACGGCGTGAAGGATGGCATGCAGAACTTCAACATGGCCTTGATCGATCTGGTCAACAACAATGATGTTGAAGAGGCAACGGCCCTCAAGTACGCCTCGAACGCCGAGACCCTGAAGATGAACCTCAAGGGCATTTTCCTCAGCCAGAGCGGCGGTATTGTCGGCTAGCCAACTCGAGCGGATAACGCGCCCTCCCGCACATTTCATACTCTATTCCCTCTTCACCCTTCGGGGCGGTCCTGACCGATACGCGCATCACGGACCCGGGAGGTGGCTTCAGGTTTGTCGTGGAGGTGATCCCTGCAAACCCCGGGACTGGCCAACCGGCGCGCGTGATCATGACATCGGTGACGCCCGTGGTGGCAACATACGATTCATCGGCCATTGCCCTTGATTTTTTCGGCCCAGCCCCCGGCGAGGTTGTGCCTGTCGGTACCTCCACGCTCGGGACTTTACTTGGTGAGGTTCCCGAGGTTCCTGTTGGGTTATCCCGCCTCGGGATGGAGAACGTGAACACGTTCCTGTTATTCTGGGATCCGGTACTTCCTGCAACGCTGGAATCGATATCTGATTTGGTCACGGAAAATTGGTCACCCGTTGAAGTTGGCACGGATGGAGAGCATGTGGTTGATATGCAACTCGCCGAGAAGAGGTTCTATCGATTTATGGTGCCGGACTAGACGATACCGTGCCGGGGAAATCGGCAAACAAACTATTTTTATGGGTTGCGAAGCCGTCTGACATACGTCTTATTCGGGAGGGTTGGAGGCATCGCATGAAGGACATAGAGCTAGCTGGTTATCCCGTTCACACGGAGCGGATCCCGGAGGGGACCCAGCGTGCGGGGAAGTACGAGATTCGCTTTGCCCGCACGAGGGAGGAGCTGGACCGGATACTTCAACTTCGCTTCCATATCTTTAATCTTGAACTGGGTGAAGGACTGGAAGAATCGGTTGAAACCCAGCGCGACGAAGATGAATTCGATATGGCTTGCCATCACCTGATGGTGATCCACCAGGACAGCCAGGAGATCGTGGGTACCTACCGGATGCAGACGCGGGAGATGGCGCGTTCGCAGAATGGTTTCTATTCCTCCAGTGAATTCGACCTTTCCGCCTTCGGGGATGAAGTCCTGGACCATGCGATTGAAATCGGCCGCGCATGTGTCGCGAAGGATCACCGGAACGGGAGGGTCTTGTTTCTGCTGTTCAAAGGCCTGGCCTGGTATGTCCAACACAACAAGAAGAAACATTTTTTCGGCTGCTGCTCGCTCACCAGTCAGGACCCGGAAGAAGGCCTGGTCATGGAGAAGCACCTGAAAGAGGTCGGTTACATGCATCCGGACATCCTGATTCCCCTGCAGGCGGGGTACGAGTGCGGGTTGCCCGAAATGACCTTGCGAACCTTCCCCGAGGTGAAGATTCCACGTTTGATGAAAATTTATCTCAACTACGGAGCCAAGATTTGCAGTCCACCCGCGATGGATCGCCTGTTCAAGACCATCGACTTCATGACCCTGATCAGTCTCGCCGATATCGACGAGAAAACCCTTAATATGTTCACCGACTGACGGTAAACCCCTTCGTTCATCCATGGAAACCCTCCGAGTGTGCCTGCGCTTGCCGCTGGTGTTTTTCTGTTTGGCGATGATTCCCATCACCATTCATCCCGTTTGCTTGTTCGTGCGCGATGCCGACCGGCAGTATGCCTGGAAGTGCGCCATGCTACAGCGATGGACCCGGGCCATGCTTAGGGTGATCGGTGCCCGGGTTGAGGTGAAAGGGGAGCGGCCTCCAGACCCCTTTATCCTGGTTTCCAATCACCTCGGGTACATGGATATTATCTGCTACGCAGCGACGCTGCCTTCGTACTTTATTTCCAAGAAAGAAGTGGGGGAATGGGCCTTCGTGGGCTGGGTGGTGCGTTCCACCCCGACCCTGTTTGTCGACCGGAAGAACCATAAGGATCTGGTGAAGCTGGAGGACATCATCTCGGGGCTCATCCAGGACAGGCGGAGTTTGATCTTCTTCCCCGAGGGCACGAGCACCAAGGGGTCGGAGGTGCTCCCTTTCATGTCCTCCCTGCTGGAGGCCCCGGCAAGGGAAGCTTTCCCCGTGTCCAGTGGGAGTATTACCTATCGTACAGAGCCCGGTGCACCCCCCGCACATGAAGCGGTCTGCTGGTGGGGGGATATGGAATTCATGGGCCACCTGGTGAATTTGATGAAACTTAAGACTTTTTATGCGACGATTACATTTGGTAGTGAGAGGCATACACATTCGGATCGAAAAGAGCTGGCCATGGCCCTTAGAAATGCTGTCTTATCCCGCTTTGTTCCCGTTTCTTCGGAGGAAGTATGCAACATCCCGTCCTGATCATTGATGATAACATTCGGTTCCTGGAGCAGGGCCTCCAGTTGCTCAAGGGGATTGCGGACGAGCATTACACCCATGTCGAACCCCCGCTGTATCGAAACGGGGTAGGCGCCCATATCCGCCATTGCCTTGATCACTATGTAAAGCTGCTCGACGGGATTGAATGTGCTGTTGTCGATTACGATGCCCGCGCCCGCGAGGTGGAAATCGAAAGCGATCGAAGCTACGCAATCGCTTGCATTGAGGCCCTGGTCGAACGGCTGAAAGCCTTCCCGGAGAGCGATTCGGACCGGGCAATAGCCTGTAAAATGGATTGCGGCAGCGAGGATATCCTGCGCATGAGCAGCAGTTCCGTAAGGCGCGAACTCCAGTTCTTGATCAGCCATACCGTGCACCATTACGCCTTAATCGGCATGATGCTGAAGCAGCAGGGCATCGAGCCCCACCCGGATTTTGGGATCGCGCCTTCCACGCTTCGTTACCGCGAATCCCAGCTTACATGTGCACAATAACGTGGGCTGAGTCTCCGGAGGGACTCGAGATATTCTTCAACCGGGATGAACAGCGGACCCGCTTATCCGCCGAAGCCCCCGGGGTACACCTTCAGGACGGGGTAAAATACCTGGCCGCGATTGATGGCCCTGGAGGGGGGACCTGGCTGGCGGCCAATGAGTACGGCCTCGCGGTAGCGATCCTGAATTACTATGCCGCCCAGGTGACCGCTCCCGTTCCCGATCCCGCAAGTCGGGGCCGCCTGGTCACCCGGTTCATGGCGTGTCAAAGCCCGGGCGAGGTCGAGCAGGAGATGACGATTGAAAAGGTGGCGAACTATCGCGGATTCATTCTATTGGCCTTTCAGCGCAGGCAGGAGGTGCTTCAATTTACCTGGGACGGCCGCAGCCTGGAGAAGGAGACCCGCCCGTTCAGCTTGCAAGTGCTCTCCACTTCATCCGTGAAGACCGAGCAGGTCCTGGCCTATCGCTACCAGGCCTATCGGCGCCAGGTGCTGGATCAAGGACTCCCCGACCGGGAGGCGCACAAGGCGTATCACCATAGTCAGCACCCGGAAGATCCGGCCTACTCGGTTTGCATGGCGCGTGAAGATGCCCGCACGGTCAGCTTCAGCCACCTCGTCCTCGGCGAGGATATCCAACTCTCCTACGAGGCTGATGCCCAGGGCGTCCAGGTACATCTCGACACGATTGATGCGGTACAGCGGTGAATTCACGCGCTTACCGTCGACGATCCAGGTGGTGGATCCCGGTGTACCTCCTGCTCCTGGGGGCGTCCTCCCTGGTCAGCCATCGGTACACGCGGCATAGCCACCCGGCCGACGACCAGCAAACAGTCCAGGTGAGGGAAGTCGTTCGCGCCCAGCGAGGCGACAAACACGTCGCCCTGGCCTATCGAGAGTATATTCCGGGGCACATGGCTTCGCCTACGCCGGTCATCCTGCTGCATGGCACGCCGATGGCGGGCCAGACCTTCAAGCATTTCCCGGAACATTTCCCCCATCACCGGTTGATCATTCCCGACCTGCCCGGCTTCGGTGGATCGGAGCGCAAGATCGCGGATTATTCGATCGATGCACATGCGGATTACCTGCTCCAGTTGATGGACAAGCTGCAGATTGAACGGGCCCACCTGGTGGGGTATAGCCAGTCGGGTGGCGTAGCGATTCATGTTGCGGACCGGGCACCCGATCGCCTGGCTTCCCTGGTTCTGTTTGCGGGTATCGGAGCCCAGGAGGTCGAGCTCCTCGGTGATTACGCACTCAACCACGCCCTGTATGCTGTCCAGTACGTGATCCTGGGCGGACTGCAGCACCTCTTTCCACATATGTCCCTCCTGGATCGCTCCTTGTTGAACGTGTATTACGCCCGTAACTTCAAGGACAGTGACCAGCGGCCCTTGCGTGGACACATGGAAGCCTACAAGGGGCCGGTTCTGATCGTCAACGGCCGGGGGGATACCCAGGTTCCGCTTGCCGCTGCCCGGGAACACGCGCGTATCATGCCGCAGGCGGAAACCGTCTACTTTGAAGGGGGTCACATTAAGGCACTGCTCGATCCGCAGATCGTGAACGAACCCATGGAGCGATTTTTTTCGCAGGTGGATGCGGGTACGGCGCGGACCCGTTCGTCCGCAGATCCTGCCCGCATTCGTGCGGCTGCCGACCCCTACACCCGTGAGAAGATTTCCGGGCCCGCATTGATCGTGATCATGATCCTGCTCGTACTGGCCGTTCAGGCGGGGGAGGATCTCACGCTCATCGGTGCCGGCATCCTGGTTTTCAAGGGTGTCGTGGGCTTCTGGCCCGCGGTGCTTGCCTGTTATATCGGCCTGGTCGTCGGCGACTGCGGCATTTACCTGATGGGGCGCTTTCTTGGTCGCCCGGCCTTGCGCAAGCGCCCTTTGCGCTGGTTCATCTCGCAGAAGAAGGTCGACCTCCAGGCCCATCGTTTCAGCCGGAACATGTTTCTCCTGGTCTTTGGCTCCCGCTTCCTGCCCGGCGCCCGCGTGCCCTTCTATTTTTCTGCGGGGATGCTGCGGGTGGGCTTCTTCCGCTTCACCGCTTACCAGGGCTTTGCCGCGTTATTCTGGACACCCTTGCTGGTGGGGATATCGGCGATTTTCGGGGAAACCTTCATCCATTGGTTTTCCAGCAACAAGCACCTGGCGCTCTGGAGCCTGCTTGGCTTGGTCCTGCTGCTCTGGTTCCTGTTCCATAAAATCCTGCCCCTGGTGACCTGGCGAGGACGGCGGATGTGGATCGGCAGCTGGCGCCGGCGCACGCGCTGGGAATTTTGGCCGCGTTGGCTGTTCTATCCACCCATCGTGCTCTATGTCCTCGGCCTGGTCCTGCGCTATCGCAGTTTGCGGCTCTGCCTTGTCGTCAATCCGGGCATGCCGTACAGCGGTTTCCTGCGCGAGAGAAAACACGAGATATTTACCGGGCTTCAAGGTGCGGGCGAGGTGATCCCGCCGTGGATACGTATTCCAGCGGAGCTGTCGATCCATGGCCAAATGCAGCACCTGGATGCTTACCGGGAAAAACAGACCGTGGATTATCCCCTCGTGATCAAGCCGGATATCGGGTATCGCGGCCAAGGTGTCGGTGTCGTGGCCAACGAGGAGGAGGCGCGCGAGTTTCTCGACACCTGTCCGGTTGATGTGGTCGTTCAGCCCCGCATTGCGGGCTTGGAGTTCGGGGTGTTTTATATGCGCACGGCCGATGAATCAAGCGGCCGGGTCACGTCCATCACCGCGAAGGAAACGCCCTCGGTTGTCGGTGACGGCACCGCCACCCTCGAAGAGTTGATCCTCCGCGATGAGCGTGCAGTCTGCATGGCCCCGTTCTTTATCGAGAAGTTTCGCGACCACCTCTATGAGGTCCCGGGCCGGGACGAGCGGATCGTGCTTAGCCCCTTAGGTACCCACGCCCGGGGCGCGGTCTTTCTGGATGGCTGTGACTTGATCACCCCCGCACTGGAAGAGGAATTCGACCGTATCAGTCAATGCTACCCGGGGTTTCACTTCGGGCGCTATGACATCCGGGTACCGTCTGTCGAGGATTTGAAAGCCGGTCGAAGCCTGAGCGTCCTTGAGTTGAACGGGCTCACCTCGGAGTCCACGCACATCTACGACCCACGACACAGCGTGCTCTACGGATGGAGAACGATCATGCAGCAATGGAGGTCTGCGTTTGAGATTTCCGCAGTCAACCGGGCTGCAGGGCACCGGCCTGAAAGTTATCGTGTCCTCCTGGGCGTGATACATGAATGGATCCGTGACACGACCGATTACGAAGCCCCGATTTCGGTCGCCACCGTATTCAAGGGCCACCCTCTGCTTGAACGCCAAGGCAAGAATTCGGGACAAGTGACTCGCTAATCGTGATTCGTATATCAAGGTTGCAGATACGAATTGGTTGAAAATCCCGGGCAAACCCTGACCGTAAAGAAAACGATGGACAAAACACCCCACGCACCCAAAAACTCTGCACTCGCGACGGCGAGCATCACCCTGGGTTGCATAGGCCTTGTTTGCGCCATGTTCCTGCCCTTTGTGCTGGTCGTCCCCGCGGTGATCTGCGGACACCTGGCCCAGAAAAGGATCCGGGCCTCGAATGGTCGACTCGGCGGGCAGAGTCGCGCGGCGACCGGCCTGGTCACGGGCTATATCGGCCTGGTCGCCAGCGTGATCGGTCTCATCATCCTTTCCGTTGCCATACCGGGATTCCACAAGGCCAAGGCAAAAGTATTGAATGAAGCCGCCCGGGAAAATGCGCATATCCTCGCCGCAGCCTCCCTGAACTACGCGAAGGCGAACGGGAATCGCCTCCCCCTCCACTTGTCCGATCTCCGCCCCTATGTGATGAGTCCAAACGTGTTCGACAGCCCGCTGGAACAGGAGGAGGACAAGCAACCGGACTACCTTTTCCTGATGGCGGGGAAGTCCCTGTCGGGGATCGGAAATCCCGGACAGGTAATGGTCCTGAAGGACCTGCACCCGGTTTTCGGGGGAGGGGAAGTTGTCGCCTACGCCGATGGCCACGCTGCCATTGTATACAAAAGCGAGTAGGCTGGTGCCTGCCCAATCCGGGGGGTGGCGGCTTTCCTATTGGCCCGACTCAATGATGGCCCGGTAGTAGATCCGGGGGGCATTGAGGTGTGCCGGGTTCGGATTGACCACCGTCATCAAGACGTCGTTCGCCTGCTGCAGGGCCGCCACCAGTTGCCAGGTGTCCAGGTCAAAGGAGTATTGAAGGCCGGAAGGGCTGTTAATACGGGTGCCGAAGGTGATTTCATGTTGACCACTCCCGTTGGTTGTCCAGTCCGTGATTGTCCTGAAGTCTTCGCTCAGGCTGTCCATGATCTTGTATAGCTTGCCGAGGTTGGTCACGAAATAGACCGTGCCGTCCTCCCCGGTTACGAACTTGGTGACCTGGGATGCCCCCGCAGCCGGGTAATCGTTCCGCATGTAATCGCCATTGCTGTCCTCGCCGATGACGCTGATCCCGCGGCAGTAATCGGCGAAGATGTAAAACCCCTGCAGCAGGGGGAACTCCTCGCCGCGATACACCAGCCCGCCGATGACCGAGCAGGCGAGGGAGGTCCGCGTATATTCATATATCGGGGTGACCCGGGGTGTTCCCACAAAGGTCCCGCCCAGTCCCGAGACGGCTGCACCATCGTAATAGCGCCAACCAAAATTATTCCCCCGGGCACTGGTGAAAGAGACGCGGTTGATTTCATTCTGGCCGGATTCCGTGTCCTCCGTGGCATCGGCCAGCCAGAGATCGTCGGTCTCGCTGTCAAAGGACCAGCTCCGTGGATGGCGTAGTCCCAAGGCCCAGATTTCATTGGCCGTGCTCACGTTACTCACGAAAGGATTGTCAGGCGGAATCCGGTAAGCGAGGCCGGGGGAGGGCGTGCCTTCCACGTCGATGCGGAGCATCTTTCCGAGCAGGGAGAGGCGATTCTGCGCATTTCCATTCGGGTCCCCGCTGTCCCCGCCATCACCGGTGGCCATATACAGCATGCCATCCGGCCCGAACCGGATCTGGGCGGAGTTGTGCTCCGCCTCGGGATAGGTGATCCGGAGTAATTCCTCCTCGGAATTGGGATCCGCGATATTGGGGTCACCGGGATCGACATGAAAACGTGAAAGCACCAGGTCGGTTTCAAAGTTATGCGTGACCTCGTCGGAGGTGTAGGTCACGTAAAAGACCCCGCTGTTGGAGTAGGCCGGGGGGAAGGCCAGTCCGAGCAGGCCCTGGCCACTGCTGAAGGCGAGGAGTCGCCCGTCATCGATGTCCATGAATGGCGTGTTCAGCACGTCGTCGTTTGCATAGATCTGGATCGTGCCGAGAAGATTGGCGATAAACAGCCGCCCGCTTCCATCATTCGGCCAGGCGATGTCGTTGGCATCCTCCAGTTCGTCTGAGAGTTCCTCCCAGATCAGCTCCGGCCAGGCCGGGGGATCCGGGGGTGGCGAACTGTCCCCGATCAATTCCGTTACCCAGACGGCATCCGAGCTGCCCAAGCCTTTGTTCAGTCCGTGGATCGCAAGGATGTTCGGCCCGACCACCAGTGCGCTGGCAAACCCGCTCACATCCACATTTTCATAAACCAGGGCTTGCGAGTCGTCGTGTATTATAGGGGCGGCAGAATTCCAGGTCGGGGTTCCGGCGGGTGGATTGCGCTCGGCAATCTTGGTTCCGTTCAAGTAGGCGATATACCCGTCGTCGTATTTTACCTTCAGCAGCAAGCGTGGATTTCCCGCATTTGGAATACTCTGGTAGCCATCCAGCGTAGCTTGGTTCGGGATGCTGAAGGGGATGCGGATGTAGCAGGTCTGGTTGATGGCGTACATCTGGAATTCAACATTGATGTTGAACAGGTGGTCGTAGGTGTTGGCACTGCTTCGTTCGTATCCCACCCCCATCAGGCCATTGAACCAATTGTTGATGTTCGGCGGATTGGGAACCAGGGTCCAGCTCAGGCCCAGGCTGCTCCCCCCATTGCTGGTGGAGGGGACCAGGGCACGGCAACTGGCAGTGGGTCCAACCAGCGTGACCAGCTGCGCCTGCGATTTCAGGCCGGTCATGCCGAGGGCAACGATGCAGAAAACCCCGAGTCGAATGGTCGCGTTCATAGGCCAAATCATACCCGAGAATGAATGAATTAACAATTTAATGATGGCGATACCAAAGCGTAAAAAATCCGATTCCAAGGGAATCCGGATTAAACAGACTTTTTCCCCGGCACGGAGTCGCTCCACCATCGAGCAAAAAGGTGGTCGCTTGGCCTTTTCCTGGAAAGCATCTGGGGTTATTTTGTATGTAGTCAATTTCATGCGCATTCCGCTATACACCTTGCTTTATTGCTGGCCCTTCGCTCTTTGGGCATCCCCCTACATGGAGGCGATTAAACCCATCTTCGCGGAGCGCTGCTACGCTTGTCACGGGGCCTTGAAGCAGAAGGCGGGCCTGCGCCTGGACACCGCGGCGAACCTGCTGGCCGGTTCGAAAGACCAGGTCGTGGTCAGGCCCGGCCAGGTCGAAGGCAGCGCCCTGCTTGCGCGAGTGACCAGTGAAGACCCGGATGAGCGCATGCCTCCGGAAGGGAAAGCCCTTGAACCGGGCACCATCGAGGCTCTCCGTGCGTGGATTGCTGCGGGCGCGCCCGTACCGGAGAAGGAGCGGGCGGAAGACGATCCGGCCGCGCATTGGGCCTTCCAGCCGATTGAGTTGCCACCCGTTCCGGGTCCGGGTCATCCGCTGGATGCTTTCCTGGACGTGCAGCGGAAGGTGGCGGGCACGATCGTGCAAGCTGCGGCTCCGCGGTCTATTCAGCTCCGGCGCGTGTACCTCGATCTTATCGGTCTGCCGCCCACGCGGGACCAGTTGCACGATGATCGGCCCTGGGAGCAGATCGTGGATGAACTGCTCGCGAGGCCGGAGTACGGCGAGCGATGGGCGAGGCACTGGATGGATATCTGGCGCTACAGTGACTGGTACGGATTGGGTAAGCAGTTGCGTTACAGCCAGAAGCATATTTGGCACTGGCGGGATTGGATCGTGGAATCCCTGAACGAGGACAAGGGCTACGACCGGATGATTGCCGAGATGCTTGCGGGTGACGAGCTGGCCCCCGCCGATCCGGATGTTGTCCGGGCCACCGGGTTCCTCGCACGCAACTATTACCTCTTCAACCGCACGACCTGGCTAGACAATACCATCGAGCATACAGGGAAAGCCTTTGTCGGTCTCACCTTCAACTGCGCCAAGTGTCACGACCACAAGTACGATGCAATTTCGCAGCAGGAATATTACCAGTTGCGGGCCATCTTCGAGCCCCACCAGGTCCGGCTCGACCCGGTGCCGGGTGAAACCGACCTTGAGAAGGCCGGCCTGCCGCGCGTGTTCGACGACCACCTGGACGCGGTAACCCGTCTGCATATCCGGGGCGATGAAAAGAATCCGGATACCGGCCTGGTCATCGAGCCCGGTGTGCCGGCGATCCTGGCTCATTTCGCGCCGCCGATAAAGGCGATTGATCTGCCGTACCAGGCCTATGCGCCGGGCGCCCGGGTTGAGGTCCAGGAGGCCTATGTCCGCCTGGCGGAAAAGAAGCTTGAAGCCAGGGCGGAGGCCTTGGCCGAGGCGGAAATGGAGCATACGGAAGTCTTGAAGAAGATCGACGAAGCCGTGAAGCCTTCGGCCGGAATGTTCCTGCTTGAAGAGGCTTTCGATCAACGGAATACGAATCGCTGGGAAATGACGGGTGAGGGCTGGGTTTTCGAGGGCGGCGCCCTGCACCAGCAGGTCGTTGCTCGAGACCGGGCGAAGTTGCGCAGCCGTGAGCAGCATCCGCGCGATTTTGATCTGACGTGCCGGTATACCCATACCGGCGGTGCCACCTACAAGTCGATTTCCTTCCGATTTGATGCATCGGAAGACGGCCAGCGGGCCCATACCGTCTATACCAGTGCCCATGCGCCCGGTCCCAAGTTGCAGGTCGCGCACGTGATCCAGGGCACATCGGCGTATCCTGCATCGGGACGGGTGAAGCATCCCATTCGAGTGGGCGAAACCTACACCCTTCGTTTTGCCGTGCGCGATCGTCTGCTGAACGCCTGGCTGAACGATGTATTCCTGTTGGCTTACCGCCTGCCGGGACGCATGCCGGGTTGCATCGAGCTCTCCGCTTTCGATGCGACGGCGGCCTTCGATCACCTGGAAATCCGTTCGCTGCCTGAAGCGGTGGAACTCACCGAGCCGAAGGGCGGTGATGCCCCGCCGGGCGATACGCAAACAGGGATCGCGGTGGCGCAGGCGGAATGCGCGGAGGCGCAGGCCGAATTGGATTCAGTGCGGGCGGTGATCGCGGCGGATCGCGCCAGGTACGGAGGAGAGGGCCAGGCGGATAAGCTGGCCCACGCGGCGTCCCGGGCCCAGGCGGAATGGGTCGTCGCAAAGGCGGAAACCGCGTTCGTCCGGGCACATCCGGACAAGCGGCAGGCCGCGGAGAAGGTCCTGGCCGGGGCGAAAGCCAAACGCGATCAGCTGGATGCGGATGCGCAGAGCTATACCAGCTTTCGCGCGAGCGTGAAGGCTCTCGAGACGCCCGCCCATAAGCCGTCGGATTATCCGCCGGTATATCCGGTAACGAGTACGGGCCGTCGTTCCGCGTTTGCGGGCTGGATCACGTCCCGCGAGAATCCCCTTACCGCCCGGGTTGCGGTAAACCATGTCTGGATGCGGCACTTCGGCGAGCCGCTGGTCGACAGCGTGTTCGATTTCGGCCGGCGGGCAAAGAAGCCGCTGCAGGCGGAGCTGCTCGATTTCCTGGCGGCGTCATTCATGGCCTCGGGCTGGCGTTTCAAGGACCTCCACCGCTTGATCCTGACCTCGGAGGCCTATCGCCTGGGCTCATCGAATCGGGACGCGGATGCGGCAACGCTTTCGCTTGACCGGGAGAACCGGACCTACTGGCGGATGAATTCGCGGCGCATGGAATCCCAGGTCATCCGCGACAGTCTTTTACACCTGGCGGGCACACTTGACCTGCAGCAGGGCGGCCCGCCGCTGGATCCCAAGCAGGGGGGGTCCCGGCGAAGCTTGTATTTCCGCCAGTCCCGGGACACCAAGAGCGCTTTTCTCGAGACCTTCGATAACGCGAATATTCTGCAGTGCTACCGGCGGAGTGAGAGCATCGTCCCGCAGCAGGCCCTGGCGATGGCGAATAGCAAAATAGCCCTCGACCAGGCAGCGGTGATTGCGGCACGGATACGTGGATCCGACTTGATCGGCGAGGCCTTCGAAACCCTGCTTGCCCGCCCACCCAGCACGGCCGAGCGCGCGGCCTGTTCCGACGATCTCGACGAGCTGGATAAAATCCAGGGAGACGCAGCACTCCTCCGCGCGCGGCTGGTTCACGTGCTTATCAACCATAACGATTTTGTTACCATCCGATGAGCATGGACCCACAGCTTCACTACGCGATTCAACGCCGCCGGTTCCTGCAGCAGACGGGACTCGGTTTTGGGGGTCTCGCCCTGCAGGGTATGCTGGCAGGTGAGGGTCGGGGAGCTGAAGCTTGGACCCCTCCATCCGGTTCCCCGGAAAAGGTCCCCGCGGCCAAGAGCGTGATCTGGTTGTTCATGCGGGGTGGCGTGAGCCACATGGAAAGCTTCGACATGAAGCCGGCGTTAAACCACTACGCGGGCAAAACGATTTCCGAGACGCCGTACGCGTATGTCCAGGAGTCGGAACGCCTGAAGCGGGTGCGGGTGGTGGTGGTCAACGACGCCAACGGGCAACAGCGAAACACCATCTACCCACTCCAGGTCGGCTCCAGGCCCTACGGGGAGAGCGGTATCGAGGTCAGCGACTGGTTTCCCCACACCGGTTCCTGTATCGATGACATCGCGGTGATCCGCTCGATGTGGACGACGGACGACAATCACGGGGCCCAGGTGCAGTTTCATTCAGGGCGGCATATGCTCGATCCGCGCACGCCGACCATTGGGGCCTGGGTGGATTACGGCCTCGGTTCCCTCAACGAGAACCTGCCCCAGTTCATCAGTATGGGCCCCCGGTTCTTTGATCGCAGTGACGGACATTACCTGGGTCCGGCCCACGATGCCGTGCAGCTGAAAATCGATCCGAAAAACCCGCTGGATTTTGCCCGCCCGCAGGGGGATATGACGGCGGCGGAGCAGCGCCTGGGTTTTGGCCTGGTCGGGCGCCTGAATCACCTGGCGGCCGGGCAGTACCCGGATGACCCGGCGCTCGAAGCTCGCATCAAGTCCTATGAACTCGGTTTTCGCATGCAGGCCTCGGTGCCGGATATTGTTGATTTCGATAAGGAGAGCGAGGCCACGCGTACCCTGTACGGCTTTGACCGGAAAGAGACCCGGCCCTTCGGCCAGCAGCTCCTCGCTGCCCGGCGCTTTGTTGAGAAGGGCGTTCGCTTTATCCAGATCATGCACGGGGGTGGGGCTGCCGGCGCCTGGGACCAGCATTCCAAGCTCAAGGAAAAGCATAGCGAACTTTCCCTGCAGGTCGATCGACCGATCGCGGGCTTGGTCAAGGATCTCAAGCAGCGGGGCCTGCTGGACCAAACGCTCGTGGTTTTCGCGACCGAGTTCGGCCGGACCCCGGGGTCTCAAGGTGCCGACGGACGGGATCACCATCCGTATGGCTTCAGCGTCTGGATGGCCGGTGGCGGGATCAAGGGCGGGGTGGTGGAGGGCGCAACCGATGAGCTGGGCTTTCATGCGGTCGAGAATCCACATTATGTCACGGACATCCACGCCACGATTCTGCACCAGCTCGGCCTTCGGCCGGATCGTATGTTTATTCCCGGGTACAAGCGTCTCGAGATGGATTTCGGAACGGTGATCGATGGCATTCTCTAGCGGTTCCCGGCTACGCGATGAGCGGATAAACGTTTATCCCGATGGGGCATCGCTCCCTCGGATTCATTACGAATACCCGTACAATCGACTGGCATGTGCTTTCGTCATTTAGCAGGGTTGTGGATATGAAAAAGAGCTTCGTGGTTCCTTTTATTCTTCTCCTGCTTGCCCCGGTCCTGCCGGGCTTTGGCGGGCTGCCCAACCTGGTCTTTATCCTCTCGGACGATCTCGGCTATGGGGACCTCGGGTGCTTTGGGTCGAAGCATATACAAACGCCCCATATCGATCGCATGGCGAAGGAGGGGATGATCCTCAGTGATTTTTACGCGGGTTCAACCGTCTGTGCCCCCTCGCGCTGTGTCTTGATGACGGGCCTGCACACGGGGCACTGCTGGACGCGCGGCAATGCGAATAACGCGCCGAAACAGACCTTGCAGCCGGGGGAGATAACCGTGGCTTCCGAGTTAAAGAAAGCCGGGTACACCTGCGGATTGTTCGGTAAGTGGGGCCTGGGCGAGCTCGACTCTCCCGGGCACCCGATGAAGCATGGCTTTGATGCCTTTTATGGTTATTTGAACCAACGGCACGCGCACAACTTTTACCCGGAATTTATCATCGAAGGCTACGAGAAGGTGAAGTTGCGGAACGTGGATGACCCGAAGTGGGTGGCGTTGAAGAAGGAAAAGGGCTACCCGGAGGACGGAGCCGGTTGGGCGCGGGCGGACAAGAAGCTCGATTACGTCCCCGACCTGGCGGCGGAAAAGGCCTTCGGCTGGCTGGATGCGAACAAGGATCGGCCCTTTTTCCTGTATTGGTCGATCAATATTCCGCACGCGAACAACGAGGCCACCCGCTGGACCGGCAACGGCCAGGAGGTACCCGACTACGGGATTTACGCGGACAAGGATTGGCCGGACCCGGATAAGGGTCAGGCGGCGATGGTCACGCGGATGGACCGCGATATCGGCCGCCTGCTTGAAAAGCTTAAACAGCACGGTATCGACGAGAACACCCTGGTGATTTTTTCCAGCGATAACGGGCCGCATCGTGAAGGCGGGAACAACCCGGAATTCTTCGACGCGAACGGCCCCTTGCGCGGCATGAAGCGCGACATGACCGATGGCGGGATCCGGGTGCCCACGATCGCCCGCTGGCCGGGTCGAATCGCTCCCGGGTCCCGCTCCGATCACCCCGCGTATTTCGGCGACCTCCTGGCCACGGCCTGTGAGCTGGCCGGGTCCCCTTGTCCCCCGGGTCGGGACTCGATTTCATTCTTGCCGGTGTTGACGGGTAAAAGGCAGGACAGGCACAAGGCCCTGTACTGGGAGTTTTACGAGGGATCGAGCAAGCAGGCGCTTCGCTTCGGGAAGTGGAAAGCTATTCGCAAGCCGATGTTTACGGGCGAGGTGGAGTTGTATGAGCTGAGCACCGATATCGGGGAGAAACGCAACCTTGCAGCGTCCCATCCCGAGAAGGTGGCGACCGCGATCAAGTTGATGGCCGCCGAGCACGTGGACGACCCGAATTGGCAGGTGCGGCCTCCGCGGAAAAAGAAGTGATCCCGGCCCCTGCGCCGCTCAAAGGGGAAGGCCTGGCGGCGTTGCTTCCCAGTTTGAACGGGACCTGAAGCTCCTCAGGATATCGTTCAATAACCCGTGCATGTCGTCCTTCAGGGTCTCCGGACCGCCGATGTTCAGTTGTACGGCTTCCGTGGCGAGGGGGATCTGCACCTCGAGGATACGCTGCTCCCCCTGGAGGAGGACCTTGACCCCGGGGATCTCGTAGGCACCCCAGCTGGCGGAAAAGGCCTCCACCCGGCTGCCCGGGGGCAGTTGCTCCTCCTGCTTTTCCACGAAGACGCTGGGGGGTGTCCCGGGCTCAAGCAGGCTGCCCAGCCGGTTGATCACGACGACCCGGTTTCCGTTTGTGGACCGGAGAATGAATGCATGAATCACGTTGGGCATGGTCTTTCCGTGGGGATTTTCCTCAAAACCGGCGGGTAGTTCAAAGCGGAACCCGAAGTCTTCGTCGACGATGGCCAGGCTGTTCTCGAGCACGGGCAACATGTTGTTCATCTGGGCCAGGGTGTAGGGGGGGACCCGGGGTCGCGTACGGTTTACCCGGGCCTTGTGTACCGTGCCCGCGATGAGCAGGCCGTTGATCAAGAGCCCGAATACGGCGAAGACCAGGATGCCCTGGCGACCATATGTTTTTATCGCCAGCAATGCGTAAGCGGCACTGACCACGGCGATGCTGATCAAGAGGCTGCCCGCGATGGCACAGGTCAGCCGGGCCGTAGCGGACGCACTGGTAAGCGGGGACAAGACCAGCCCGAGTACCGCGATCGCGAGTGGAGCGAAAAAGGAAAAGAGTGCGGCTTTGCGTGCGAGGCTGTGCTGGGCCTTCATTCAAGGGGCTTAGCACGGAAAAAGTGGCGATAACAAGCGTGCGCGCGCTATTTAACCCCGCATTCAGGCTGTTCGTAAGGGGCTGAGATGCTACCTTAGCCGGGTATGAAATATTCTTGTCTGCTACTTGTTTGCCTGCTCGTGGACCTGGCGACCAGCTGGGCTGGTGTAGACTTTAATCGGCAGATTCGACCGATTCTTTCCGAAAACTGCTTTCAATGCCATGGTCCCGATGCCAAGGCCCGCAAAGCAAAGCTGAGGCTGGACGACAAGGCATCTGCCACCATGGACCGGGATGGAATGCGCGTGGTGGCTCCTGGTGATCCCACGGCCAGTGAACTGATTGCCCGGATTTCGTTGGATGATCCGGACGAGGTGATGCCTCCACCGAGAACCAAGCGTTTCCTGAATAAACAACAAAAGGACCTCCTGCATCAATGGATATCCGAAGGAGCCGAGTTCGCACCCCATTGGGCCTACGACAAACCCCTTCGACCGGCATTGCCCGAGGTGAAGGACAAAAAATGGCCTAGAAACGAAATCGACTATTTCATATTGGCGAAGCTGGATACCGCAGCTCTTCGCCCGACGGAGGAAGCCGACCGCCTCGCCCTGGTTCGCCGGCTTTCCCTCGACCTGACGGGTCTTCCCCCCACGCCCGGGGAAGCCGACGCCTTTGTCAATGATTCGTCGCCGAGAGCTTACGAGGCGTTAATTGACCGCCTACTGGACGCAACGGCCTACGGAGAACACTGGGCGCGGCAATGGCTGGATCTCGCGCGCTATGCAGACAGTGCAGGGTATGCCGACGACCAACCCCGCACCATATGGGGCTACCGCGACTGGGTCATCCGGGCGTTCAACCGCAACCTGTCTTTCGATCAATTCACGGTGGAACAACTGGCGGGCGACATGCTTCCCGATCCCACCGATGACCAGCTCATCGCCACCGCCTTTAACCGCAACACCCAGACCAACAACGAAGGCGGCACCAACGATGAGGAGTACCGCAACGTCGCCATCGTCGACCGGGTGAACACCACCCTGGCGGTTTGGATGGGAGTTACCATGGCCTGTGCCCAGTGCCACGACCACAAGTACGACCCCATTTCACAGGAAGAATATTTTCGGTTCTTCGCCATTCTCAACAACACGGCAGACGCTGACCGCCGGGACGAAGGCCCCACGCACCAGGCTTACTCCGGCGAACAGGTGAAAAAGAAGGAGGCGATGCAGGCCCAGGTAGCCGAACTGGAGAAAAAGGTGGCCGCGCTAAAGGCACGTACCCCCGAGGACCTCGATGCCTGGCAGAAAAGTTTCGCGGGTGTCTTGCAGAAGACCCGCTTGACCTTCGAAAATCAGGGCAAGGACGGAATCGCCATCGCCGTGCCGGAAGAATCCTTTGCGGGGATTCAATTGCCCGGGCTCGCCAAGCCGGATTTCCGACTCTACCCGAAAGCCGGGGACGTAGGCAAAAAAGGCCGTTTCCTGCGCGTCACCCACCTGGTTAAGGGGGGCTACCTTCATTTGGCCGAGGTGCAGGTCTTCGCAGGCAAGGAGAACCTCGCCCTCAAGGGAAAAGCCACCCAGATCAGCACGGGATACGACGGCCCGGCCAAATACGGAAACGATGGCAACGTCGACGGAATTTACCAAAAGAAGAGCGTCTTTCACACGGCGATGGCAAACAACCCATGGTGGGAGGTGGACCTGGGGAAGGAACATCAGGTGGACAAGGTGGTTGTCTGGAACCGAATGGATGGCAGCACTGCGGACCGGCTCAAGAAATTCCGGGTCGAGCTGCTGGACGCCAAACGGCACCCCATCTGGAGCCGGGAAGTTGCAAAGACACCGAAACCGTCGCATGCCATGGCCCTCGACGGGGCGGAAACCCTGAACGCTGTATCCCTGCCTCATCCCCGTGAAAAAGGCATCTTCAGGCTCGTT
>JAPYUI010000027.1:28636-31532 GCA_029936175.1 Kiritimatiellia bacterium
CCTGAACGCTGTATCCCTGCCTCATCCCCGTGAAAAAGGCATCTTCAGGCTCGTTAATGACCTCAAGAAAAAAGCCGGCATGACCCTTCGTGTGACGAGCCCTTCCCTTGCCCAAAAGGCACCCGGGGAAATTTTCTGGCTGAAGGAGCCGTTGCCAAAACTGGAGGCCTCTTTGCCAAGGGATGTTTTCGCCGTCCTTTCACTTCCGGAGAACGATCGTTCGACCGCGCATCGCGAAACGCTCCGCTCCTTTTTTTCAAGCGCGTCTCCCGAGGTGAAGAAGGCGGAAAAGGAACTAGCAGATTTTTCCGCAAGCGCTCGCCAGATGAAGCCGCAGACCACCGTGCCGATCATGCGTGAAATGGCCAAGCCGCGCGAGACGCACATCCAGATTCGGGGCGATTTTCTGGCCAAGGACAAGAAGGTCACGGCTGGATTGCCCGCCGTATTTCCTCCCCTTCCGGAAGGGGAGCAAACCAATCGATTGGCCATGGCTCGCTGGCTCGTCTCCGAGGAAAACCCGCTCACTGCCCGGGTCGTGGCAAACCGCTACTGGGAATCTCTTTTCGGTCAAGGCCTTGTCCGCACAAGCGAGGAATTTGGCTCACAAGGCGAACTGCCCACCCATCCCGAATTACTCGATTGGCTCGCCACCGAGCTGGTGCGACTGGACTGGGACTTGAAAGCCCTGCTCAAGACTATCGTCCTGTCGGCTGCCTATCGGCAATCGTCCAAAGTGGAAGCGAAGCGAGCCGAAAAAGATCCCTTCAACGAACTGCTCAGCCGCGGACCCAGGCAACGACTGTCCGCTGAAATGGTGCGAGACCAGGCCCTTGCAGCCTCCGGTCTCCTGAGCCGCAAAATGTACGGGCCTCCGGTCAAGCCCCCGCAACCCAACATGGGCCTTAAGGCTGCATTCGGCCCCAGTTTGGACTGGAAGACCAGCACCGGAGAAGACAAGTTTCGGCGCGGCATCTACGTCAATTGGAGGCGGTCAAACCCTTACCCGTCCATGGCAACCTTCGACGCCCCCAATCGCTTTGTATGCAACGTGAGACGTACCCCGACCAACACGCCTCTACAGGCCCTCGTCACGATGAATGACCCTGTCTACGTGGAGGCGGCACAAGCCTTGGCCAGGCGAATGGTCAAGGCCGGCACCTCGCCCGAGGAGAAAATTGTCCGCGGCTTTCGTCTTTGTCTTACCCGCCATCCCAAGCCGCCCGAGACCCAACGTCTCCTCGCCTTCTACGAGCATGTCCGCAAAACGTACGCCGCCGACGCCAACGCCGCCAAGGCCATGGCCACGGATCCCATCGGCCCGCTGCCCGCGGGTTCGGATGTCGTCGAGCTCGCCTCCTGGACGGTTGTCGGAAACGTGTTGCTGAACCTGGACGAAGTGTTCCTTAAGCGTTAAAATTCATTCAAATGAAAACCAATCCTGCACTGGAAAACCTCCTCCTCAGAACCCGGCGAGAATTCCTCGGCTCTTCCGGCATCGGCCTTGGGGGCATCGCCATGGCCCGTCTCCTTGGTGAGGGGCGAGCGAAGGCTGCAGTAACGTACGATCCCACGACGCCCCAGCTGCCCCGCGGCACCCATTTTCCTGCCAAGGCCAAGCGCGTCATCTACCTCCACATGACCGGGTCTCCTCCGGTCCTCGACCTTTTTGACTACAAGCCTTTGCTCCAGGAGCTGAACGACAAGAACTGCCCCGACGAATATCTCAAGGGCAAGCGATTTGCCTTCACTTCCGGAGTGCCCAAACTGATGGGCACCCCCCATGAATTCAAGCGCCACGGCTCCAACGGGCTTTGGTTCTCGGATGCCGTGCCCGAGCTGGCCAAGCTGGCGGATGATTTGACCTTCATCAAGTCGATGACCACGGACCAGTTCAACCATGCCCCGGCCGAGCTGTTGCTCTACACGGGAAGCGCTCGGGCGGGTCGACCCAGTATGGGATCATGGGTAACCTATGGGCTCGGTTCCGAAAACCAGGATTTGCCAGGGTTCGTCGCCTTGATATCCAGCGGCGTCCAGCCGAACGGAGGCAAGAATTCCTTTGGCAGCGGTTTCCTTCCGAGTGTCTTCCAGGGGGTGCAATGCCGATCCAAGGGGGATCCCGTGCTCTACGTCACCAACCCCAAAGGCATGAGCCGTGACCTGCGACGCGCCGGCTTGGACGCCCTCAACGATCTGAATCGAATACAGTCGGAGGAGCTGGGCAATGCCGAGACCATCACCCGCATGGCCCAGTACGAAATGGCGTTCCGGATGCAGATGTCCGTGCCGGAAGTGATGGATATCGCAAAGGAACCCAAACACATCCTCGAGGCCTACGGGGCCCAACCGGGAGCAACCAGCTTGGCCAACAATTGCCTGCTCGCCCGGCGCCTGGTGGAGAAAGGTGTCCGCTTCGTACATCTCTTTGACTGGGGATGGGATTTTCATGGCACCAATCCCGGCGAAGCTCTCGGGAACGGTTTGCGTAAAAAATGCGCCACCATGGACAAACCGGTAGCTGCCCTCATCCGCGACCTCAAGGCGCGCGGGTTGTTGGAGGACACCTTGATCGTCTGGGGTGGCGAGTTTGGGCGGACGCCCTTCAGGGAAGGCCGCACCGCCAAGAGCAAGAACCTGGGCCGCGACCACTATCCCGATGTCTACACCATGATGTTGGCCGGGGGCGGAACAAAGGGTGGGTTCGTTCATGGAGCCAGTGACGAACTGGGTTTTCGCGTGGCGAGGGATAAAGTGCATGTCCACGACCTTCAAGCCACCATACTCCACCTCCTCGGCGTCGACCACGAGCGCCTTACCTTTAAGTTCCAGGGCCGTCAATATCGCCTCACCGACGTGCACGGCAAGGTCGTCCACGACGTGATCGCCTAGGCTG
>JAPYUI010000027.1:31632-32928 GCA_029936175.1 Kiritimatiellia bacterium
GCGGACAAAATCATCCTGAGTTCAGCATTGCCCGCGATGCCCGGCCTGCTATAAAGCGCATCCATGAAAATCAAGCCCTTTGCCGCGTTGCGCCCCCCGAAAGCCCTGGCTGACCAGGTCGCCAGTGTACCCTACGATGTCGTTGACTCGGCCCAGGCCCGTGCCTTGGCCCGGGGGAACGAGAAGTCTTTCCTGCACGTGATCAAGCCGGAGATCGACCTGCCGGAGGGCACGGACCTCTACGCGGATGGAATCTACGAGAAAGCGGCGGAAAACTTCCAGGCCTTCCAGACTGCGGGCTGGTTGGTCCGCGAGGACAGGCCTTGCCTCTACGTTTACCAGCAGGCCTTCGAGGGGCACAGCCAGTCAGGGCTCGTCGTCGCTTGCCACACCGATGATTACGAAAACGAGATCATCAAGAAGCACGAACGGACCTTGAAGAAGAAGGAAGACGACCGCACGCGGCACATGAAGACCCTGGCTGCGAATCCTGGACCGGTTTTCCTGACCTATCGCGGGGTCGATGCCGTCAACGCCATCGTGGCGGATGTCCAGTCCGGTGAACCCGAGTACGACTTCACCGCGCCGGATGGCGTGCGGCACACGGCCTGGATCGTCGAGGACACGGCCCCCCTGGTCGAGGCCTTCGATGCGATTCCCTTCGCCTACGTTGCGGATGGGCATCATCGTTCGGCCAGCGCATCCCGGGTAGGCAAGGAGATGGCGGCAGCGAATCCGGCCCATAGCGGCGAGGAAAACTACAACTGGTTTCTCACCGTGTTATTTCCAGCGGAGCAATTGCAGGTGCTTGCGTACAATCGCCTGATGACGGACCTGAACGGCCTGGGTGCAGAGGAGGTGCTGGCGCGGGTGGGGGAGTCCTTCACCCTTTGCGAGACCGGCAACCCGCTGCCGGAATCGCGGGGGACGCTGTGCATGTACCTTGGCGGGAAGTGGTACGCGTTGACCTGGGAGCCGGATCCCTCGCTCGACCCGGTGGCCTGCCTCGATGTCAGCGTCCTGCAGCACCGCCTGCTCCAGCCGATCCTGGGCGTGGATGATATTCGCACCGATCCGCGCATGATCTTCAAGGGCGGGTTTGGCGTTACGGACCGGATGCAGGAGTTGGTGGACACGGGGGCTGCAGCCATCGCGTTCTCGCTGTATCCCGTCGCGGTTGAACAGGTCATGGACGTGGCCGATGCCGGTGATGTCATGCCGCCCAAGAGCACCTGGTTCGAGCCCAAGCTACGTTCCGGCCTGTTTGTGCATACGCTTGACTGAGGGCTTGCAGCG
>JAPYUI010000472.1 GCA_029936175.1 Kiritimatiellia bacterium
CATCTTGGAGAGCCGGGTGAAAGGCTCCTCGTCGTCAATTATCAACAGGCGTGTCGGGTGTCCCATGCTTGCAGTATGGATGCATCCGGTGTTTCAGTCGAACGGAAAATATTTCTAAAATGCTTCCGTTGATCGAAAAATATGAAATGATTTTATCACTGCGGGACGGAGCGTTGTCGCTCCTCCCCGCTACAGGACAATCTCTTTTTTGGAAATACCCCGTGCGTAGAGGTGTTGAATATGAAAATTGATGCACACCATCATTTCTGGTCCTACAGCGAAGCCGAATACCCGTGGATGAAGGATCCCCTGGGGCCGCTTCGGCGCGATTACCTTCCCGCCAATCTGCACCGGGAGATACAGGACGCGGGCATAGACGGCGTGGTGAGCGTGCAGGTTCGCCAAGACCTGAAGGAGAACGACTTCTTTCTCGATTTCGCGGATCAACACGACTGGATCCTGGGGGTGGTAGGCTGGTTGCCCCTCTGCGAGGACCATGTCAAGGACCTCATTGACCAGCTAAAGGATCGCAAGGGCTTTGTCGCATGCCGGCACATCATCCAGGATGAACCCGACGATGATTATATCCTGCGGCCGGACTTCAACGCGGGGATCCAGGCCCTGACGCCGAGCGGCCTCGTCTATGACATCCTGATTTACGAGCGCCAACTGAGACAGGCGGTCGCCTTTGTCGATCGGCATCCCCAGCAGGTTTTCGTGTTGGACCATATGGCCAAGCCAAGGATCGGGGAGAATCTGCTGGAGCCCTGGAACACCTACATGAGCCAATTGGCCGAGCGGGAAAACGTCTATTGCAAGCTGTCGGGAATGGCCACCGAGGCGGCGTGGGATGCCTGGACGGAGGAACAGCTCGTCCCCTACCTGGACCATGCCCTGGCCTGCTTCGGCCCGCAGCGGCTCATGTTCGGATCGGACTGGCCGGTGGCCCTTCTCGCGGTGGACTACGGCCGCTGGGTGAACATTGTCGAGGACTATACCCACAAGCTCTCGAGCGATGAGCAAGGGCGCATCTGGTCCGGCACCGCCGTCGAAGCATACAAGCTGGAGCCTTCGGGAAACGCGTGAAGCACCAGTGGCTTATCCTGCTGCTCGGCACGGTCTTTTGCCTGGAGGGATCCGGCGAGGATGGACTGGGCCTCAACCGGGGTTCATCGCCCTTGTTCAACCCGGCCCCCATCACGCCCGCCCCGGAAAGCCTCGATGAAAACCC
>JAPYUI010000028.1:0-8154 GCA_029936175.1 Kiritimatiellia bacterium
AAGAAAGCAGCGAAGCGTAAACCTGCGAAGAAAAAAGCGGCTAAAAAGAAGGCGACCCGCAAGAAAAAGCGCTAAGTCGCGCTTTGATTGCAGTCAAAAGGCCGGCACTGGGCCGGCCTCTGAGTCCACGTTATATCTGGCGGTAAAGGTACCTGTTGCAAAATACCTTTACCGCCATTTTTTTGTCTGCTCCACTCGAAAAAGTCCAGGAACATCGAAAATGTTTGACCATACAACATGTTGTATGGTAGCTCGCTCAGCTACACTATTTATTCCCGGTGGGCGTAAACCCTTAACATCGCGTGAGCCCGCCATTTAATAACCCCAGATGGGATCAGCATAATGAAATGTCCGAAGTGTGGACATTTACGAGATAAAGTCGTCGATAGTCGGGTGATTCGAGCGGGAGAAGTCATTCGTCGGCGTCGCGTGTGCACCGAGTGTCGTCATCGTTTCACGACCTACGAGGAGGTCATGCGTGTGGGTTTGAAGGTCGTTAAGCGGAACGGTGATCTGGAAGACTTCGATCAGAAGAAAATCCTTGTTGGTATCAAAAAGTCCTGTGAGAAGCGACCGGTTTCCGCGGAGCAGATCGATCGCCTGGTTAGCGATATCTTCAAGGATTTGGAGGCCGCCCACGAAAAAGAGGTGCCCAGCACCGTGATTGGCCAGCTCATCATGGAGCGCTTGGAGGGCCTCGACGAAATCGCCTATGTCCGTTTTGCATCGGTGTATCGCCGGTATCGCGACGTGAATCAGTTTCTCAGCGAAGTAGAAAGCCTGATCGGAAGAGAATGAGTACCGGTTATTATTTTCCATCCGGTATCAGGCCCTTCCAGTCCTATTTAGCGCGCCAGTTCACGGAGGTGCTACAATCGGAGGAAGAGATCCTTGCCCGTGAAGCCGCGGAAGGTGCTGCCTTCGCCCTCGCGGAATTGGGATACCGTACATCCGTACCTACCGAATTACTGACCCTGCTCGTCGCTCGCATGGTTCATCGTTTCGGTCATTCGTCCCAGGCCTCGGAATACCTGGAACGCCATGTTGAGCAGCCGGATTTACTTCCGTTTTACCGCGGATTGATCAAGAACCGGGATTTCGACCTGCGCGTGTGGGGGCTGTTTGATTCGCACCTGGTCACATCGGCGTCCTGGCAAACGCTGAACAGCAAGACGAAGGTATGGGTGCTCGACCTGCAATCGCTAAGCCAGGATGCCGCCCTCTGTTATGAGTTGGCTATCTTCCCGTCCTTGAAAGCCTTGCTTGCCGAGTTGCATCCGCTGGGAGAGGAAACCAGTGGGGTCTTCTTCATCGGCTTACGGGGATATACGCCCCGCCCAGGTTTGCCGGGCTCAAGGGAAGTCCTGCACTTCGTACGAGCCTGCTTGGATCAGCAGCGACAACGTTATGGCTGGGCGAATACGCCGCGTGCGTGTTTTCTGGATTTGGGGCTGTAGGCCTCCCGTCCCCGGGTGGCGATTCGCCGGCAACCGGTGTTCCAATGCGGGACGGATTCCTCTCTGCTCGATCTGTTCAGGCTTTTCGCAGCACCAGCGCACCCAGGGGTGGCAAGAGAACGTTCGCTGAGCAAGGCTGTGCGTGTAGGGGTTGTTTCTCGGCCCGCAGGGCTTCCTGCTGGCCTGCATTGTTTCCGCCCCAATGCTCGGCATCGCTGTTAAACACCACCGTGTATTCCCCTTCTTCCGGTAGCGCGATGCGGTAGTCGTCCCGGGGAACGGGCGTAAAGTTCAGGGCGCAGACGAGGTAATCATCTCGATCCGAGGATGTTCGGACAAAGCTGATTACGCTGTTGTGCTTGTCATCGTGATCCAGCCAGTAAAAGCCTTCAGCGTCGAAGTCCAGTTGGTGCAAAGCGCCCTCCGCCACGTACAGATGGTTTAATGCCGCAACCATCTGGCGAAGCTTTTCGTGCTCATCGCCCATCAACACCTGCCAGTCCAGGCCGCGATCGTGGTTCCACTCGGTCCATTGGCCGAATTCGTTGCCCATGAAGAGAAGCTTCTTTCCCGGGTGTAGGAACAGGTAGGCGTACAGGAGGCGGAGGTTGGCAAATTGCTGCCAGCGGTCACCGGGCATCTTGGCCAGCATCGCCCCTTTTTCGTGGACGACTTCATCGTGGGAAAAGGGAAGGATGAAATTTTCGCTAAACGCGTAAGTCAGGGAAAAGGTCAGCATGTTATGGTGAAAGCACCGGTGAATCGGGGTGTGCTCGATGTAATTGAGGATGTCGTTCATCCAGCCCATGTTCCACTTCAGGCTGAACCCCAGCCCACCGGTGTACGTTGGCCGGGAAACCCCGGGAAAGGAAGTCGACTCCTCGGCGAAGGTCATTAGGCCCGGGTATTCGCGGTGCATCAGTTCGTTAAAATGCTTGAGAAAGTCGATGGCCTCGAGGTTCTCGCGCCCGCCGTGGATATTGGGTTCCCATTGGCCTTCTTCGCGTGAATAGTCGAGGTAAAGCATGCTGGCCACGGCATCCACACGTAATCCATCGACGTGATAGATGTCCGCCCAGATCATGGCACTGCTGTAGAGGAAGTGCTTTACCTCGTCTCGCCCGAAATTGAAAATCAGGGTGCCCCAATCCATGTGTTTGCCCTTGCGGGGGTCGGCGTGCTCGTACAGTTTCGAGCCATCGAACTCGGCCAGCCCGTGTGGATCCTCCGGGAAGTGGGCGGGGACCCAGTCGATGATAACCCCGATACCGGCTTGGTGGCAGGCATCCACGAAGCCTTTGAAGTCGTCCGGGCTGCCAAACCGGGAGGTCGGTGCAAAATACCCGAGGCATTGATATCCCCAGGAGCCGTCAAAGGGGTGCTCCGATACCGGCATGAGCTCGATGTGGGTGAAACCCATATCCTTGACATAGGGGATGAGTCCCTCGGCGAGTTCCATGTAACTGAGTGGTCGATTGTCTTCTTCGAGGATGCGCTTCCAGGAGCCGGGATGCATCTCGTAGACGGAGATCGGCTCGTTTAGCCAGTTGTAGTGCCGGCGTTCGTGCATCCAATCGGAATCATTCCATGCGTACTTGTTGATATCCCAGACTTTCGAGGCCGTTCGAGGGCGAAGCTCGGATGCAAAGGCCATGGGATCCGCTTTTTCGGTCTGGGCACCGTGGGCGTCATGGATGATGTACTTGTAAAGCGTGCCCTCGCCCAGCCCTGGAACGAACAGGCTCCAGACCCCGGAGTCGCCCAAGCCTTGCATAGCGTGATTTCCGCTGTCCCAGGCGTTGAAGTCACCCATGAGTTGAACCGTCTTCGCATTGGGTGCCCAGACGGAAAAACGTACACCGGCCACGCCGTCTTCGTGGGTCAGTTGCGCCCCCAGACCTTCGTAGATGCGGTAATAAGGCGCGTTCAAGATCTCTTCAGCAGTCATCGCGGGGCGGGTTAAAGCACGGGGTGATTCATTTTGCACGGGTTTTTTCTTTCTTTCCAGTTCCTTTATGAACAATGAGCAGGAATGAGCATGGACGAATCACGGCGGGCTTTGAGCCAGTGCCGCCGGATTATTTTTAAATTTGGCACCCGGGTTTTGGTCAATCGCAACGGGCGACCGAATCCGACCCGTCTGCGTGCCCTGGTGGCCGAATTGGCGACTTTGCACCACGCCGGGCACGAAGTCATCGTTGTTTCCTCCGGGGCGATCGGGGCCGGCATGCAGGTGCTCGACATGAAGACGCGCCCGACTCGTCTTCCCGATCTACAGATGGCTGCAGCGGTAGGGCAGACGAAGCTCATGGGTATCTACGATGAGCTGTTTGGGGCCAAGGGTTGTCGAGTCGGGCAAATCCTGCTCAATCACGACGATTTGAAGCATCGCACCCGACACCTGAATGCGCGCAACACGATGATGAACTTGCTGCGCCATCGGGTGATCCCGGTGGTGAACGAAAATGATGCCACTACGGTCGAGGAGATCACCCTGGGCGACAATGACAACCTTGCAGCGCTTGTAACCATATTGGTCGACGGCGATTTACTTATGTTAATGACCTGTGTTGACGGATTACGTGCCCCGAGTGTCTCGGGAAAAACCCGCCGGGTCGCTTATTTACCACGGGTTGATCGGGTCGCGCGCGAACTTGTCTTCGGGAAGGGCGATGCCTTATCCTCCGGTGGGATGGTTACCAAGCTGGACGCCGCCGAAGCGGTGAATCGCATCGGTGCCTTGGCGGTTATTGCTGATGGCAGCAAGCCTGCCAACATTTCCCGCATCCTCGAGGGCGATGATCGCGGAACGCTCATTGGTCGAAGCCGTGATGGTAAAGGGCATTACAAAAGTAAGCGGAAGCAATGGATCGCCTTCTTCAACAAACCTGCTGGGAGTGTCCAGGTGGATGCGGGAGCGCAAAAGGCGATTCTGGAGAAGGGTACCAGCCTGTTGCCGATCGGTATTCGCAAGATCGAAGGGGATTTCCCTGTCGGTTCGGTGCTCCAGGTCAAAGACCGGGCTGGACAGGTCTTTGCCTTGGGGTTAAGTGACTACGCATCGGACCACTTGCGCAAGATTAAGGGGCAAAAATCCTCTGAAATTCGCAAAATCCTGGGTGCCGGGTATTATGATGAGGTCATTCACCGGGATAATATGGTGATTGTTTAGTGGCCAGGGATCAGGTTTTTTTGTTCATGTTTGCCGTGGGCTTTGCCCTGCGTCGTGTGGCTGACTGTTGGAGCCCCTCGCTAGAGAAAGTATATTGATGAGTATTGAAGATGATGTTCGTATAGTCGGCCAGCAAGCGCTCCAGGCCTCGCGCGACTTGGCCATGTTCTCCACCAAAAAGAAAAACGCCTTCCTGGAAGCGATGGCGGACGAGTTGGAGAGTCGCAAGGACCAGATTCTTGAGGCGAATGACAAAGACGTGCAAGCCGGAAGGGCAGAAGGCCTGTCTGCGGTTCTCCTCGACCGCTTGACCCTGACCGACGAGGTCTATGAATCCATGATTGGGGGAATCCAGGATGTGATTGGGCTCAAGGACCAGATCGGTCAGAAGATGAGCACCTGGATTCGCCCGAACGGACTTGAAATCAACAAAGTCCGCGTACCTATCGGCGTTATCGGTATCATTTACGAATCCCGCCCGAACGTTACCGCGGATGCATCGGTACTCTGCATTAAATCGTCTAACACGGTCATTCTCAAGGGAGGGAAGGAAGCGCTTCATTCGAATCGTGCAATCGCCACAGCGCTCCAGGAAGGCGGGGAAAAGAAAGGCTTGCCCGCGAATGCCATCCAGTTGATCAAGACCACGGATCGTTCCGCGGTGACCGCGCTCGTGCGCCTGAATGATTACGTGGACCTGGTTATCCCCCGGGGCGGGGAAGGCTTGATTCATGCCGTAACCGTCCAGGCGACGGTTCCCGTGATCAAGCATTATAAGGGGGTCTGCCATGTCTATGTGGATGAATCCGCTGACCTGGATATGGCGGTGGACATCATCGAGAACGCCAAGTGCCAACGCCCGGGCGTATGTAACTCGCTGGAGACGCTCCTGGTGAATCGCGCAATCGCGCCTGCGTTCCTGCCCAGGGTCGCGGAGCGCCTGCAGTCAGCCGGCGTTGAGCTGCGTGGAGACGAAGCGGCTCGCGGACTTGTGCCGGACATGACGGAGGCCACCGAAGAGGACTGGTCTGAAGAATATCTCGACCTGATCCTGTCGATCGCCATCGTCGATGACGTTAAAGCGGCCATTGAGCACATTAACCGGTATGGCTCCAAGCATTCCGATGCCATCATCACCCAGGATGAGCGGGCCCAGAAATGCTTCATGCAGCAGGTTGATGCCTCTACCGTGTACGTCAACGCCTCCACCCGCTTTACCGACGGAAACGAATTCGGTCTCGGTGCGGAAATGGGCATCAGTACGGATAAGTTGCATGCGCGCGGCCCCATGGGCCTGGAAGAGCTTACGACGTATAAGTACCAGGTTTTTGGAACGGGTCAAATTAGGTAGCCAGGCGATCCCCGCCCGCCTGCCCGGTGAGGACGATCCGCGCGTCTCCCGCCGAGCTCGAGCCTCCTCTGCCGCCCAAATACCCGGCTCAAGCCATTAAGCGGGCGATCTTGCGGTTGAAGGCCTGCCGCTGCTTCGCCGTCCACGCGCGGACAGCCCGCGCTTGCTTGCTGTAAGCCGTAAAGTCGAGGCCCGCGGTGGTGCCGAGGTGGGTTTTCTTTGCGATGGCTTCGACCGGATCGATATGCTCCAGTTCATCCAGGTGCGCTTTGACCTGGTGATAGGCATCCCGGAAGGGGATACCCTGGCCGACGAGTTCGATGGCGCGGTCGGTGGCAAAGACGTCGGGGGAAAATCCATCGAGCAGGGCCTGCCGGTTGACCTGGATGTTCGCCAGGCAACGGGTGCTGATCTGTACGCTGGCGGCGGTGAGGGCGAGGCCTTCCATGAAGGGTTCCTTGGTCTCCTGCAAGTCGCGGTTGTAGCCGGTAGGCGCGCCGTTGAGGATATTCAACGTGGTCTGGGCGTGTGCGAGGACCACGCTGGCCCGGGCGCGCAGGAGTTCCAGGACATCCGGGTTGCGTTTGTTGGGCATAATGCTGCTGCCGGTGCAAAAGGCTGCAGGCAGGGTGAAGTAGCCGAACTCGGGCATGGTGTAGAGCATGAGATCCTGCGCCAGCCGTGACAAGCTAAGCATGACCTGTCCGCAGGCGGAGAGAATCACCGATTCCACCTTGCCCCGCGCGTTCACCGCGTGTGTCACGTTGTGTACAGGCGCTTCGAAGCCGAGTAGATCGGAACTCAGTTGCCGGTCGATGGGCAGGGGGACCCCAAAACCCGCGGCCGCACCGAGTGGGCAGCGATTATTTAATGCGTAGGCGGTCTTGAGCAGTTCGAGATCGTCCAGGAGCACCTCCGTGAAGCCGGTCGCCCAGAGCCCGACGGAACTGGGCATGGCTTTCTGCATGTGGGTGCGACCGACCATGGGTAGCTTCACATGTTTCTTCCCCAGCTTATTCATCACCTCGGCCAACGCGGCGGTTCCGTCGATCAAATCGAGCAAACGGGGCTTGGCGAAGAGTCGGAGGTCGAGGGCCACCTGGTCGTTTCGACTGCGTCCGGTATGTATTTTTTTGCCCAGGTCGCCCAGGTTCCTGGTAAGCGCGCGTTCGACTGCCAGATGCACGTCCTGGTCGGCCGGGGTGATTTTAAATTTTCCGGCTTCATGTTGGGCGATGATGCCCTTAAGCGTGCGAATGATCTTCTTCACCTGGGCCGGGGTAATGATGGCCGGCTTGACCGGCATGCGCGAGAGCATGACGGCGTGCGCGGCACTGCCGATACAGTCCTCCCGTACCAGGTTGCGGTCGAGCAGGATGTCCTTGCCGGCGGTATACGCGAGGACCTCGTCATCGATCTTTCCAACGGTGGTTGATTTTGATGCCATGTGAGGAGTCTTACACGAAGCCGGCGTACATTCAAGTATGAGGGGGTGATGAAAGACAACGAGTGCCCCTCCACCAGTCACCCGTCCATGCCTTCCCACCTCAAGGCTTCCGCTTCGTTTCGGCCTGATCGACGAAAAGTTGAAAAGCGGTCCGGGTCCGAGCGGTCGGGGTCACGGTGTCTGCAGCCAGATCTACGTAGGCCCGCCACTTGGTGACCTGTTCCTCGTATTTTGCCAGGGCGAGATTGGCCTCATTCAACTGGTCATCCGCTTTGCGGACGGCGCCCTGGACCCGGCTCAGCCTTCCCTTCGCAGGGTAGGCGGGCAGGGTTTGCAGGATCTGGAGGTAGGCCTGATATTTTTTGATGATTTCCTGAAAAGCAGGTGGTTGGCCCAGGCCGGAAAGGGCGACCCGCATGGCCACTTTGGATACCAGGGGGCTAAACCATATTTCTTCGTAATGATCGGGTAGCGTACGGAAGCTGATGGTATCCGGTCCGTCCACTGGATAGGGGATGCCATAGGTCTTTGGTTGAAGGTTTAATCGCTCCTTCAGTTGGTCGACCGCGTCGTAGATGCCTCCCCCGAATGCTGCGTGTGCCTGTCGGGCACGGGCTAGCCATAAACGCCACTGCTTGGCCAGTGTTTTTTCATCCGCATGGGGCTCCTTCAGCTGATGCTTGATCAGCCAGGAGGCATCCACGGTTTCCCCCCTCGCCCATACGAG
>JAPYUI010000028.1:8254-26342 GCA_029936175.1 Kiritimatiellia bacterium
GGCGAGTGGCTTTGCACCACGAAGGCACGGGATGCGCTGACCGCGCTCACGAGGGTGTTGGTGGCCTGGCCCTTTGCCGGGAGGAATCCTGACAGGCTGGTGAGCAGGATGGCCCCGCGCAGTGCCCTAGCGGGCGTGGCTTTCCAGTTGCAGGGTGACCGGGCCATCGTTGACCAGGTCCACCCGCATTTCCGCACCAAAGATACCGGTTTCCACCTGGATTTCCTGTGCGCGCAATAATTCAACATAAGCTGCATAAATCGGTTCGGCTTCGTCGGGCGGTGCGGCTGCAATGTAGCTGGGCCGATTGCCTTTCCGGCAGTCACCATACAGGGTAAATTGGCTGATGGCCAGACAGGAGCCGCTGACATCGGAAAGTCCCAGGTTCATCTTGCCATTCGGGTCATCGAAGACGCGAATGCTCGCTGTTTTTTTCGCCAGCCAGGCCGCGTCGGCGCGGGTGTCGCCATGGGTCACGCCCACCAGGACCAGGAAGCCCCGGTGGATCTGTCCCACGACACGGTCATCGACCTCGACCGCGGCGCGTTCCACGCGTTGGATGACCAGGCGCATGCAAGCAGCATCCTTTCGATTAACTACTTTGTGCGATGCGGAGGGTCGGCAGCCGATTGATTGCGGCGGCAATTTCATATCGCCGGGGCCGCGCGTACCCGCCATCGGGGTCGGAGCTCAGGCAGTCCAGGCCCTCGGTGCTGAGATCCCGGTCAATCAGGTCGAGGATCTCCTGCAGGGCGCGTGCCTCATCCAGGTAGCGGTCTTTAGCATAGGCCAGGATCGCGCCGATGGTGCGGGTCTGGTGCTTATCGGCAATCTGGCGGATGGCCTCCAGATTCACCTCGGTCCGGCCGAAGATGAGGCGGTCTTTGCCCTTCGTGTCCAGGTACAAGTCGTGCAGGTCCTTGGATGCATCAATACTGCTCGGCACCAGCCATCGGGCCTTGTCCACGATTTCGGTTATCGATGCCGCGCCTTCCAGTGCGCCGATGGCCTTGAAATCGCCTTCCTTCGCCTGTGCGGTGATGTCGCTGATCTCGTAGTCCGAAAGGTAAAGAATGGTGTCCGCGATCGGAATGAATTCAGATACACAGTTGTATCCGGAGACCACGAGGGATATCCCGATTTCCTCGACCAGGTCCTTTGCGACCGCGGAGAGCGGGTTCATATAGGTGCCGGAGATAATGGAGTCAAACCGGGCATCCCTGCTTAGGAAAGCCGGGGAGGAATCTCCTTCATCAAACAACAGGACGCGCGCACCGACCTCCAGCATCTCGACCGTCGATGCCGCCTGGGCGATGCAGGGGTCGGTAATGTCAGCCGAATAGTTGGCGCTGTCCTGATCCGGATGTACGGGCATAAATGCCCGCAGGTCCACGCGCTGTACACTGCGTGCCGGTTCCGATGCAATATATGCGGCATCGGGCTGGGTTACCACGTACTCGCGTCCGTCACCGTCGATATGGTTATAGATGCCCGCGACGATTCCATGCATCAGCTCGGTGCGCCCGGAGTAGGTCTCACCGATAATCAAGGTCAATCCGGTTGGGATGCCGATACCGCGCACGCGACCCGCGTTCGGTACTTCCAATTCCTTGATCAGTTCTTCCCGGATCACCAGGGAACGCCGGAGTTCGGGGGCCGGTAGATCCGTTCCGGGCTTGCGCTGAAGCAGGCTGTCTTCGCCGATAAAGCTGACCAGGCCCTGGGTGGGCAGAATTTGCCGGATTTGGCCCGCATCTTCCATCTTGTCGACCGCGCGTTCAACCTTGGTGAGGTCGAGGTTGTGATAAATCAGGGCACCATCGGTGACAGCGAAAAGGTCTTTAAAGAAGAGGCTCTTCGCGGTCTTGGCGTCAATCCGCCCGTTGTTTTCCGGGAGCTCGACATACAGGCGGGCTTCGACCGACTCTTCGGTGATCACCATGCTCGTTCGGGGGAGAATTTGCTGACCCGGCTCGGCGATACGGACATGTCGCCGGGCAACGCCGCTTTCGTTGAATGTCGTGAGGGTTTCCAGCACCTTGGCGACCTGGCGGGTCAGGTGGTCCTCCAGGGCGGTGCGGCGCACGGGAGAATTATAAACGTGCGGAGGGAAGCCCGCGACAGTTTGTTGGGGTACGCGGACCAGAATGGGGATCTCGTTACGCCCCTCGGTGGCCTCGCCGATCTTGATGGTAAAGCGGGAAAAGTCGAAGTCACCCAGGATGGCGCTGTACTCCTTGGTCCGGCGTCCATCAATGCGTTCCAGGATGTGTTCAAGTTCTCGTTTATCTTTCATGGTTGAGCCTTTCGCACGACTTACTGGACCTTGAAGGCCACGTTGTCTTCCTTGATCTGGATCACGTCGATCTCCTCCAGGAGGGCTTGCTCCTGCTTTAGATGGGCCAGGGTTTTCTTAAACTTGGTGATGACGGGAATGCGGAGTACGCTGACCATCGGGAAATGGCCCAGGTGGGCCGAGGTGATTTTCGGTGAGAATCCACCTTCACGGGCTTCGGGGTTCATTTGCAGTCGATGGGTGAGCACGAACTTCCAGATGCGTGTGCGCGTATAGATTTGCATGGTGTCAGCATTGATGAAGTCGATGCTGATTTCCTCAGCGACCGGCGTCATGATCGAGGCGGGTTTTGGTTGGGCTTTGACGAGCAGATGGAGGTGGGCGTTGATTTCCTCTTCCGTGAGTTGTTCCCATAATCCCTGATTGGTCGCGACAGCTTTTTCCATGGCGTTAATCCTCTGCCGTAGCAGCTGGCCCTCGGTGGTGCTCCCGATCTTGCTCAGGGATTCCTGGGGCCAGAGCAGCAGGACGATCATGATCACCAGGAGAATGGTCAGGCATGCCCGTACGATGGTTCCGATGGCCCCGCTACCGTCATTTTTGCGTTGCTTGCCCCGGTTGCGGATCATCTTGGGCACCTGGTCGCCACGGTTCATGGCCTCGCCACAATGGGGGCAGAATACGCGACCGAAATCGACCGCCTTCTTGCAGCTGGGGCATTTGACCTGGGGGCGGTTAAAGGCCATAGCTTAAGAGGTCTTCCCCGAAGCGTTGCCCCCCGTTTGTCCAGTAGCCTTCTTAGCGGGTTCCGTAGGTGTTTTCTTGGGTGTATTGGACCCCTCGGATGAAGGGGCGGGCTTCGATTCGCTTTTCTTTTCGGATTGTTTGCTCGCCTTGTCGCTTTTTTTCTCGTTGGCGGTCTTGTGGGATTCCGCCTCCTTTTTCTCCGCCTTCTTGTAGCCTTCGCTCCGGTAGTCCGTTTCGTAGAAGCCACCTCCCTTGAAGAGTAGGCCCGCGCCCGTACCGAAGAGGCGTTTGACTCGGCACGCGCATTCCGGGCACTTCTTGATCGGCTCGGCCGTCATCGGCTGGAAAGCCTCGAACAAGTGCCCGCATTTTGTGCATTCGTATTCGTATGTTGGCATGGTAGACCCTGCAACTGAAAGCAAGTCGCGGTGTGTAGCCTGTAGGGATTGGCTTGTCAAACGTTCAACCTGAGATTATGGGGCTAAGCCTAAGAAGTTAAGAGACTTATGACAAAATCCCCAGGTGAGATGCAAAGCTGGATGAAAGCGCGCAAGGAAGTGGTTGATCTTGCGTTGCAGCAGGAGCTTACGACGAATGATGCGCCCGGTGTCCTGCGAGAAGCGATGTGCTACAGTGCCCTCGCTGGGGGGAAACGCATTCGGCCCATCCTCGCGCTCGCCGCAGCGGAGTCGTTGGGCGCTTCAGACAGCACAGCCCTGCTGCCGGCGATTGCACTGGAGATCTTTCATACCTATACCCTCATCCACGACGACCTGCCCTGCATGGATGATGACGACCTGCGACGCGGGCGACCGGCAGCCCACATCGCCTTCGGCGAAGCGAATGCCATCCTCGCAGGTGACGCCCTGCTGACCCTCTCCCTGGAATGGATGGCACGTGCCCAGGTGCCCGCGCCCTGGCCCGCTACCCAGTACGTGCTGGAGCTGGCCCGGGCGGGTGGCTGCGAGGGTGTCATAGCGGGCCAGGTGGCCGACCTTGCCGCGGAGCAGGATCCGCCCGATGCCCCGCAACTGGATTTCATCCACCGGCATAAAACGGCCGCCCTGATTCGTTGCAGCGTACGGGTTGGTGCCATTGCCGGTGGCGCGAATGAGGCGGAGCTCGCCGCATTCAGCCGCTACGGGGAAGAGCTGGGGCTCGCCTTCCAGATTGTGGATGATATCCTGGACGAAACCGCCAGCACGGACGCCCTGGGAAAGCCCCTTGGCAGTGATCGCGATCAGGGAAAAACCACCTACACGAGTCTCCACGGCATTGCAGCTGCCCAGGCATACGCCAGGGACTTGCACGGTTCCGCTCTCGAGGCCTTGGACCATTTGGCCCTGGATTCCGCGGGACTCAGGAATATAGCTACTTTTGTGATCGAGCGCGGTTATTAGGAACGCGGTGCGCTTCGGTATTGAATCTACGCGTCTGAACCCTTTATATAGACCAACAAACCACGATACGACAGGAGCAGGATTATGAAGACGTTTATTTCAATCGCCGGGCTCATCATCTTAGGGTTGTTTATGGGCTCTTGCGGAAAGGTCGAAAAACCATCTGAATCAAAGGCACCCAGCCCGGAGGCTGTTGTACCCGAACCGGATTCAGAACCCGAAGCAGTAGCTGAAAAAGGAAGTGAAGCAAGCGTGAGCAAGGAAGCATGGGGCGAGGTGGACGGCAAGGCCGTACATCGTTACACATTGACCAATGCGCAGGGTCTCGTGGCCAGGATTACCAACTATGGTGCGATCCTGACGGAACTGCATGTGCCGGACCGTAAAGGCCAGCTGGCGGATATCGTGCACGGTTTTGACAACCTGAAGAGCTATGTCGATGGACATCCGTATTTCGGCGCCATGGTCGGCCGGGTGGCCAACCGCATCGGCAAAGGCCGTTTTTCCATTGACGGGACCACCCATAACCTGGCCCAGAACAACGGGGAGAACCACTTGCATGGTGGCGTCAAGGGATTCGACAAGGTGGTCTGGGAGTCTACAGAAGCCAAGGGTGAGGCCGGACCCTCGCTTACCTTGACCTACACCTCCCCCGACGGGGAGGAAGGCTATCCGGGTACCGCGAAGATCCAGGTAATCTACACGCTCACGAATGATAACCAGTTGACCATTGATATGCAGGCGAGCTCGGACAAGAAGACGCCGATCAACCTCGCGCATCATACCTACTGGAACCTCAAGGGGCCGGATGGGGGATCCATCCTGGATCACGAGCTCCAAATCAACGGTACGCGTTACACGGTCTTTGATGCCGAGGGTATCCCCACGGGAAAAATATCAGGGGTTGGTGGAACCGGGCTGGACTTCACCGCCTCGCATAAAATCGGCAAGGAGATGGAGAAATTTCCCCCGGCTGAAGACGGCAGCAATCCGGGCGGTTACGATCACAACTTTGTTGTCGATGGGACCCCGGGCCAATCTCGTTGGGCCGCGACCCTGTACGAACCGGCCAGCGGGCGGACGATGGATATCGAGTCAACCCAGCCGGGTATTCAATTCTATACCGGGAACTACCTGGATGGATCAACCGAGGGGAAGGGGACCCGGCACGTCAAGCACTCGGCCCTGTGCCTGGAGACCCAGCATTTCCCTGATTCGGTGAACCAGCCCACGTTCCCGTCCTGCGTGATCGGACCTGGGGATACGTATCACGAGGTGATGGTACACCGGTTCTCGACACGCTAGGCAAGGCGGCTTAAAGGGCCCGGGATTGGCCCGCTTTCTCAGATCCCCAGGTTCTGGTTGTCGCTCTCGTCTTTTTCGCTGTAGCCCGAATCCTGACGCTCAAAATTCACCTTGTTCTTCTGCATGTACAGGTTGTGGATATCAGCGGCATCCATGCCCAGTACCTGGCCCAGCGAAATGATGAAGTGGAACAGGTCGACCACTTCCACCCGGGCATTCTGCAGGTCAAACTCCTGGTATTTGGCCCACCATTTCCAGGGCACACTATCCGTCAGCTCGGCCAGTTCCTGGCTGGTCGCCCGGCAGTAATTCAGGACCCATTTGATCTGTTCATCCTGGTCCATGGAGGGCGGGTCCACGCCGATGCGCTGGTTGAGCTTCATCTGCATATCAAACATGGCTTGAAGCATATCGGGTTCGGGTGAGTCGGTCATAGGGGTCCTTCCAAGTTGTTTGCTTGATCTCTGTGCATTGCTCCTATATCCCTCCCCGACGCTTATAAAGCGCAAACTGAAACGGATCGCATATGGAAAACCTTATAATTCTTGGAACCGGACCGGCAGGACTTACCGCTGCGCTCTACGCCGCCCGCGCCAACCTGGAACCACTGGTGTATGAAGGAAACGAGCCGGGTGGCCAGCTTACCACCACGACCGATGTGGAAAACTACCCCGGCTTTGAATCCGGTGTCATGGGGCCTGACCTCGTGGACATCATGCGTAAACAGGCCCAGCGCTTCGGTACCCGCTGTGAATATGGCAAGGTGGTGGAATCGGATCTTTCCGGCGAGGTAAAAAAACTCACCCTGGAGAACGGGGAGGTGAAAGCGTGCACGTCGCTCATCATCGCCACCGGTGCAAGCGCCAAGTACCTCGGGCTCGAATCCGAACAGAAACTGCTTTCGGTGGGAGGAGGCGTATCCGCCTGTGCGGTCTGCGATGGCGCCTTTTATAAGGACATGGCCGTCTGCGTGATCGGCGGGGGGGACACCGCGATGGAGGAGGCGATCTTCCTGACCAAGTATGCGAGCAGGGTGTATATCATTCATCGCCGCGAGGAATTTCGCGCCTCGAAAATCATGGCCGACCGCGCACTCAAGAACGATAAGATCGAGCCGGTCTGGAATTCGGTTATCGAAGAGGTCATGGACGTCGATAAAGGGGTGGTTACCGGGATTCGGGTGAAGAACGTGCAAACCGACGAAACCCGCGATATCGCGGTTGAGGGCTATTTCTCCGCCATCGGCCACAAGCCGAATACGGATCCCTTCAAGGGTCAGTTGGACATGGATACGGTCGGCTATCTGGTCGCCAATCACACCAAAACCAACATTCCCGGTGTATTTGCCGCCGGGGATGTGCAGGATTCCGTGTATCGCCAGGCCGTCACCGCCGCCGGGAGCGGGTGCATGGCTGCTTTAGAAGCGGAAAAATATCTTGAATCGCTCCACGATTGACCCCGTAATCCCGGTTCGCAGGTCGCTCGTAGCAGTTCGTGGTGCCCCGCGGCGGAACGCTTGACCCATGAACGAAGCCAACCAGACTTTCCGGCGCCTGCTGGGATACGCCTCGCCGTATAAACCCCGGCTTTTTCTCGGGATTCTGTTCGGAATCCTCACCGGGGGGTCGGTTACCGGACTCCTGATGGTGCTCCAGAAATTTCTCGGTGAGATCTTCAGTCCGACCACGTCCTCGTGGAAGGAGGTGGTCTTTGTTGCGGCCTTGCTCCCGGGAATTGCGTTGGTCAAGGCGGTGGTTGAGTATACGAGTATTTACCTGATCGCCTGGGTGGGCTACCGGGTGGTGACCGATTTGCGCGCCCTGACCTTCGACCACCTGCAGCGCCTCTCGCTTTCGTTTTATGCCTGTCATACGCCAGGCGAGCTGATCTCCCGTATTACCAATGACACCACGATGGTCCAGCAGGCGGTCTCCCAGGTCGTGGCCGACCTCGTTCGCCAGCCCTTTATCCTGATGGGAGCCCTCGGCTACCTCATCTGGAATTTTCTGGAACTCGCCCTGGTCAGCATGGTCGTCTTCCCGATTTGTATTTTTCCGGTAGTCGTTCTCGGACGCAAGGTTCACAAGTACTCCCGCCAGCAGCAGGAGCATTTGGCGGGGCTGGTGTCGATTCTCCAGGAGAACATCAGTGGTGCACAGGTCGTCAAGGGCTTTGGCATGGAAGCATCCGAAAACCAGAAATTTAAGATTGAAAATGAACGCGTGTTTTCGCGACTTATGCGGATTGCCGCTTCGCGTGCCGCGACCAATCCCATGATGATCGTCACCAGCACCATCGGCCTGGCCATCGCTATGTTGTACGTGCGTAGCAAAGGGATGCCGGGAGAGAAGTTTTTCACCTTCGCGGCGGCGATGGTGTTGATGTACGAACCGGTCAAGCGCCTTGGAAGGGTGCACCTGATCATTCGGCAATCATCGGCCTCGGCGGAACGCATATTTGAAATTCTCGATGAGCCGATCGATGTGTCGCACAACCAGGAGGGCAAGGTCCTCGAAGGTCCGATCGAGACCATCGAGTTTGAACAGGTACATTTCAGCTATGGGGAAGAACCGGTGCTCCAGGACATCAACCTGAAGGTGAAGGCGGGAGAGGTTCTCGCGGTCGTTGGACCCACCGGGTCCGGCAAGTCCACCCTCGTGGGCCTGGTGCCTCGATTCTACGATGTCACGGAGGGCCGGGTCTTGATCAACGGGGTGGATGTCAAGGAATACAACCTGGCCGAAATCCGCCGGGCGTGCGGGGTCGTGACCCAGGATACCTTCCTGTTTAATGAAAGCATCACCAACAATATCAGTGCGGGTAGGCCCGATCCCGATGTCTCGAGAGCCGTCCACGCCGCCCAAAAGGCGCATGCCCACGAGTTTATCACCGCCCGGGAGGAGGGCTATGAGCGCCCGGTCGGCGACCGGGGAAGCAATTTGAGCGGCGGCGAACGCCAGCGCGTCTCGATCGCGCGCGCCTTTTACAAGGATGCCCCGGTTCTCATCCTCGACGAAGCCACCAGCTCCCTCGACAATGAAGCTGAGCGCCAGGTCCAGGCCGGGATCAACGAGTTGATGGGCGGTCGCACGGTCTTCGCCATCGCCCATCGCCTGTCCACCATCCAGCATGCCGACCGCATCGTGGTCCTGGATCAAGGCCGGATCGTCGAGGAGGGAACCCATGACCAGCTCCTCGCCCTGGAGGGAAGGTATAAGTATCTCTACGACCTGGCCTTTGAGGTTTAAGCCGGATTCCCGGTGTCCCGTTGACCGAGGGGAAAGGTAAACCCTGAAAGGTTGAGCGTTGAAATAGGTCCTCTGCCTGCAACCCGGTCGCCCAGGTGCCAAAAGTCCATGTCCTTCGCGGACCCTACTGGTACTTCCCCATGATGTCCTCCACGTACTTCTTCGTACCTGGGAATGCGATCCCCTCGATGAAGGTCACCTTTTTTTCCGATTCGGCGAGTGCCTTATCCCATTTGAGCACCCGTGATCGCCCGGCGTTGTACTGGGCGAGGGCATAGGGCACCGGATCCTTCTTTTCTTTCCAGTCCTCGATCGCCTTGGCCAGGTACCAGGTTCCCGCCAGCAGGTTGGTCCTGGGGTCATACAGGTCGTTCAGGTCGAAGCTGGCAATCTTCTCCGCGCTCGCCCATTCGCTGGCAGCCGGTCCCATGACCTGCATCAAGCCGATCTCTCCCGCCTTGCCCACGGCTTGGGGGTCGTAGCGACTCTCCTTCCAGATCAGGGCGGAAATCAGGCGTGGATCCAGGTCGCGGGTTCGCGCCATGTCGAGGATCAGTTCATCGTATTTATGGCTGTGGCGCACAGCGGTCGCCACAGAAAGCCCTATGATAAGGGCTGCTGCACAGAGGTTGATGCAGATGACCAAAGTGGTCGTCTTTTTTGATACCGTTGCCATTTCTCAGTATGTAGGTATGAGTATAGGGTATGAAATATTTTTCGGAAGGAACAAGTACATGAAAAGCTATCGCAAGGAACTCTGGTTCGAGATCACCCAGCGCCGGGAATTGATCAACATAACCCCCCAGGTGGAGGCTGTTGTTAGCGAAAGCGAGGTACAGGAAGGGCTTTGCCTGGTGAACGCAATGCATATTTCCGCGAGCGTGTTCATCAATGACGATGAGTCCGGCCTGCACCAGGATATGGAAGTCTGGCTCGAGAAACTGGCCCCGGAGAAGCCGCACAGCCAGTACAGGCACAACGGGAGTGAAGACAATGCAGACGCCCACTTGAAGCGGACCATCATGGGCCGGGAGGTTGTCGTAGCCATCACGAAAGGCGTACTCGATTTCGGCCCCTGGGAGCAGATCTTCTACGGAGAGTTCGACGGCAAACGCAAAAAGCGCGTCCTGGTCAAAATCGTTGGAGAATGAAATCGCGCTGCGTCCCCTTTATCCCCTGAGCCGTGCATTCTTCCCACGATCATGATCGCCACCGTTATCGTCGAACTCGCCCTGGATCGTGAATTCGATTACACCATCCCCGACGGTATGCCGATCGAGGTCGGTATGCTGGTGGAGGTTCCTTTTGGCCGCCAGACCAAGCGTGGGTATGTGGTAGGCCTCAAGGAGACCAGCACCTTCAAGAAGCTCAAGTCGATCGGCAAGCTCGTCAGTGACAAGGCCTTGATCCAGCCGGAGATCATGGAGCTCGCGCGCTGGATGGCCGACTATTACATTACGCCCTTCGAGCAGGTCATCAAGACCGTCCTGCCCAGTGCCGTTCGCGGAAAGGATGCCCGGTTCAAGGAAGTCTATTTCGTTGTCCCCACCCCAAAGGCATCAGATGAAGCAGCCGCGGCCCAGTTGCGCAAGACGGCGCCCAAGCAGGCTGCCGCCCTGGATGTACTGATTGCATCCGGAACCCTGCCGATGGCGGAACTCGCCAGGGCGGCCGGTACCACCTCGGCAGCGATTCGGACCCTTGAAGAAAAAGGGATGGTCGAAATTACCCTCGAGCCGATGGGCCGGGATCCCCTGGCCGGGATGAATTTCCTGAAGGACAAGCCCCTGACCTTGACCGCGGAGCAGGGGAGCGCCCTGAAAATTATCCAGCAGTCAATCGATACCCTGGACCCATCGGTCGTTCTGCTCTTTGGGGTGACGGGCAGTGGAAAAACGGAAGTGTACCTGCAGGCGATCCAGGAGATACTCGAGCAGGGTAAGGGGGCCATTGTGCTCGTCCCGGAGATCGCGCTGACCCCCCAGACCGTTCGCCGCTTTCGCAGTCGATTCGGAAATGATATCGGGGTTCTTCACAGCCACCTTTCGGATGGGGAACGCCATGACGAATGGCATCGCATAGCCGATGGTGAAGTCCGTATCGTCGTGGGTGCCCGTTCTGCCTTGTTTGCCCCGGTGAAAGACCTCGCCCTGATCGTGGTCGATGAGGAGCATGATGGTTCCTACAAGCAGGACGAGGCTCCGCGGTATCAGGCCCGGGACATTGCGGTCATGCGCGGACACATGCACAAATGCGCCGTGGTGTTGGGAACGGCTACGCCTTCCGTCGAGAGCTACCACAACACCCTTATCAACAAGTTCGCCTGTGCAAATCTCTCCTGCCGGGTGGATGATCGAGAGATGCCGATGGTTCACGTCGTCGACATGCGGAACGAATCGGTGCTGCAGGGTGGCCCCTCGGTGTTCTCGGGCGATTTGCGTACGGCGATACAGGATCGCCTGGATCGCCAGGAACAGGTCATGTTGCTCCTGAACCGGCGCGGTTATGCGACCAGTTTGATCTGCCCAAAGTGCGGCCACGTGGAGGAATGTCATCACTGCAGCGTGTCCATGACCTATCACCGGAAGCGCAACGAGATGGCCTGTCACATTTGCGGCGACTTACGCAAGGTTCCGAGCTGCTGTCCGAATAGTGCCTGTCGAACGCCCCACTTTAAATTTTCCGGCCTGGGAACAGAGAAAATCGAGGGGATGCTGCACGGGATGTTCCCCCGGGCGGTGATTCGCCGGATGGATTCCGATACGATGACCCGCAAGGGTTCGTACGAGAAGGTCCTCGGGGAGTTCCGCACCGGTAAGATCGACATCCTGGTCGGAACCCAGATGATTGCCAAGGGCCTCCACTTTCCCAATGTCACCCTGGTGGGGGTGATCTACGCTGATACCACGCTGCACATGCCGGACTTTCGCGCTGGCGAACGAACTTTTCAGCTGATCACCCAGGTCTCAGGCCGGGCCGGTCGGGGCGATATCGCGGGCGAGGTGATCATCCAGACCTATACCCCGTCCCATCCCTCGATTCAATCTGCGCGGACCCTCGACTACGATGGATTCTTCGACGAGGAACTGGCCTTCCGTAAGTCCCTGCACTATCCGCCTTTCTCCCGTCTCGTCTGCATAACGATTCGCGGTCCACAGGAAGCCCTGGTCGCCTTTACCGCGGAACAGTTTCACAAGGCCCTGGAAAAAGAGGTGGATGCGAGTTCTGTCATGATGTCCACCGCGGTGCCTGCGCCCATTGCGCGGATGAAGGGGCAATTCCGTTACCAGATCATGCTGCGCGCCCCGCATCCAAGGCGGATGTCCCAACCGATCCGGAAGGCCTTGGCGGGCTTTACGTGGCCACCCAAGGTGAAATGTACGGTCGATGTGGATGCGGTCAGCTTGATGTAAATCGGGAATGATCCACGGAAAAGGGAAGCGCGAAAGGCATGAAATACCCCTTGCGAATTCCTGTCCCCGGCCTATCTATTACCCGGTATGAGCACGTTCTACATCACGACGCCCATTTACTACGTCAATGACCTGCCCCACATCGGGCACGCCTACACCACCCTGCTGGCCGACGTGCTCGCACGGTATCACCGGATGCTGGGGGATGAGACGTTTTTCCTGACCGGTACGGATGAGCACGGGCAGAAAGTCCAGGAGGCGGCGCAGGCGCGTGGTGTTTCCGAGCAGGTGCACGTGGATGAGACCGTGCAACGCTTCCAGGAACTCTGGGCGAAGTTGGAGATCACCAACGATGATTTTGTCCGTACGACGCAGGAGCGGCATACCCGGGTCGTCCAGGAGGTGTTGCAGGACCTGCTCGATCGAGACGAGATTTACAAGGCGGAGTATGACGGCTGGTATGATGTCAAGAGCGAGACCTTCGTCACCGAGAAGGATCTCGACCTGGCGGAAGGCCAGTCGCCGGACGAGCTCCCGCACATCAAGCGGATAAAGGAAGCCAACTACTTTTTTCGCATGGGCAAGTACCAGCAGTGGCTGATTGATTATATCAAGGAGCATCCGGGCTTCATCCAGCCTGATTTTCGCCGCAACGAGACCCTGGGCTTCCTGGAAAACCAGGCCCTGACGGACCTGTGCATCTCGCGCCCGAAGACCCGCTTGTCCTGGGGAATCGAATTACCCTTTGATGCGGACTACGTGACCTATGTCTGGTTTGACGCACTGGTGAACTATATCAGCGTTCCGGGTTACCGCCGCGACGAGGAGACGTTCAACAGGTGGTGGCCGGCGGAGTATCATCTGATCGGAAAGGATATCCTGACGACCCATACCGTCTACTGGCCGACCATGCTCAAGGCGATGGGGGTGCCGCTTCCCAAGACCGTGTTCGCGCACGGTTGGTGGTTGTCCGGCAAGGACAAGATGAGCAAGTCCGATGGCAACGTGGTCAATCCGATGGATTACATTGAAGCCTTTGGGGTGGATCCCTTCCGGTATTTCCTCATGGCCGAGATGGCCCTGGGGCAGGACGCGTCCTTTACCCATGAAAATTTTGTGAAGCGTTACAATGCGGACCTCGCCAACGACCTCGGCAACCTGGGTAGTCGTGTGCTCAAGATGATCAAGGCCAATTGCGGTGGCAGGATCCCGGAAGTGCCGGCGGATGCCCTTGCCGGTGCGGAAGAAAAAGCCTTGTGGGCGGCCACGCAGGCCGCGGTAAGCAAAATGGAAGAAACCCTCGAGGCGATGCGCCTGGACCTGGGAATCAACGAAGTGCTGACCGCGGTGCGTGCGTGCAACAAGTACCTCGAGCAGCGTGCGCCCTGGAAACAGGCCAAGGAAGACGACAAGACACCCCTCTACCAGACGATGTACACGGCGGCGGAAGTATTGCGGGTCGTGTCCTCGTTGCTCTATCCCGTGATGCCCACCAAGATGCGCGAGCTGCGTGTTGCCCTTGGCCTCGATGATGCCGCTCCGGATATTGAGCACGCGCGCCAGTGGGGTGTTCTCGTCCCGGGAACGGAGATTGGGCCACCCGGGATACTGTTCCCGCGTCACGTGGAAGAAAAGAAGCAGGAACCCCCGAAGCAGGAGAAGAACGTGGAAAATACCGAAGGTGTGCAGGATATGTCGACCATCACCCTGGATGATTTCACCAGGATTGAGCTGAAGACAGCCGAGGTCCTCACCGCGGAACGCATCGAGGATACGGAAAAACTGCTCAAGCTGCAGGTCAAAGTGGGTGAGGAAACCCGCCAATTGGTCGCCGGGATCGCCCTGCATTATGCTGCGGAGGATTTGCCGGGCCGGAAGATCGTCATCGTTGCGAACTTGAAGCCGCGCAAGGTCTTCGGGGTCATGTCCGAGGGCATGTTGCTCGCCGCCCGTCTCGGTGACCGTCTTCGCCTCGTCACGGTAGACGGTGAGCAGGAGAGCGGCGCACGTGTCGGTTGAGCCCGACCGGGAACTGGTCGAGGCCTTGACCCGGGCCAAGCGTATCGTCATCTTTACCGGTGCCGGTATTTCCACCGCCAGCGGGATTCCCGATTACCGGGGTCCGGAAGGCGTGTGGAAAACCCGCCAACCGGTCTACTTCCAGGATTTCATGGCCGATGAACAGGCCCGCCTGGCGTACTGGACGCAGAAGTCCGAGGACTGGGAAGCCTTCGGGTCGGCTGACCCGAATACGGTCCACGCGGCCGTTGCCAAGCTGGAAAAGGCAGACAAACTATTCCTTGTCCTGACCCAGAACATCGATGGGCTGCACGCGGCCGCCGGCTCCAGTGCGGAACGCCTGGTCGAGTTGCACGGAACCAATCGCGAGGTGGAGTGCATGCAATGTCACGCACGGCATCCGGCCGATTCGTTTTATGCTGCATTCCCCGGGACAAAAAAGGTCCCCACCTGCTCGTGTGGTGGATTTTTCAAGCCCGCGACCATCAGTTTTGGCCAGGACCTGCGCGAGGAAGACATGCAGCGTGCCCGGGAGGCCGTGTTTGCCGCCGACCTGATGATCGCGCTCGGGTCGACGCTTTCGGTTCAACCCGCGGCTAATTTCACCCTGCTCGCCGCACGCCAGGGCTGCCCGTACTTCGTGATCAACCGTGGCCCGACCGAGCACGACGGGCATCCACTGGTGAGCAAGCGCCTGGAAGGAGACCTGCTCGAGCTCTTTCCGCCGGCCGTGGAAGCGGCCCTTGCCATGTCCGGCTGAATAAATTCCCCCGGTAGACTTTTCAAGCCTTGTCGCGGCCAGGGGCCTGCGTCATAACCATAGGCCCATGATGCGAAAGAACCTGATCTTCCTCTTCGCTTTGGTATTCGTCTCCGCCCATGGCAAAGACGATGCCGGGCCGGGCTATCGCATGGATGTCTCCCGTGGTTACACCCTTCCCATCGTTGACCTGGACGGCCAGGCGGACCGCCAGTTGATCATCGACCGGGAGAAAGGCCAATACCTCGGGCATCCCAACACCGTCATGCTCGAGGATCAAAAGACGATCTTCATCGCCTATCCGAAAGGCCATGGCCGGGGGGCCTTGATCCTGAAGCAGAGTCTCGATGCAGGGAGGACCTGGAGCGCGCGTCTGCCCACCCCGGAAAACTGGATCAGCTCTAAAGAGGTGCCGACCCTGCACCGGGTGGTCGATGCCCGGGGCAAGAAGCGGATTATCATGTTTTCCGGGCTCTATCCCTGCCGCATGGCCCTCTCCGAAGACGACGGGGCGAGCTGGTCAGGCATTGAACCCATCGGCGACTGGGGGGGCATCGTTTGCATGGGGGATCTGATCGGCCTGAAGAAAGCGGGCCATTACATGGCGATGTTCCACGACGACGGCCGGTTCTTCAAGGGAAAGGGCAGGCCCAACGGGGTGTTCAAGGTCTTTACCGTGTTCTCGGAAGACGGAGGCGTCACGTGGGGGGAGCCGAGCGAAATTATTTCCCGCCGCGATGTACATCTCTGCGAACCGGGCTTCATCCGGTCGCCGGATGGCAAGACCATCGCGGTGCTCCTCCGGGAGAACGCCCGCCGCCGTAACAGTTTCGTCATTTTCTCGCACGACGAAGCGAAGACCTGGACGGCACCGCGCGAGTTGCCCGGGGCCCTGACCGGCGATCGCCACCAGTTGATGTATACCCCGGATGGGCGGATTCTCGCCTCGTTTCGCGATCGCACGCACGAGTCCCCGACACGGGGCGACTGGGTCGGTTGGGTGGGTGCCTGGGAGGACCTCGTCGAGGGCCGGGAGGGGCAGTACCGCATCCGTTTTAAGGACAATCACAAGGGCGCGGATTGCGCCTATCCCACCCTGGAAAAATTATCCGATGGATCTTTTCTGAACATCACCTACGGTCACTGGGAGGCGGGCGAGTCCCCGTACATCCTGCAGGTCCGGTTCACGATTGAAGAACTCGATGCCATGGCGAGGAAGTTGCGTAAACAATGACGAAACACACGAAACTTGAGGGCCTGATCGCGGCGGGCTTTACGCCGCAACATCCCGATGGCTCGCTGAACCTCGCCTTGGTCCCTGCCTTGGTGGACCACCTCATCGGGCAGGGTGTCACGGGTATTTACGCCTGCGGAAGCACCGGGGAAGGGCCCTTGCTCAGCAGTGACGAACGCCGGCAGGTCGCCGAAGCCTATATCGAGGCGAGTGCGGGCCGATTACCGGTCGCGGTCCAGGTCGGCCACAACAGCCTGGCCGAAAGTTGTGCCCTGGCCCGGCATGCAGCGGAAGCCGGTGCCGATATCATTTCGGCCCTTTCCCCCAGTTACTTCCAGCCGGCCGACGTGCAGAACCTGGTCGATTGCATGGCGGAAATTGCCGAGCAGGCCCCGCAGCTCCCGTTTTACTACTACCACATTCCCCGGTTGACCGGTACGGACATGAGCATGGTCGCCTTCCTCGAGGCCGGGGGCGGTGTCATCCCCAACCTGGCCGGTATCAAGTACAGTGACTTCAAGTTGTTCGAGTACCAGGATTGCCTGCATTTCCAGGACGGTGCCTATGACATTCTTTGGGGCTGTGATGAGATGCTGTTGTCCGCCTTGGCTACGGGTGCGCGCGCAGCGGTCGGCAGCACCTACAACATGGCCGCGCCGATCTACCTGGAGGTCATGCGCCACTTTGCCGCCGGCCACATGGAGGCCGCCCAGCAGGCCATGTTGCGATCGGTCCAGTATGTCAACGCCTGCAACGGCCGGCATGGGGCCGCCTTGACCTGCCTGAAAGCGACCATGGCCATGATCGGGCTCGACTGCGGCCCGACCCGGATGCCCTTGCGCCCGCTGGATCCGGATGCCTTCAGTGCCCTGCAGCACGACCTGGAGCAACGGGGCTTTTTTGATTGGATCCAGGCATCCCAGTAGGGGGGAGGCACTCCGTGCTGAATGAACTCGCCGGAACAGGTTGAACCCGGTTTACTCGTGCCATGATTTCGTTGGTTATCTTTCTCATCTGGCTGGCCCTCGCCGGCGTGTCCGGGGCCTTGTTCCTGGCCCTGACCATCCTGGTGGTGACCCGCCTGCTGCGGAAGAAGCCGATCAACCTGCGCCCGGTCCTGATTGTCCAGGCGACCAGCATCCTGGTCTGCCTCGCGACCCTGACCATGGCGGCGAAAACCGTGGTGGGTGCGACCGGGCGGAAATGGGACCAGTGGACGTCCGGCGAGGTCGACCACCTCGCCTGCTTTGAGCGAATGGTCGAGTCGCCGGCACCCGCAGGGCTCAGGGTTTACCATTCCCGATTCGACTGGAATTTCGGCGATGCCATCGAGTGGGTATATTTTGCCTGGGAAGACCCCGGCTATCTCCAGGTCCTGATTGACCGCTATGAACTGCAGGTCGGGGACGCGTCATCCATGGTGGGTGGAGGGGTCGTGGATGACCCCCTTTTCGGTGACCAATGGAAGGCCACCATGGGTCGGGAAAAGATCATTGTTTACGAAAATATCGGTCCGGAGCAGATGCGTGTACTCCGGGTAGCAGCGGATGCGAAGGAAGCCGTATTCGAGCTCATCGACTTTTAAAATGCCCCGATGGGTTCCTGTCCCAGGGGGCGGTCAGGCCTTTACCAGGTCCTCCACGATGCGCTCAAAAGGGAAGATCGA
>JAPYUI010000028.1:26442-30967 GCA_029936175.1 Kiritimatiellia bacterium
TTCGCTTGCTCGGAATGGATCAAGTCCAGTTCCCGGTCGACCTCGGCGGCAAGTTCCGCGTAGCGACGGCTTAAATCGTGTTCCGGTTGCTCGAGCACGAAAGGCCGACCCGTGTCGCCAAGGCGGGAGAGGTCGGGATGCACCGGGATCTCGCAGGTGTTCTTGAAGCCGAATTGATCGATGAGTTTCTGGCGTGCGCCCTGGCCGAAGAGGTAGCTTTTTTCCCCGCAGGACTCACAGGCGTAGTAACTCATGTTCTCGACCACGTTGATCGTCGGCACCCTGAGTTTATCGAACATCTGGATCCCCTTCACCACGTCGACGAAGCTGAGTTGCTGGGGCGTGGTAACGATCACGGCGGCGGTCAGGGAGACCAGTTGACACAGCGTGAGCTGGATGTCGCCGGTTCCGGGTGGGAAGTCGATGATAAGGTGGTCGAGCTCGCCCCAGTTGGTTCCGGTGAGCAACTCGTTGATGATCTGGGTCGCCATGGGCCCGCGCATGATGGCCGGACCCGATTCGCCGGAGTTGGTTGGAATCCAGCCGAAAGACATCAGTTTAACCCCCTCGTACACGGCGGGGCTAATCAGCTTGTCCTTGCGGAAGAGCTCGATGCTGTCCGGCTGGATCATGGTCGGCATGCTCGGTCCGTAGATGTCGGCATCGAAAATGCCGACGCGTTTGCCCACTGCCGCGAGGGAATAGGCCAGGTTGATCGCGGTGGTGGACTTGCCCACCCCGCCTTTACAACTGGATACGGCGACGATATTCTTGACGTGCTTGAGGCCGGGCGAATTGGGGATAAGTGGGTTGGCCATAGTTCTTCTCGGATTCCTGAGCATGCGGAAAATACGCACTGGGAAGGAGTATGCAAGCAGATGCGTAGAGCTTTTTGTGCACAACACGGCCCTGGTCGCCCTCGCCGGTTTTCCCCTTCAGTCCGTGACCTTCAAGGGGTGCTGACGCGGTAGTAGCGGCGCAGGCCATTTGCCGCGGTGTCTACCACGCTCACCACGCGCTCCGCGGGATGCGCGGGGACACTGGCCAGTAGGTTCCAACTCGATGCGTCCAGTTGGTCGCGTATCCATACCCGGTAGACGCGATCGGGCTTGGCGGTAAAGCGAATGATCCAGTCATCCCCGGAGGCTTCCGCCTCGTGACGTAAAGTATCCCCGGCATCGGATGCCCGCGTTCCCGCCAGGAACTCCTCCCCGTTGCTCAGTCCGTCTGCATCCTCGTCCTCCTCGGCATCCAGCGCCGACAGAGGATCCATGTTCATGGCCGTTTCCCACGCGTCGGGAATGCCGTCCCCATCGCTGTCCTCGAAGAGGGCCTGTCCGGCGTTCACCGTGCCGGGCGTTGGTGCGGCGGCGATCCAGTTCCCGGGGTCGTTTCCGATGACCAGGCGTTGCTGGCGTTGCAGCGACGATCCGCCCCCGTCCGCGGTGAGTGGCCACAAATGGTCATCCTCGTAGGCGACCTTGTCGACGAGGAGGGTGGGGGTGACGGCCTCGACCGGGGTGCCGGGTCGGCCGAGCTCCACTTTGCCCTCGCTGTTTGGCAGCTTGGGCGAGAATGGTCCAAGGATCGACGTACCTGGCGGCACTGCGAACGCGGATTGGAAACTCGCGAGGAGGCTCGCATTCGTTGGGTCGAAGCCGACAACCAGGAGGTACGCACCGGCCTCAAACACGGAACCGGTCGGGAATAAAAAGTCGACGGTATTCTTGAGGCGCCAGTCGCTGAGGTCGACGGCCTGGGTATGATGTACCTGGAGCTCGATGAACTCCTGTTCGAAATTATCCACACCGTTCAGGTGGTCCGGCGGATGATAATGTACTTCGTTGATGATGACCGGCGTCGTTTTCGGCAGTCCGTTACTGGTGCCGATACGCGCTTCAAGCTGGGGCCAGAATTCGGTTCCGCCGAGAACGCTAACCCGTCCAAAGGTCCGGTACTCGGCCGAGGGGCCAAAATTCGCCCGGGAGCGAAAGCCGTTGAAGTGCCCCAGGGCGTCGATCCCGGTCAGGATGATCTCATCCCCAAGCGAGCTGAGTGAAAAGCTGGGCGGAAGGCCCGGCGTCGGGTTGAAGTCGCTTTCATCGAGTACCCAGTACGCCCCGTTGCTGATGATGGTCCCGGGCGGAATAATAAACTTGTCGGGCGTGCCCGCGTCGTCACTGATCCACCAGCCGGAGAGATCCAGGTCTGCGGGACCGGGGTTGAAGAGCTCGATCTGGTCCATCCATGGTAGTGCGGGTGTGTTGGCGAGGGCCTCGTTGATCCAGATGGGGCTCGGGAGATAATTGGGTGCCCCGGGTGAGGGCGTATTCGTGAAGGCTGCAATGACCGCGGCCCCATCGGGGAAGCGTCCGCTGGACACGCCCTCGCTTTGCAGGCCGAAGCTTCGATCGTCGATGGGGCTTATGCCGTCGGTATCCGTGAGCAGGATCTGGTCTCCCGCACCGGCCAGGCGGAAATTCACATGGTTTCCACCTTCGCCCTCGTCGGCATCAAAACGCGTGTGTCCGTCGGCGGCGATGTAGGACAGGGGAGGGACCGTGCTGGTCAAGCGGTTCGCCGGATCGTCCGACAGGTACAAGCCGGCCAGGCTGACCGGGTTCATCCCGGGATTGAACAACTCAAACCAATCATCGCCTCCATTCGGGTCCGCCATCCACTCGTTGATCACCAGGTTGCTCGCGCTGCCGAGCTGCGCCGGGCTGTTGGTGCCCAGCGGCGAGCTCTCGACCAGGCCCCAGCCGGGTTCGCCATCGCTGAGGCGACCGATCGGGCCATCCGCGGCCTGGGGTCCGAAGCTGAGGGAGTCGTGGACCGTGTTTCCCTGGATCAGCACGATCGTCTGGCCCTCGGCACTGAGCCCAAAGCCCGTGTACAGGGCATTCGTCCCCTGTGGATCATCGGCATAGACGAGGAGGGTTTCCCGGGCCCCGATGATGGTGTTGCTGGGAAAGACGAAGCGGAGAGGCTGGAGTACGTCGTCGGTCAGGCTCCAGCCCGCGAGGTCGACGGGCGTGAAGAGGTTGTTGAAGAGTTCCACGTAGTCCGGATAAACGCCGGCGTGTTCGTGGCTGCTGCGATTGTCGGCGAGGACCTCGTTGAACACCACGTCACCGGACCCGAAGGGGATGGCCGCGGTGAGGCTGATCCCGAACACGGTGTCGGAGCTGCTGGAATTGGCCTGGTGAACCTCGGCGGCAATGACGTTCAGCCCGGAAACGAAATAACTGGCCGGGATATCGATGGTCCCGGACAGGGTGGCATTGCCTATGGTGGCCGTGGCGGCCTGGGTTGAGCCAATCGGTGGCGCGGCCATGTTGAACCGCGCCTCGGGAACTTCCACCCCGTTGATGTACACCACCATCCCATCGTCCACGACATGCTGAAGGGTGATGGTGGCCCCGGAAGGGCTGCCGGGGAAGTTGAAGGTCGTACGGTAATAAAAGGCCATGCGGCCATTGCGATTGATCGGCGTGAGGATCGGGAAGGGCAGGGCCGAGTTCTCGTCAGCGATCAGCGGAGATCCGCTTTGCCAGTTTGCCCCGCTGTCATCGAAGCTCGTCGATGCCCACCAGTTTACCTCGTTGGGTCCGCTTGGCTGGTTGGCAAAGCTGTCGGTGATGTTGTATTTCCAGGTGGTCGAGGCATCGATGCTGAGCAGGATCACCTCGCTGGGTTGGCTGCCGAAGGTAAAGCTGTACTCGGCCGAGGCGAGGGAGGGGTGCCCGCGTGCATCGACGTAGCTGGCGCGCCAGGCATAGGTTTTCCCGAAGTCCAGTTCCTCGAAAGGAATGTCCATTCGTACCAGGTCGTTGGTGCTGTCCCGGTAGAAGACCGGTGCAGCATAGTCACCCGTGCTTTCCCGAATCTCCCAGATGGTTGAGGCGTGGGCGGCGAGACCGTTGGTGCCGCCGCTGCTGTGCGTGTAGGGATCCAGGGTGCAAGCACTTCCCGGAAGAGCGGTTGTGCTGTTGGCCGGCGTTAGCGGCGTGGGTTGGCCGGGGCGCTCGAAGGTTCCCATGTTCAGCTGGGTGTTGATCGCATCGTGCCGGTTCTGGGCCCAGCTCGTGTTGATCCCACCCCCGTAACGCGTGGCAATTGAGCTGAGGTTGGAGGGATCGAGCAGGGTGTGGTTGAGCAGGAACATCCGTTCCCTGTATTCGGTTTCGAATGCGCGGAGGAAGCAGTCCTTGAACCAGTTGGGCCCGCGGGAGTTATTGGAATAGGACCCGGCGGTGTCATCCTTGCGACCGGCAAAGATGGACTCGTTGACGTTTCCCCCCTGCTCCCCATCGAAGTCCCAGGGCGTCATGGTCCATTTTCCGTCGGCTTGCCGGTAGACATACCAGTTGTGAAACTTGTCGTCCCAGGGCCGGGACCAGTTCCGCACGGCCAGGTAGCTCAGCATCTGGTCCACGTTCCAGTTGGTTTCCAGGTAGGCCCGAAGATTGGGCATGTTGACGTTGACCGCGCTCTGGTTGCCATGGCTGGTACCGTTATAGGT
>JAPYUI010000028.1:31067-32814 GCA_029936175.1 Kiritimatiellia bacterium
TGTCGCGGGGATATTGCGGACTGGGAGAAAGCACCCGCTTGGGACCCTGGGAAGAATTGGTGGACAGCTTAGCGATATCCGCTGCGGCGACGAAGAAATCGTAGGTGGGTCGAGAGATGGCGCGAACCGGTTGCACGAAAGCCCCGTGCCAGGCCTCGCGCTGGCTCGCGCTGACGGGGGTGAAGGCCCGTCCGTCCGGGCGTGGGGAAAGCAGCTCAAGCCCACTGCCCAGGTCGGCCCGGATGCGGGTGCGGAGGATGGAGCGGTCCGCCAGTCCGGGGATGAGCCCGGTATACTGGGCGTTACCGAGATAGACCATATTGCTCGTTGTGCGCGACTCACTGAAACTCTCGATGTCATCGACCCACCAGTCAAGCTGTACATTGCCCAGGCCGTTGGTCGTGGAAACCTGGACGATGACCCGGATGACTTCGTTGGCACGGAGAACCGGGTCCTCGTCGCTGTCCTGCATAACCAGGCGCGAAAGGACGACCGGTCGCGGGGTTGCGTCCGTCACCGCATTGATACCCCCTGGGCTGGGCCCCGGATTCCGTGGGCTGGCCAGCCAGTTCCCGGGATCGCTCGAGGCTCCTTCGATACTGAGGCGCTCCAGCGAACGGCCCCGGTATTGGGATTCGTACACATCGAGGTCGGGATAAAAAAAGTGTCCAGCACCCAGCGAATCAGCGGCGGCCGGCCAGGGCGCCTCATCCTGGTAATTGACCCGATCGACCTGGGTATCGCTTGCATCGCGCAGGCGCACGGTTCCATTTCCGTTGGGGAGCTCCTTGGCAAAGGGACCCATGACCAGCGCGGGCGACAAGCCGTAGACCTGTACGATGCGATTCGTATCCCGTGCAACGACCAGGTAGGCATTGGAGGCCAGGTTAATCCCCGCGGGAAAGAGGTAATCCACGTCGCCGCTGATCCGCCAGCCCGAGAGGTCTTCCGTATTCGGTCCGCTGTTGTAGATTTCAACGAACTCATGGATGTTGCTCGAGAGGTCGAGCACCGGGTTGCCCGTGAGGTCAAACGCGGGTTCCTCCACCGGATGGTAATGGATCTCGTTGATGAGCACCTTCGCCCGGGTGGAAAGGAGCGGATTAGCGAAAAGGGACAGGAAGGTCAATAGGATGAGAAGGCGAGGGTGCATAAGACGGTAACCCGTTCACTATACACGAGATGGACACCCTAGATCAAGGGGCGTGTCGCATTCGGCCTCAGTCTCGTTTTCTACGCAAAAGGCCGGAAAGCCCGACTATCAACAGGGGGAGGGCGGTTTTTGTCTCGGGTACGGCGAGGTCGGGCGGCGGAATCATTTCAATATCGCCGAGCAGGACATCGGCCTCCGCACTCGTGGTATCCAGCCGGGTTGCGCTTCCGTTGTGGGTCTGGCCGGTAGAGGCGTCGATTACCCCGATCCACCCCTGTGTTCCAGGAAAAGTACCGAGCGAGGCGTCGTAGAGGAGGACCGCCTGGCTGGCCAGGGGCAAGGTGCATGCGAGAAGGATCAGCGCTTGGATGGATCGGCTCATCGAGGGATTTCAGGTCTTAATGAACGATAGGATTTTTTCGGAAATATGTATAATTCCCGCATGGTTGATCGTCGAAATCTCCGCGGTTGGTCTTCCAGCGGCCCGGCCCTAGCGCAAGGCCGGCTTTACCGGTTTTCCATTGGTGGTTAAAATGTGAATTTCGTGTCCCGAGCGATAACGTGGATCGATATATTCCCAGACGACTTCCTTGT
>JAPYUI010000029.1:0-2367 GCA_029936175.1 Kiritimatiellia bacterium
AGCATATGAAATCACGGATCATTCTTGGTATATTATTCAGTTACGCAGTGGTGCTCTACGCGACCCCTGAAGAGGTCCTTGTACTCGCGAACCAGAGCAGCCCCAAGTCCATGGAGCTGGCCCGCTACTACCTCAAGCAGCGTGGCATTCCGCAAGGCAACCTGATTGCCCTGCCGATGTCCGACAAGGAACGCATCAGCCGGGCCGAATATATCGAACAGATCCAGGTCCCACTCCTCAAGGTCCTGCGCGATAAAAAGTTTATCAGCCAACGTCCCCGGGCCAATATTTTCAAGGGGGAGCGCCGGATTCACTGGGCAACCAGCGAGATGCATTTCCGTTACCTGGTGTCCATGTACGGTGTGCCGGTCCGTATCAACAGCACGAAGTCCAAGCCCCTTCAGGCCATTCAAAACCGCACGGGTTACGCAGGCCAGATGTTGCGCCGCGATGGGGCCGCGGTCGATTCGGAACTCGCCTGCCTGCTGCTGGAAGATTATGACCGTCCCGGCATCTATGCGAACCCTTTTTACGACGGGCTGGTCATTAACAATCCGGTAAATGGACTCTTTTTCATCCTGGCTACCCGCCTGGACGGGCCTGCGCCACAACACGTGCGCGACATGATTGATCAATCGATTCAGCATGATCGCTACGGCCTGCTGGGCGGCGCTTATTTCGACATTCTCGGGGCATACCCACGGGGTAATTATTGGATCCTGGAGTCCTATGAACGTTTCAAGCGCGAAGGCTTCGAGTGTTACAAGAATTCGAACGACAACACGTGGGGCAGCGAGTACCCCATGTATAAGCCGGCGGTGTACCTCGGATGGTATGCCGAGCATGTGAACGGCCCGTTTACGGTTGAGGGCTTTAAAATGATGCCGGGGTCCATCGCGTATCACCTGCACTCCTTCAGCGGGATGAAGCTGCGTACGGACAGTGAATATTGGGCTGGTCCGCTCATCGCCCGTGGCGCGTCCGCGACGATGGGCTGTGTGGATGAACCGTATCTCGACCATACACCCAACCTCCTTATTTTCTCGGACCGCCTGCTCCGGGGATATAACCTGGCGGAGAGCATGTACATGTCCATGAAGGCGCTTTCCTGGCAGATGACCCTGATCGGCGATCCACTGTATCAGCCGATGAAGTTCAGCCTTGAGGAGACGATTCAACACCTGGAAGCGGATAAGCATCCGGACTTGGATTGGGCGTATATTCGGATCATCAATCGCCTGGTCCGGGGCACCCAATTTAACATTGCCATGGATTATTGCCGGGCCAAGATCAGGCAGACGGGCAGCTTCCTGCTTCGGGAGAAACTCGCCGATCTGTATGCGGCCAACAACCTGATGACGGATGCGAAGTCGGAGTTCCTCAAGCTGATGCGCGAAACCACCGATCCCGGACTCGTTGTCCGCTGTGCGGCCAAGTCCATTTACCTGGCCAAGCTGCTGCAACGACAAGAGGAAGCGGACACGATCAAGGCGGAGGCCCTGAGCCTGCTCAAGGGGCATCCGACCGAAAAATGGCTGGACCAGATAACCGTGCCGCAGGTGCCCCGGGCCCCCGATGCAGATAATTGATTCGCATCTGCATTTTGACAGCTTCCATGCGGAAGGCGAGGTCGAGGGCCTGATTGTACGTGCGGCCGAGGCCGGGGTGTCGCCCCTCGTTGCGATTGGGGGTAGCGATGAGGCCAACCGCCTGGCGGTCGAGCTTGCCCGTGCATATCCGGACCAGGTGTATGGCGTCGTGGGCTACGATCGCGATGAAGCGGGAAAGGCGCACGACCTGGATGCCTTGCTCGATCTTGCGCGCGGGGAGGGGGTGGTGGGCATTGGCGAAACCGGCCTGGACTATCACTATTCGGCGGATAGTGCCGAGGCCCAGCGGCACTTGTTTGTGGACAACCTGGATATCGCAGCCGGGCTGGGCAAACCGGTGGTCGTCCACAGTCGAGAGGCCGATGAGGATACCTTGAGGCTGCTCGAGGACTACGCGGGTCGCTGGACTCGCAAGGATGCCGCGCCCGGTGTCCTGCATTGCTTTACCGGCAGCCTGCCTTTTGCCCGGTGCTTAATCGACCTGGGCTTCATGATCAGCTTCAGCGGGATTGTTACGTTTAAGAACGCCGATGCCCTGCGCGAAGTGGCTGCGGAGGTGCCCGACGAGCGCCTGTTGATCGAAACCGATTCCCCCTACCTGGCCCCCGTACCGTACCGGGGTAAGCGCAACGAACCCGCCTACGTGCTCGAGGTCGCCCGCCTGCTCGCGGAGCTCCGCGGATGTGAACTCGAAACCCTGGCCGCGTATACCACCGCCAACGCCTTGCGATTTTTCAGCCGTTAGACGGCTCCCGCC
>JAPYUI010000029.1:2467-32666 GCA_029936175.1 Kiritimatiellia bacterium
CAGGCGAAGGATGGTCCCGGAGTCATGTGCTTCCAGATACTTCATGGGATTAGGTTGATGCTGCTTATGGGATGGGGTAGGCATAATTTTATGGGTGATCTGTTTATTTTCAAGTTAATCTCCGGCCAACCCGGCGATCTCTGGTCGTATTGCAGCCACGTGGGCATCGTCATGTTCTCGATCTGCCTGCACGAGTACGGTCACGCGGCCATGGCGTTTAAGCTGGGCGATGACACGGCGGCCCGCGAGGGGCATCTCTCGCTGAATCCCTTGATACAGATGAAAAGTGGGGCGCTCTTTTTCCTGTTTATCGTGGGGCTGGCCTGGGGAATGGTGCCGGTTGACCCCTCGGTGCTTCGGCGCCACAAGTACGGGGAAGTGCTGGTGGCTTCTGCCGGACCCGCCATGAATTTGATCCTGTTCCTGGTCAGCGGAATCGCGGTGACCATCCTCACGCTCACGGGTATCGAAACGGAATATGTCACGAAACTGCTGTGGCAGGTGAGCTGGTTAAACGCCGCCTTGTTCCTGTTGAACATGTTGCCTATACCCAACCTGGATGGATGGCATATCTATGAACACTGGGTGCCGTCGATGCGCGGTATCGATCCGGCCATGGCCAGCCAGATTGCCTTTTATGCTATCCTGGCTATCCTGGTCACCCCCCTGGGCGACTTCATCTGGTCCGGGGCAAGCGGGATGGTAGTTGGCCTGGTGAATGGCTGCGTGCAGTTCAGCGGGCTGTTTGGTTGATCCGGGTGCCCGCGGGCATCAGGGCATCGTATCGAGCAACTTGTCGATCACCGTCTGCGCCGTCATCCCCTCGGCTTCTGCCCGGTAGTTCACCAGGATCCGGTGACGAAGGACGGGGGTGGCGAGGGCGCGGATATCTTCTTTCGTGACGTGCGTGCGCCCATCCAGCAGGACCTTCGCCTTGGCTCCAAGTACAAGATATTGAGCAGCACGTAGACCGGCTCCCCAGCTTACCCATTCCTTCACGAAGTCAGCCGCATCCGTATTCCCCGGTCGTGAAGCCGCGGCCAGGCGAACCGCATAGCGCACGATCTCCTCCGCGATCGGCACCTTGCGTACCACGGCATGAAATTGCTGGACGTCCTCCCCGGTGAGAATGGGTTCCAGGGCCTGCGTTTCCCGGGCCGTGGTCTGGGCCACCACGGTAACTTCATCGTCTTCGTCCAGGTAGTCGACGAAAATGTTGAACATGAATCGGTCCAGCTGGGCTTCCGGGAGGGGGTAGGTGCCCTCCATTTCAATGGGATTCTGCGTGGCGAGCACAAAGAAGGGTTCCTCAAGAACATGTCGCGTACCCGCGATGGTCACCTGGTGTTCCTGCATGGCCTCGAGCAGTGCGGCCTGCGTCTTGGGGGGTGTCCGGTTAATCTCGTCGGCGAGGACCATGTTGGCGAAGAGCGGGCCGGGTACAAACTTCATCTGCCGCCCGTGTTCACCTTCTTCCAGGATTTCAGTTCCGGTGATGTCCGCCGGCATCAGGTCGGGGGTGAACTGGATTCGTTGAAAGCTCAGGTGAAACAGTTCCGCAATGGTTTTGATCAGCAGGGTCTTCGCCAGGCCGGGTGCGCCGGTGAGCAGGGCATGTCCGCCGGAGAGCAACACCAGCAGGATCTGGTTGATGACCTCCTCCTGCCCGATGATCACCTTGCCTAATTCGGTACGGATTTTATTGTGCGCCTCGGCAATTTTTTCGACCGCTTGCCGGTCCAGTTCATAGGTTTCGTCAAATTCACTCACAGTGATCCTTTCGTTTCAAAATCGAGGCCGTTCCGGGTCTGCACCGTACAGCACGCCGCACGGTATCAATGGGTCATGGCCCAGAAAACGATATTAATTCCCATGGGGAAGGCTTTCTTCTCAGAAAATTCCTTGAAATACCAATGGTTTTCGCCCTCGCGTTCCCACCCGTCGCCCAGGTCGGTGTTATGGCAGATAATAGACATCATCCGGCCCTTCTCATCATAGATCGCCCGGTAATGCGGAACGCGGCCTTCCTCTTCGCGTTCCCAGGTCTTCCCGTAGGGCCGGCCATGGAGGGCTGCCTGCAAGGAGGGTACCTGGGGCATCTCCTTGAGGTCGAATACGCAATGAAAGATCGGATGATCGATGGTGAGGTCGACAATGTCTTTCTTGGGAAAGACCCGCTTTATTTCCAGCTCAAAATTATTCCACTCCGCATCGCCCCAGAAATCATCCACCATGAGGAATCCACCGTTGAGCAGGTATTTGCGCAGGGCGGCGACCTCTTCATCCTCGAAGGTCAGGTCGCCGGGTTCGATGAGGTAGATGAAGGGGTAATCCAGGAGTTCCTTGTCCGTGAGCTGCATCACCTTGCCATCGGGATCGACCTCCATGGAGGTCAACTGCTGCAGGCGGAAGGAAAAGTTGAGATCGCTGTCCGGGTAATCGGTCGCCCATTTCTGCGCAAAGCCGCCGTAGTAGGAGCTGTATCGAATGCGGACAAAGGTGAACACGTCCTTGTTGAAGGCCCCCTTGTCATCCCAGCGGGGAACCCCCTTTCGGTCGATGCGGGGATCGACATAGCGTCCGCGTTGCGCATACAAGCTGCTTGCGCAGAGCAGGAGAAGGAGCAGGCTTCCTTTTATCATTCCGTTCCTCCCTTGCGGAGCTCGGCGAACAACCGGTGTGCCTTCCGGTAACGCGGGGCCTCGGTCAGGGCGTCCAGCACATGCCGCCAGGCGGTCTCGGGCTTCGTGGTTTTATACAGGCGGGCCAGGTGATAATGGGCCCCCGCCGGATCCTCGGAATCCAGTTCCAGCATGCGTTCGTAGGCATAAATAGCCTGTCGCGGGTCATTGAGGGCTTCCGCCGCACGGGCAAGGCTTCGATAGGGTGCCAACTGGTAGGGGTCGATATCCGTCACCCGGCGGGCATTGGCGGCGACCGCGGACCAATTCTCTGCCGCGATGTGGAGGTCCAGCAATCGCTGAAAGGCGGGTAGGGCACCCGCGTTGCGCTGGGCCACTGTTTCCAGGACCTCGATTTCCTTCAGGGGCTGGTCCGTCTCCCGGTACACCCGCGCGAGCAGTTCATAGACATTCCCGCCATCCACGTAATCGGGGTACGCATCGCGGATGCGTTTCAGCATCTTCTCCGCCTGGGAGAAATCACCCGCTTCAACCGCGGCCACGGCGACCTCGTACAGGCCGTAGAAGTTGTCCGGGTACTCCGTCAGCCAGTCCTGGAAATCAGCCAGCTTCCAGGTCTCGACCAGGGCTGAGGGCGGGGTTTCCCAGCTCAAATCCGCTCCGTGTTCACCCGCATAGTCGTACATGTAGCAGGCAAAGTCGTCATCGAGCAGGTGGATGGGCTTGGTGTTGCTAGCCAGGGCCGGGTTTATCGGGACACCCGCCTCCAGGTCGCGGAGGATGCGCCTGAGCGCATCAAAGCCATAGGTGTCGACGATGTATTTCACCACCAGGGCTGATTCGTAATAGGCAAACATGAAGTGTATTTCGCTTTTCGGTTTCAGGAAGGCACTGCTCAATTCGCTGATCGGGTAGAGTTGCTCATCCTGCAGGACCATGCGGCGGTAAGTGGGGGTCAAGCGTTGTCCCCAGCCTGGGTTGCGCTCCCACTCCTCGTAAACCGAGATCCCCTCGCTTAACCAGCGTGGCATTCTGTTGCCGGTGGCCGTGAGCGTGACCACGTGGCAGTATTCGTGCCAGAGTACCGCCTTCCAGTTGTTTTCAAGGGCACCCAGGCTGCCGGGACTGTTCATGGTGATGAGGCTGCCGAAGCAGGCACCCAGCAGGCCCATGCCTCCCGGTACGCCGAGTGTCCGGACTGCGAAATCCTGTTGTTCGCGAAAAAATTCCACCAGGACAGGCTGGTCGAGGCGGAGGCCGTATTTATGGTTGAGCACCTGGTAGGCTTCTTCGAGAAAGGCCAGGGCCTCTGCACCGAGAATGTTCGCCTCCCGGTTTTCCATGCGGACGATAAAGTGCTCGTTGGTCAAGGTGCGATACCCTTTAAGCCGGTCCGAGAGGCGGAGCAGGTTATACAGGATCACGTTGTACGAATCCAGTTCCTGCAGTCCCTCGATCATTGGCCAGGCCTCGTCCTCCCTGCCCAGGCGGAGCAGATCCTGCGCAAGCAGGGCGCGCGCGGGGAGAAAGGACGGGTCGTTTTCAGCCGCGCGCTCCAGGTGCTTCACGCTTTCTGTAAAACGGCGTTTTCGGGAAAGTTTCTTCGCGATCGCGTAATCGACGGCCGGGTTATTTTCCCACTTCTTCCGGGCGTTGGCGAGGGAGGCTTCACCGGCGCTCGAGTCATTGCGGAGATCATCGATCACGTACTGGTACGCCCAGGCGATGGGGTGATTCGCATTGACGGCCAGGACCTGTGCGATCCCCGCCTCGGCCTGGTCGTAATGCTCGTAGTCGATATGTTGCTCGACCAGGAAGAGGAGGGCGGCGGTGTGGTTGGTGTTTTTTTCAAGGACGGCTTGGATGTGCCGGGCGCTTTCTTCCGGGTCACTGGGCATGAAGGCCCGCGCGAGACCAAAATGGAGATCGGATCGACCGGGAAATTTCTTTAAGCCCTGCTGGTATTGTTTTGCTGCGAGTGCGTAATCGTGTTTCTCCAGGGCCAGGTCGCCCATTGCCGCGTAGGCCTCGGGAAGCCCTTCCTCGTGCATGCCCATGGCCCGCTTATAGATTTCGTTCATGACCTTTTTCGGTTCCTGGCCATTCAGCAGCATGATGCGACCAAGGGCGACGAGGTCCTTGCTGTCGCGGACCGACAAACCGTAGGAATATCCGGCCCGGTAGTTCATCTTCTGTACGGCCTGCGCCTTTTCCGGCGCCCCGTTCATCTCGTGCACTGATTTCGCCAGCAGGTAGAGTCGGGGATTGCCCCCGTACCAGCGTTCCGCCTTGGCCAGTTGTTCGCCGCCGGCGGCGTAGTCGCCTGTGGCGAGCAGGGATTCGATGTAGATGACGTAGAGTCCGACATCCAGCCGTCCCTCCTCGATTGCCGCCGCGCTCCGCTTGATCGCCTCGGCGTAATTTCCCACGTCGAAGGCTTCGCGGGCATGGGCGGTTTCGGTCATCTCGACCGCGGGTAATTTAGACGGATCTCCCAGGAGGAACAGGAGGGTCATGATTCGAACTAGCTGTTGTCCGTGCATTGCTGGTGAAAGCCTACGCTGTACGACGGTTTTTCGTCCACCGGAATTCCATGGAAAAACAACCTGTCAAGCGCGGTGGGTGGCGCGTCGCCCGGGGCACGCGATGGAGAAGGGGTTTGCCCGAAACGTCCACTCGCATGCTGGAAGGTATGCCTTCTCGTGCTGCTCAAGCTCGCTCATTCACCGCGTAGCAGGGTTTCCAGGCCTTCCACCGGGGGCGTCCAGGAAGAGGATGGGTGGTCAAATAGGCCCTTATGACGCGCAACGGGCGTGTATTTAGTCTGGTATCGTTTCCTGCTTCGGTTACATTCTGCGTCATGTCATACGACTTTGAAAGCAGGGTGGATCGCCAGGGCACAGGGAGCCTCAAGTGGGACAAGTACAAGGACCGGGAGGTCCTGCCATTCTGGGTGGCGGACATGGAATTTGTCTCGGCACCGGAGATCCGTGAGGCCCTGCATAAACGGGTTGACCATGGTATCTTTGGCTACACGACGCCGTTTGAAGAGGCGCAGGACGAAATCATCGCCTATCTCAAGCGCGTCCATGGCTACGAAATCGAAGCGGACTGGCTGGTGTTTCTTCCGGGCCTGGTGCAGGGCCTGCACATCGCCTGCATGAGCGTTGCTGAAAACAGCTCGGTGATGACGCCCACCCCCATCTATCCGCCGTTCCGCCGGAGCATCAGCAACACGGGGCGGAAACGCATCGAGGCACCCATGCACGTGGTCGACGGTGAATGGCGACTCGACCTGGAGAAGATGGAGGAGCTGGTCGAGCCGGACACGAGCATGTTCCTGTTCTGCAACCCGGCGAATCCGGTCGGACGGGTGTTCCGCGCAGACGAAATCCAGGCGGTCGTTGACTTCTGCGAGCGACACGATTTGATTCTCTGCTCGGATGAGATTCATTGCGACCTGGTACTGGATGAGGTTCCCCACATCTGCACCGCTGTTCAGGCTCCTGAGGCAGCGGATCGCCTGATAACCATGATGGCCGTGAGCAAGACCTACAATGTACCCGGCCTTGCATTCTGTTATGTGGTGATTCCAGACGAGGGCCTGAGGGGAAGGTTCAAGCATGCCTTCCGCGGCCTGGTGACCGAGATGAATTGCTTTGGTTACGCGGGGACGATTTCCGCGTACCGGGACGGTGAACCCTGGCGCCAGGCCTTGATCCCGGTGCTACGCCGCAACCGGGATATCCTTTACACATTTATCCGTGAGCATATTCCCCCGGTCAAGATGTGGTCCAATGAAGCCACCTACCTGGCCTGGATGGATGCCCGCGAACTTCCGGTGGACGATCCGGTCGCTTTTTTCGAATCGCATGGGGTGGGCTTGTCAGACGGGCGCGATTTCGGCTTCCCGGGCTTTGTGCGCTTTAACTTCGGGTGTACCGAGGCGATGCTGCGTGAGGGCCTGGACCGGATGAAGAAAGCGGTGGAGTCCCTGTAGAACGGATGGAGATGAAGATGAAACGATGGATGTTTTGCGTGTGGGTTGCCCTGGTTTTTTCCGTATTTGCGGATGGGCCAGCGTCGAACGAGTCGGGGGGCGACAAGAAGAAGTCCCCGGGAAAAGAGGAGAAGGTGGAGGAAGAAAAACCTTCCGTCACCCAACACAAGGTGCGCATTGGCGGCAAGGAAATGGCCTACACCGCTACCGCGGGTACCTTGCCCCTCGTGGCCGCAAACGGCAAAGATGTGCGGGCGAAGGTGTTCTACATCGCCTATACCCTCGATGGGGTTGACGAATTGTCCAGGCGCCCGGTGACTTTCAGCTTTAATGGCGGACCCGGCTCCTCCTCCGTCTGGTTGCACATGGGACTTTTCGGTCCGCGCCGGGTTAAACTGAACGATGACGGCTCTGCTCCCCCACCGCCGTATCAAATCGTGGACAACGAGTTTTCCATCCTCGACAAAACCGACCTGGTATTTATTGACCCGGTCAGTACCGGTTACAGCCGGGCCACCGAGGAGAAGGAGGCAAAGGAGTTCCACGGGGTCCAGGAGGACATTGAGTCGGTCGGGGAATTCATTCGTTTGTACGTCACCCGGCACAACCGGTGGGGTTCGCCGAAATATATCGGGGGGGAGAGTTACGGGACCCTGCGTGCGGCGGGCCTTTCCGGGCACCTGCAGAATCGACACGGCATGATGCTCAATGGACTGGTGCTGGTTTCGAGTGTGCTGGAGTTCCAGACCCTTCGCTTCGGCTCGGGGAACGACTTGCCGTACGTGCTCTTCCTGCCTTCGTATACGGCTGCGGCCTGGTATCACAAGAAGCTTCCGCAGGACCTGCAGCGGAAACCCCTTGCAGAGGTGTTAAAGCTTTCCGAGCACTTCGCGCTGGACGTGTACAGCGTTTCCCTGCTGAAGGGAGCGTCCTTGCCTGTTGCTGAATCCCGGGCGATTACCAAGGACCTGGCCCGCTTTACCGGTTTGTCTGAGGCCTATATCGCCCAGGCGAATAACAAGATTCGTCAATCGCGCTTTTCCAAGGAACTCCTCCGTGCAGAGCGTCGGACAGTCGGTCGCATGGACAGTCGGTTTAAAGGCATCGACAGCGATGCGGCCGGCGAGTCGATGCAATGGGATCCCAGTTTGACCGCCTGGATGGGGCCGTTTACGGCAACCTTCAAGGAATATGTTCGCACGGAACTGGGCTATGAGAAGGATATGCCCTACGAAATTATCGCACGGAGACTTCATTGGAGCTACGATGCGTATGAGAATAAATATGTAAATGTAGCCAGTACCTTGCGCGAGGCGATGACACACAATCCAGATTTGAAGGTGTACGTGGGCAGTGGCTATGCGGATATGGCAACGCCGTATATGGCGAGCGACTATACATTCAATCGTATTGGGCTTGAGCCGCATCTTCGCGGGAATATCCAGCAGTTTTACTATGCGGGGGGACACATGATGTATGTGAATCAGCCCGACCTGGTGAAGATGAAAAAGGACCTGGACGGGTTTTATAAGTAAGGATAGCTGTTTCGTTTCTCCCGGCGGGCAGGGCGGAGCATCCCATTCGCTTTCCCTTCGCGAACCGCGTCGTGGGTGCGCGACGCGCGGCGAAAGACCCGGTTCCTACTCGTCCTGGGGGTACAGGAGCATTCGATCGTGGATCAGCATCATGATGTCGGTTCGGCCATCGCTGGTAAAGTCTTCCAGGAGTATTTCACGGGGTTCGTCCCGGGTACCCTTGGTGCCCGGGCGGTCCGACTCAAAGATCTTGAAATGGAGCCTGCTTTGCCAATGCTCCTCCTGGTAGGTCAGGATCTCAAGCAGGTGGGTCTTTACGCGGTCGATGCCAACGATGTCGGGAGTCCCGTCGTGGTTGAGGTCCCCGATACCGGTTAAACTGTATCGCATGTCGGGTAGATCGGTTTCATAACGGCTTACGCGCTGCACTTGCCATCGGGGTCGCTCTGCGGAAAGCCGCCAGAAGAGTTTCTTCCCATGCAGGATCAGTTCGGGTGCCGTATCCGGGTCCAGTTGAACGATCTCCGCCTTGACCACGGGGCTGTCCGGGAGTTCAAAGGTCTGCGCCGGCTTGTTCGGAGCGGAGGGGTGGGTTTGATGCAGTTCCAGGCGGTGCTTGTCCCTATCCACCAGGACCATGTGCCAGGCGGTTCCAATCTGGAGATGGACGGCGGAGGCGATCTTCATGTCAGAACGCGATGCGTTGACCTGGGTAACTGTTTCAAATATATTCTCCTTGCTGAGGCGAAGCGCCCGGACGAAACCCTTACGCACGATCAGCATTTCATCTTTTCCATCCCGGTCCATATCCGCGAATCCAATGCTGCCCGGCTCCAGGCGGCTGAGCAGGCTTCGATTGGCACCCGAATCCGTATCGAGCTGATTAAATGTGCCTTCCGTCCCCTGAACCAGGATGACGAGGGGCTTGAAGGGGATTTCAAGGAGCAGATCCGCTCGCCCGTCCTGGTTGAGGTCAACGATGTGAATCCGGTTCGGATCTTCCGTGAGGCCTTCCAGCTCCTGCGTGTGTTTTGTGTCACCTTGTTGCACAAGGAGGTGGCGTGCTTTTTCCTTGAGGAACACGACTGCCTGCACCTGGGGGTTGGCACGTGCGGCACTGGCGAGGGGTTTGCCGTCGATCGCAAGCGGTCGGGGAAAGTCGAGCGCGGAGGCTTTCCAGTGACTGACGCCCCACGTCTCCTCGACCGGGCTCGTGAGCAGCACCCCATTTTTACCCGCGTAGCGAATGGGGGAGAGCGTGGAGATTCCCGAGTAGGCGGCACTGTTCACGGGGGACTGGAGTTCGCCCTTGATGTTTTGGTATACCGAGAGCTGCGCGGCAGCGGGGTCTGCAGTGATCAGGTCGGTAAATCCATCGCCATCCACGTCGCTCCAGGCATGGAGCACCTGCTTACTGGAACCGCTTGCATGATATGCATAGGCCTGCAGGGAAAACAAGGCCCCGCCCCGGGCCTTGGGGGGGGCTTGCACGAGAGCGAAATGCTCCAGTTGGCCGTTGTTTCGGTTCACCGCGACAAACCCGGATCCTTTACCACTGGGATACGGATGGATAAGCCCGGAAGGGCGGTCAAAGGCGACAACTTCCTCCGGGCCGAAGTGCCCGTTCCTCCCCTGGATGCGAATGCGCAGGGCGAAGGCGTCCACAGGATTCATGTACATAAGGTCAAGGCGGTTGTCGGCATTCAGGTCGATGAGTTGCAGGTTGTAGGGGTCTTCATTTGCAGCGGGCAGCGTGTCGACCCGGCGAAGTTGCCCCCCTTTCTCATGCGCATAAAGATGGATCTCGTGATCCGCGACCACGATAAGTTCCCGCTCACCGTCGCCGTCCAGGTCCTCGATAAGCAGGGTGCCCTGGTACTTGGCGGGATTCTTGAGCTCGATCCGGAGCGGGTCCTCCCATTGCAGGTTCTTGGCCTGGTAGTAGACAAGAAGGCCGCGGGAATCCTCCGTGCAGGCGAGATCCAGTTTCCCGTCGTTGTTTAAATCACCTGCCGCGAGCTCGTACATCAAGCTGCCGGTGGTGATGGAGTCCCGTTCAAAGCGACTGTCCTGCAACTGTGGCTCCCAGCGGTTGCTCCTCAACGGACGGGCTTTCTTTCCCGCCCCGGGCTTGCGCTGATAGAGGATCTCTATCCGGGCCTTCCCATTGTTTACGAAGGCGGCATCCATGCCGCCATCGCGGTCGAAATCCGCTACAAGCAGGGCGCGTGGCTGCCCTTCAACCCGCTGTATCTCCGGCCCGGTGAACCCGAAGGGGGCAGGTTTTGCGGATGCCGGATCCAGGCCGGCAAGGGCGCAGACCAAGGCGATGCCGTGGTTCAGCCTCATCGGTCAACCGGGTACAGGAGGAATCCCCGGTTGAAGATCCGCTGTTCTTCCATCGTGCTGCTGTTGACGGCCTGGCCGATGAGCCGGGAAAGGGGTCGCATGTCCGGGAGCTTGTCCTCGTCGGCATTCTCATCCGGATCGACCCCCGGTTCGAGCCCACCGACCAGGTTGCCGCTGACCAAGCCGCCCATGATCTTGAAAACCTGGTCGACGCGGCCGTATTCAAACCAGGACCCCTCATCGGGAAGCATGCTCAAGGCCCGTTCCATTTCCGGGGTCTGCCAGATCGACTGGCCGGGCTGGCACCATGCCCGCACCGCGGATTTGACCAGGTCGTCGGCGCCCACCCCGAGAACCAGGTAGTCGCCGATAAAGCTATACGCGATGGTCGGCGCATCGCCCTCGGCGAGGGGCAGACCCAGGTTGATGGAATGGATTTTGTGCTCAAGAAATTCTTCTGCTTCCATGATTTCGCCCCCGCCGTCCGGGCTCATCTTGGTGGACAACTTGCGGATCACCCGTTCGATGGACGCGCGGTCCTTCACTTTGATTCCGACCAGGGTCGATTGTCCGTCCGTGGCCCCCGGACCGTCCGGGCTCATCTTTTGCGCGTAGACGACCGCATCGTCGAGAGCGTTTATGAAGTCGGCCTTGATATCGAAGCCCAGCTCTTCCTGGCTCTGTAGCATGAGCATGTTGACCATCATGCCCAGTTGTGGGCTGAGCGCTCCCATGAGGCCCACGACCGAGTCCCACCAGGGCGCGAAACCCACCCGGAGGCTGTTCACCGAGATGGCATCTTTCGGGATGAAGTTGGGACGTGGGAAGGCACCCTTTACATAAGGGAGTAGTACCTTGCTCAGACGTGTCTGGCGGGTGAATCCAAGATTGGAATGAAAGGCGATTCCCTCGGGCCTGAGCTCCAGGGTAGCGGTCACTGGCGCAAGTGCGTCGAGGTCCAGCGCCTGGGCGATCTGTGCCGGGGAGATGCCGAGGAGGGGGCTGGGCTCCGTCTTTTGGAGCATCTGTTTCTGGATGTATTGGCCGATCGTGCTCAGGTTCGCGTGCACGAGCACATCGTGCTTCTCCGCTTGGGCCTTGGCCTGGGCATAATCGCGATTCCCCGAAAGGGGCTGGGGAGCTGAACCTTTACGGATGTGGTCAATCATCATGCGCAGGGCGCTTTCCGATCCGCTGGAAATCTCGATGCCATCAAGGTAGGCCGTGTAATCGAATTCCGTTTCCCCTTCGTACCGGGTCTCGATTACCAGCACATCGACGCCATCAATCTTCTGCTCGCTGAAGCGTGATTTCGCACCTTGTTCGATTTCCTCTGCCACCAGGTCCTTCGTGTGCTTCAGGTTGATCGCGCGGATCGCTGCCTCGTTGTCGCCCATCTCCGCGACAAACACGAGGTGTTTGATAAAGGCGGGTGCGGCGTGGGGACTGCCTTCTTCTTCGTCTTCTTCCGCGGCATCCAGGTTCTCGATGGGGGCATTCAAGTCAAAGTCTTCCAGTTGGTCAGCTGTCTCGTCTTCCATTTCAGCCTGGATGGCCTTCAGCCAGGTCTCCCCCTGGATCACGCCGAACGCGAAGCTTCCGGTATAGAGCTTGATGGATTCCTTCATCGCCTTCAGTGACGGGTCATCAGCAGCGTCCCCGAAGAGCTCGGCCATGGGCCCGTCTTCCATTAACCATTCGCGAATATCACGGAGTTCATCGCTCTTCCATTCCCGGACCGCCGGGCTGTTTTGCCAGCGTTCTGCGGTGCGCGAGATGTCGCTGAACGCGATGTACAGCGTGCAATCTTCCGGAAAAAGCTGGTCGGGTGCGATGGCGGCACGACTGTTTAAGCAGGCGAGCAGCACCAGGGGTATGAGGCTCAGGTGGACATGTTTCATCTTGTATCTCCGGGGGTCTTGGATGGGGGTGGCCGGTACTTGCGTGGCGGGGGCGGATACCGGAAACCCGCATTCGGGTTCCGGGGGTCAAAGGCGTAGGCATCCCGCTTGTGCAAAAACATCTTCATCACGTTGGTGGGGATGGCGAAGCCGACCCCTTCGACCCCAACCGCCATGGCTTTCATATTGTTCACCCCCACGACTTCGCCTTTCAGGTTGAACAGCGGTCCCCCGGAATTCCCGGGGTTGATCTGGGTCGTGGTCTGCAGGTAGAGGCGTCCATCCATCAGTCGCCCGGGCAAACTGACGATGCCCTCACTGACGGTGCGGTCGTAGCCGAGTGGGCTGCCCACGGCAAAGACATTCTGGCCGGCCAGGACTTCGTCCGAGTCCGCCAGGGGTACGAAGGCAAAGGTATCACTGGCTGATTCGATTTTCAGCAGGGCGAGATCGTTTCTGGGGTCGAGCGCGACAATCCGGATATTCGGATATTGCACCTTGACCAGGTCCTTCCCTTCGCGGCGGAAGATGGTGACGGTCAGCGTGTTCTCGCCCTGGATGACATGGTGGTTGGTGATGATGTATCCGTCGGGATGGATAACGAAACCCGACCCGATGGCCCGGCGTGAGCGGATGTCAACCACGGCCTCGCCGATTTCCTTGACCTGGGCCTGGACCGAGCGTTCCTTGCCCCCTGCCGCGGGGAAATAGATGTCCCGGTTCTCCCCGCTGAGCGGGCCCCTGACGGCGCCTTCGGATTGAACGATTGCCACCACGGTTTTACGTGGGATGCGAACGATTTCAAATCCGAGGTCGACAACCAGGTGTTCGTCGGCCTCTTTCAGGATCTCGCCTTTGACGGTGTAGCCGTCCGCCAGGTTGAGGGTCGCAAGTTCGGCATAAAGTGGGGTGCCGGGGTTAAAAATCATGCCGAAACAGCATAGGCAGAGCATAATCGGGATAGGAAAAGAACCCATAAGGGGGCCAATGTAATCGGGGAAGGCTTAACCTCAAGCAGGAACTGGTGGCTTTGCGGAAAAGAATGACCTAGCCCCCCTCGGGTGCATGGCGGTAGGGTTGCCCTTCCTTGTAGCGACCCATAATCTGGAGGAACTCCCCTGCCGCTTCGGCTTGTCCCAGCGTCTCGGCATCCTCCACGGCCTGGATAATGGTTTCTACAGCCGATTCAAAATCACCGCTTTCCGCGTAGGCCGCCGCAAGGGTTGCGCGAAAGCCCGGTTGCGGGGCATCCTTCGCGAATGAGACGAGGCGGGTGGCCAGGGCCACCGCCTGCTTTCCGTCGCGAAACGTTTCGTCGGGGCAGGTCGCCAGGAGATAAGCCAGGTTGTTGATGGCCATCGGGGCATCGGGGTAGAGGTCTATCGCCTGCCTGAAACGCTGGAGAGCCTCGGCGTACCGTTGGGTCTTCATGAAGTCGCTTCCCTCGTTATTCATTTTCCGGGCCGTTTCGTTTCCGGTGGACTGGAGCCGCTGCATGATCGCCTGGGCGGATGTGCGATTTGGGTCAATCTGCAGGACTCGTTGGATGTGTTGACGGGCCATCATGAAGTTCTTTGCTCGCTCGTAAAGCTCGGCTGCCTGTTCGTGTACATCGGGATTCTCGGGTTCATGCTGCAGGGCCTGGCTGAGCCCCTGGATGGCTTCCCCGTACCGCCCTTGCTCCATCAGCGCGGTGGCCGCTCCGCGATAGGCCGGGATATTCGCCTGGTCCATTGCGAGGACTTTTTCATACGTCTTCAGGGCATCACGTGGATTGATGACCTGTGCATAGGTCTCCGCGAGTTCGACCAGGGCCTCTGGACTTTGCTTGTAGCTACGGCTGAGCTTGATCTGGTGCTTGGGCGATTTGACCTGCCCGGTCAAGCGCCCGAGCTTGCTCTGGCGTATACGTGCGGCGAGGTCATAGGGGTTTTCATCCAGCAGGGTTTCGATTTCGGGGCTTGCATCCCGCGGGGTTTCACTGGTCAGCATCGTGTCGATACGGCCAAGCCGTTGACTTCTGGAAAGGGGTGTGGTCGTGACGCGGGCCGTGAGGTTGCTTAGCGCAGGCAACGGGTTGCGAAGCCGGCTAATCTGCTGGTTGTTCGCGTAGCGGTAGCTGAGGGGCGGGCGCAGAAGCTCATCCATGAACGCGCGCTCGATTTCATGCTGGGCACTTGGCGTGTACTGAACCATGACCGGGAAATTTGTTGTGGTGCTTTCCTGGCCGGTGATTCTTTCATAGAGGGCCTCGGCCACAGCCCTATGCCCCTGGAAATTGAGATGAACATGGTCGTGGAACCACTCAGATCCCGGGATTTGGTTGGTGGAGCCCGCGGCCAGGACCTGGTGAATATCCAGTAGGTCCGCCCCGGCATCGATAGCGGCTCGTTGAATGGCCTTGCGGATACTCGCATCCGCACGGAGCGGAATTCCATCCAGTTCAACTGCGCGTTCGTAATGGGCGCGTGCAAGGCCTGCCTGGCCTTGCTTCTCGTAGATTTTCGCGAGGATAAAATGGGGCTGGGCGAAACGCTCCTCCATGCGCAGTGCACGGGTGAGGAGCTCGATGGCGTGCTGGTCCTTCCCGGCCTGGTAGTTGTATCCACCGACTTGCATCAGTCGCACGATTTGCCCTTGTTCTTCCGCGGTGTGGTTCTTGCTGAAATTGGAGTTGAAGGGGGCCGCATCTCGCGTGTTCACCCCCGGGACGCAGAGGATGACCTGTTTGCCCTGCTGCTTCAGGAAGCGAGCCATCGCTGAAAAATTTTCCCGGCACATGGCTTGTTGGCGTTCGCGATCGCTTTCGCGCACCGAAACCTGGCAGGCGCGGAAGCTGTAGGTTCCAGAATACACGGTGCCCCGGTCCGGTTGTTTGAGGCCTTGCCAAAGTTGGCGGAGTCGACTGGCTTGGAAGGCCAGGTGGCCTCGGGCCCCCTGGATCGTCTGGTGTGGATCACCCAGGGGTGGATTGCCGCTGAAGGGACCCACATATTCATAATGTCCCGCGTAGATAATGATGAGATCTGCCTGTTGCGCCGTGGACTCGGCGAGCAGGCGGATGACGTGCGAGTTAGCCACGGGAAAACTGAGCTGGCTGATGCCGTATGCCTCACCCAGCATGCGGCCGAGGACTTCGGCGAAATTGTAGGAAGCCCCGTGCGATCCCCGCGCGGAGGAGTCACCAATGACCAGGATGCGTTTGCCGGGGGGCATTGTTTCGGCGGACTCGTAGTAGAGGGGCACGACGGTTCCCGGTTTCAGCATGCGTTGAGAGAAGGCCGGGTTGGCCCGAAGCGAACCCGTGGCGTCCTTCAGGAGGACCGCGGGGTCGTAGCCTTTGCCGGTGATGCGCAGGCCCAGCTCAAGGATCACCAAGATCGCAAGGCATGCCCCCATGATTATCAGCACCGATTTCAGGATGCGGCCAGGAGATGGCATGGCATAGGATGGGGCTTTGGATGTACTCATTCAGTCAGGGAGTCATGGCCGCTTTATAGGTCTTGGCTTCTTCCAGGATCGTGCGTGCCAGGGCCGGTTGCTCTTTTGCCTGCGCAGCCTTTATGGCCTGCACGGCCGTTTGAACGGCCTTCCTGCCCTCGTTCTTTACGTGGTAAATGCGGGCCAGGGTACGCAGGAAGTCGGGGGGCGTCTCAGGGGTTCCGGCGCCGCAGGCCTCCTTGGACAGCTTAAAGGCCCGGTCCAGTTGGCCGGCACTGATGGGATCCTTGCTATCCATGATTAACCACGCGACCTGGTGCTTGAAAAAGATGTTTTTCGTGTCTTCCGCGAGCAACTGTTCCATGATCTCTATACTGCGCGTTCGTTGTCCAGTAACATGCAGGGCACGTGCGAGGGTGAGGCGGGCCAGGCCATGTTTGGGGTCAATTTTCAAGGCCTTGGCCAGCTCCTGCATGGCCAGTTTCACGTTATTGTTTTCCGCGTAGAGAATGGCGAGCTTGACATAGCTGTCCGGATTTTCCGGAAACTGCTCTATCGCCTGGAGCAACCGGACTCGGCGAGCTTCGAGGCCCTCGATATAGGCTTTCTCGCGACTGGATGCGACCTGCTGTTTGATGGTTTCCGATTCAGGAGCGATTTCTGAGGCGAGCTGGAAAAAAGGTAAGGCCAGTCGCGTGCTGATGTGTTTATCCAGGATCAACCCCATCTCGACAAAATACTCGCTGGTTACCTGGTCTTTAAGAATGGCTTCAAAGAGATGTTGAGAAGCCTTTATCCAGGCATTCGTGTCATCCGCTTTATACTGGCTGGACTTTCTGTAATGCCAGGCCGCGTACTCCTCGGACGACATTTTCAACGTGGCTTCCGGCATGGGAAATTCCCAGTCGTCGAGTTTAGGGAGCATGAGCCGAACGGATTCCAGCAGCTGTATCCACGCATCAAAGGAACGAATATCGATGGCAAACGAGGAGAGCATAGTTTCCATTGCGGAATCAAACTCGCCAACTAAACGCAGGGAGCGGGAAAGGCTGATGCGGGCCGGAATGTGTTCAGGCACGATCTGGACGGTACGCACGAGATGGGGGATCGCGTTGGAAAGGTTCTTGTTGACTGCGTACATCATCGCCAGCTGGTAGTGGGCGCTGGCATTTTCCGGATTTTCCTTGATGGCTTGTTGGAGGCTTGAGATCGCGTGTTTATATCGGGTTTCGCTCATGAAGCTGACCAATTCCTGCAGGTTTTTCTGCGCGGAAGGGTTGGTGGGATTCAAGGCGAGCGCCATGCGGAAAAAATGCATCCCGATGGTGGGGAAGTTGCTCTGGGTGATAATCATGCCAACCCGGTCGTAGTACTGGCCCGCGCCCGGATCAGCCTGGATGGCCGCGATCAGGTGTTGGAAGGCCTTTAAGAGATCCTTGCCCTTCGTGTATTTGCTCGCTTCCCGGAAGTGCCAGGCGCCCAGTAGCTTGGGTTCGAGTTCGTCAGACGGTCCGGGCATTTTCCAGTCTGCGGGTTTCTGGATAACCTCGTTGAGGGCGAGGAAGGTGTTCCCCCATATTTCAGCGGAAAAGAGGTCGAGATCCAGGGCAACGGTGAGGAGTTCCAGGGCCGTCATGGGGTCCTTTTGTAGCGCATGCATACCGGCGAGGTTATTGTAGGCGCGTGCCATGCGTGGATCGAGGTTCAGTGCCCGCTGCACGGACAGCATCGCCTGTTCAATTTCCCCGGTCGCATAATAGACGGTGCCCAGGCTGTTATGGGCTTCCGCAAATTCCGGATCAACCGCGAGGGCTCTTTTATAGGCATCGATGGCCTCGTCATTGCGTTCGGCCTGGTACCAGGCGGATCCCAGGGCCTCCAGGCTCGCGGCATCGTTCGGGTTGATCTCGGTGGCCTTCTGGTACGAGGCGATGGCTTTATCTATGTTGCCTATCCGGAAATAAACCGAGCCGAGATAAATGAAGGGTTTTTCGCTGGTCTTGGCGACCCTGGAAAGACGTTCGTATGTCTCGATCGCCTCGTCATTCTTGTTCAGTTTTTCCTGGCAAAATCCGATGAGCCGCAGGTATCCGGGATTCTTGGGTTCACTGTCGAGCAGGGTGATAACTTCTTCAAGTGCATCATCATACTCTCCCAGGCGGGCAAGAATATGGGCGGTGGACAATTTGATTTCTGCGCTGAGGGGCAAGCGCCGCTTGGCCGCGCGCAAGTGTTTCAGCGAGGTGCGCAGGTCCCCCTGGTTAAAGGCCTGGCCTGCCTGGATCATCAAGTGACTGACGGTGCGGTCATCAAAATCAGCATTCCATTTTGGTTTGGCATCCAGCTTTCCGGTTGGGTCTGCCACCCCGTCCAACACCGCTGCCTGGAGCGAGCATACCCCGGCGGCAAGGCCGATGAGAAGGTACCGGTTTCCGCGGAAGAGATAGCGTGTTACATGGGGGAAGGGTCGCATGGTGTTCATTCGATTTTGGTGGTGTAATACTGATTTTAACCGTCCTACCCCCATAAATGACAACCCTTTATGCGATAAATTTACCCTGGGTGCTTCTTTGCCGCATGGGTATCGACACGGTTTACTCCCGGACGCTATGCAGGTACTATGCATATCAAGGATCTCAACCATGTCGCCCTGCTGGTCGCGGACCTCGATGCCAGTCATCATTTTTACGGGACGGTACTCGGCCTTCCCTCCAAGGCCCGGCCCGCTTTTGACTTCCCCGGCCAGTGGTATGCCCTTGGTCCGCTCAGTGAACTGCACCTGATCCTCGGTCGTGAAGAAGCGGTGCTCAGCCATCCGCGTGGGTTTCACTTGGCGCTTGAAGTGGAGAACATTGAATCGGCGCGCACACGGTTGGAGGTCACGGGGGTTGATTACATCGGCCCCAAGAATCGTCCGGATGGTGCCCGGCAGATTTTCATCCTTGATCCCGACGGATACTGCGTCGAGCTCTCCGACTTGCGTGCTTTGAACTGATCGGCATCGGAACGCTTGCATCGCCGGCGGGCACATCACGCACGTCGTGACGTCTGGGTGAGACCGGTGGACCTAGGGGTCGGAGCCGACGATTTCCAATCCTGCGGTGGCGACAGAGCTCGGGTCGAGGCGGGCATTCAGGGATTTCCAGATCGCGGAAACACGGCGCTCGAGTTTGCCCTCAAATACCGTGCGGCCGTCTGCGTGGACGGTGATCGGCTGATCCAGGTCGATGAGGGTGTCGTTGAGTCGCAGGTGAAGCGTGGATACGCCCGTGCGGTAGAGCTCGATTACCTGGCCCTTGATTTCCGCGCGCAGCTCCTGGCCCTTTTTCGCCTTGTTCCCGGGAAGCCCCAGCCAGTAGAAGCGATCGTGGGTTCGGCTCGACTGTTTCCAGACCACGCGTTTGGGCCAGGCCTGTCGCTCGTGGGCGGCCATCCAGGGCAGGGCCTCCGCGTCCCGGCGCTCCATCCAGTGTCCGAGCCCGGGATAGATGGTGACCTTGTGTACATAGCCATCTGGATCGTCGTCCCGGAGTCGGGCTAATTTTTCACCCCACTGGGCGGCCACCTTGTTCCGCTTGTACCCGGCATCGTTCCCGCCGACGAAGATCATGAAGGGCAGGTTCCGCAGGCCGGTCGGGGAGGCATCATTGGGATGGCCGGCCATCATGGCGGCCGCGGCGAAGCGATCGGCCATGCGCGGGGCCAATTGGTATACCCCGTCTCCACCGGCCGAGTAGCCCATGAGGTAGACGCGGTTGGGATCCACGCCGTGGGCGATGACAAAGTCCTCGATCAGTCGGTCAAACAAGGCGTCGATGTGCCCTTGATGCCACAGGTTCCATGTGTCGGTAGGCGCGCGCGGAGCGAGGTAGAAACCTTCCCTGGGGGCGTAGAGTTGAATCTGGTTCTTCCACTGCCGGTCATTCACCGCACGGGTCGTCCCACCCCCGCCGTGCATGGAAATCCAGAGGCTTCGCTTCCCCTTCGGGGCCTCACCGAATTGTTTCACCAGGTACGCCATTTCCTTGTCGGCGGCCTTTACTACGCCTCGCTGGATAGCCTTGTCCTTGGAAGCCGCGTGCCAGTGCATCTCGGCCTTCCGGGTTTCAAGGGCTTCCTCCCGGAGGGTGTTCCAGACGAGCTGGATGGCTTGCGCGGCCTCGACTCCGGACAAAGGGTGCGGGGGGATATTCGACTCGCGCTCCGCCGGCGCCAGGTGGAGCCAGCGATCGATCGCCTTGAGTGCCGGTTCCGGGCTTGTTTCCGCCGGGCGGGCGGGGGAGGCGGTCAGCAACAGGCCGGAAAGTATGAATGCCGGGGTTTTTACCATGTCGTACTCTAGGGCATTTTCATGCGCCCTGCCAAGGGGGATTCCATCTAACTAATTCATCTTTGGGATGTTAATTTACCCCGCGATGCCCTAACCGTATTCCCATGGCGGATACGGTGCAAACAAATGGTCTGGCGACGGCGGTGGAAACTTCAGAAGAGGCCGCCTCGGCGGTCAACGACGGGGCCTTGAGCCTGGCCGAGCGCTTGATACCCTGGGTTGAAAACCAGGCCTGGGTGCCGGAGCAAGTCTCCGTGCCATTCGCCATGGGCATCCTGCTGCTGGGCCTGGGCGTTTTTGCCTTCCTCCTGTATGCGGTCGTCCGTCCATTGCTCCTGCGCTGGGTCAAGGTCGTCATCAAGCGAACCTCCTTTACCTGGGACAATGAATTGTTCGGCCACGGGGTTTTCCGCTGGGCGACCCATCTCGTGCCCGCACTGATGATTTACATGGTGGGTCCGGGCTTGTTGGCAGATGCGCCCGGGCTCGCGAAGCTCGTCACCGCCATTGCGGGCCTTTACCTGGTGTTGGTTGGCTTTTTCCTGGTCGATTCCGGCCTGAATGCCGGGCATGCCCTTTACCGGCGGACCGAGGCGTCCCAGCGGATCCCGGTCGGGACCTTTATCCAGGTGATCAAGTTACTTGCGGCCCTCGTGGCCCTGATCATAGTGATCGCGATTCTCGCGGGTAAATCCCCTCTGGTTCTGCTCGGAGGCCTGGGGGTTTTTGCCTCGGTGCTGATGTTGGTCTTCAAAGACGTCATCCTCGGTTTCGTTGCGGGGATTCAACTCGCCTCGAACCGTATGCTGGCCCCCGGAGACTGGCTGTCGATGCCCAGTCATGGTGCGGACGGCGACGTTGAGGAGATCGGCCTGACCACGGTCAAGGTGAGGAACTTTGACAAGACCATCACCACGGTGCCCTCCTACGCCCTGATCACGCAGTCGTTTAAAAACTGGCGGGGCATGTCGGAAAGCGATGGGCGGCGCATCAAGCGCAGCCTGCTGATTGATGTGAACACCATCAAGCTCTGCGACGAGGCGATGGTGGAACGTTTCCAGGAGATCGAGCACATCCAGCCGTATATCGAGGGGAAACGGGAGGAGGTGCGTGCCTGGAATGAAGAACGTGGGTTGAGCGAAGAGGGTTGCCGTGTAAACGGGCGCCGCTTGACCAATGTCGGCACCTTCCGTGCGTACATCCTGGCCTACCTGAGGCAGCATCCCGACATCAACCAGGAGATGACCCTGCTCGTCCGCCAGTTGGAACCCACACCGGAAGGCCTGGCGCTCCAGATCTACTGCTTCAGCGCCAACAAGGCCTGGGCAGACTACGAGGGGATCCAGTCCGATATCTTTGACCACTTGCTGGCCGTTGCGCCCGAGTTCGACCTGGGGATCTACCAGCATCCGAGCGGGGCGGACGTGCGCGATACGACCTACGTTATCCGGGACGCGTGAAGGGCCGTGTCTTTGGGTTACCCGGTGGGAGGATAGATGGACATGGGCTTATTCGCTAAGCAGAAAAGTTCGCGGGAACAGAAGGCCTACGAGGCCAAGTTGAAAGAAGCCCAGGAAGCCCAGCGCGCAGGTAAAATTCCCCTTTATGCGGAGTTGATGGCGGAAGCGGATGCCTTGCGCGAAGCCCTCCCTGAAGACTAGGCTGAACCGCGCAATCACCTCGCGAATATCGGCTCCAGCTCGGAGAAGCTGACCCATCCTGATCCGAGACCGTCCACCGTGACCCGGAGGAATCTTGCCTCGGAGGTGAAGGCATGTGCGGACGTGGCGGGCAGGGTCCCGGAACCGGTGGCATCGGATACCGTCCGCCACTGCTTTCCGTCGCCGGAGACCTCGATCCTGTGGCTGTACCAAGTGGGGTTCTTCCAGCGAATATTCACCCCCGTCAGCTGCCTGGGTTCCGGGAACTCCAGCATCCACCACTGGGGGACCGCGTCGCTGGCGGCCGCCCAGCGCGAACCCAGGACCCTGTCCAGGCCGGACTCCGGCGGGTTGCCGACCTGGTAGCTCGATGCGGAAACCAACCCCAGTGGCGTGGACACGGGCTTGCTCGCCTTCCCCGACCGCTGGTTCCGTTTCGGGGCACTGTTCGAGGGGGCAACGTTCGGGTTGGGCGTGGGCATCTGGGCATCGACTGCGCGTCGCCATGCGCGCATTGCGGCCAGTAATTGTTCCGCCTTTTCCGGTTGGCTGGCGGCGAGATTCCTGGACTCCGCGGGGTCGGACGCAAGATCGTAGAGCTCGAGCTTGCCCTCCTCAAAGAACTCGATGAGCTTGTAGTCGCCCCGGCGAATCGCCCCGTACGGGGGGGTCCGATGGTAATGTGGGTAGTGCCAGAAAAGATCCTCGCGCCCGAGGGTCTTTGATGTGCCGCTCAACAGGGGGACCAGGCTCAGGCCATCCATGTGCGCCTCCGGGCGCAGGGCCAGGCCGGCCATCTCGAGCAGGGTGGGGTAGAAGTCGGTGCCGATCACGGGGACCGCACAGGTCGATCCGGCCCGGGCCTGCCCCGGCCACTTGACCAGGGCGGGCTCCCGCGTGCCACCCTCGTAGGAGAGGGCCTTTGCGCCGCGCAGGCCCCCCGAGCTTTGTGTGGATACCCCCCCGTTGTCGGCGGTAAAGATGACCACGGTGTTCTTGTCCAGGCCGGCCGCCTTGAGCTTGTCCAGGACCCGGCCGACGCTGTCGTCGAGGCTCTCGATCATGCCGGCGTATGCGGGGTTGAGGTTTTCGTTTCGGCGGTTGTCGAAGCCCTTGGCCTTCGCCTTGTACTTCTCCAGCAAAGCCGGCTTGGTCATGATCGGGCCGTGTACGGTGTAATAGGAGAAGTAGAGCAGGAAGGGATCCCGCTTGGTGCGCTCGATGAAATCCACGGCGGCATCGGTCAAGCGGTCGGTGAGGAAGTCCCCTTTCTTTCCGTCGTCGAGATTCGGCATGCCGAAAGGGGAGAAGTACTTCCCGGGGCCTTTCGGCTGGCCCCATTCGCGCCCGGCCACATTGTGATCGAAACCATGGCTGTCCGGGTAATGGTCCGCGAAATCCGGTGCCCCGATCGGCATGAGGTGCCACTTCCCGATGAACTGGGTGCGGTAGCCGGCCTGCTTGAGGGCCTCGGGCATGGTCGTCAGTTCCGGGTCCATGCGCATGTTCCACTTCGGGATCAAGAGCTTCGCGTTCCTGCGTCCATGGCCCTTGATCCAGTCGGTCAGGTGCAGGCGTCCCGGGTAGCGGCCGGTGAGGATCGCGGCCCGGCTGGGCGAGCAGACCGTGCAGGCGGAGTAGGCCTGGGTGAAGCGGACGCCTTCACCTGCGAGTCGATCGAGGTTCGGTGTTTCGTGAAACCGTGATCCGTAACAGCCCAGGTCTCCCCAGCCGAGGTCATCGACCAGGAAGAATACGAAGTTGGGCTTCGCCGCACCCGAAAAAGGGCTGGACAGCAAGGCGAGTAGGCAGGCAAGCAGCATTCGTTTCATGCCACTATGCCAGCATCCTGTGCGGGGACCTGCAAGTGCAAAGGCTCCCCGCGACCCGGGCATGAACCCGCAAGGTATTTGCTTGCGCGCGCGCGATCCTGCGTCAAAGTCTCTCGACCTTCAGGGGATACACTGTTCAGCCTGCGACCCGGATTTAACTATGATGAAGCAATCGTACCACCCCATGCTCCGTTTCATTCTCCTGCTCTTTACCACCCTGGGCCTCGCGCAGGACAAGCCCAACATCATTTTCATCATGGTCGATGACATGGGCTATCACGACCTGGGTTGCTACGGCAGCAAGACGATCCGTACGCCGAACATCGACCGGCTCGCGGCCGAGGGTTTGCGCTTCACGGATTGCTACTCCGGTGACACGGTTTGCGCCTCGGCCCGCAGTACCTTGATGACCGGTACGCACAAGGGGCATACGCCGGTGCGTGGAAACAGCGGCGGCATTCCCCTGTTCCCGGGGGATATCACGGTGGCGGAGGTCCTGAAAAAGGCCGGCTACGCCACGGGAGGGTTTGGAAAATGGGGCCTCGGCAACCAGGGGAAGGACGGCGCGGCGGAACGCCAGGGCTTTGACCGGTTCTTCGGGTATTACAACCAGTGGCACGCCCACACCTATTATACGCACCTGTTTCGTAATAGCGAGAAGGTGGAACTGGATGGGCGCTACACCCATCATGCGATTTTTGACGAGGCGATTCGTTTTCTCAAGGAGCACCATGACAAGCCCTTTTTTCTCTATTGCCCCTGGACGCCCCCGCATGCGGCCTACGAGATTCCCGAGGACGACCCGGCCTGGGCCCTGTACCGGGACAAACCCTGGGACCATGCGGCCCGGGTCGCCGCTGCCATGGACTCGATGATGGATCGCCAGGTGGGCGAGATCATGGCCCTGCTCAAGGCGTTCAAGATCGATGACAACACGATTGTCTTCTTTACCTCCGACAACGGCGCAGCCAAGCGTTTTGAAGGCGTCCACGATTCCTGCGGGGTCATGCAGGGCCACAAGCGTTCGCTGCACGAGGGGGGCATTCGGGTGCCGATGATTGCCCGGTGGCCGGGGAAAATCCAGGCGGGCAAGACCAGTGACTTCCCCTGGTATTTCCCCGATGTCATGCCGACTCTGGCCGCCTTGGCCGGGGTCCCCGGGGAGGTCCCGGAGCTCGTCGACGGGATCTCGGTGTTGCCGACCTTGCTGGGGCAGGGGAAGCAGGCTTCGCGGGACTACCTGTACTGGGAATTCGGGAACAGCCGGGCGGTGAGGGACGGGCGGTGGAAGGGCTTGACCAAGGGGGGAGCCTTCCAGCTCTTTGACCTCCGCCAGGACCGGGCGGAACGGAACGACCTGTCGGCGAAATACCCGGAAATCGCCGAGCGCCTGCAGGGGTATACCCAGGCCGCGCACGTCGATCCGCGAAGCCAGAAGGATGACGGGAAGTACACCGGGAAGGCCGCCCGGCCGAAAAAGCCGAAGAAAGCAAAGAAAACGTCCTGACCCGCCCAGCCCTTTATGTAAACTTCTGCGCTGAATACCGAACCCATGGGAATATCATGAAATACCTGCTCGCCTGCTCGCTCCTGCTCTCCGCGGCCTTTGCGGCCGACCGGCCCAATATCCTCTGGCTGACCAGCGAGGACAACAACGTTAACTGGGTCGGCTGTTACGGCAACCCGCATGCGGAAACACCGCACATCGACAAGCTCGCCAGCCAGGGCTTCCAATACATGCACTGCTACGCGAATGCCCCGGTTTGCGCGCCGTCCCGCAGCACCTGGATTACCGGCGTACACGCCACGTCCATGGGTACGCACCCCATGCGCAGCCGCTACCCGATCCCGCACGATCGTATCAAGTATTACCCCGACCACCTGAAGAAGGCGGGGTACTACGTGGGTAACGTGACCAAGACCGACTACAACATCGGCGGCCGCGATGACAAGAGTGCCTGGGATACCAACCGGGTGAACTGGCAGGACCTCAAGACAAGGGAACCCTTTTTCATGGTCATCAACAGCACCAAGTCACATGAGTCCAAGGCCTTCGGGGATGTCAATCATACCACGCACAGCCCGGACCAGGTGCGCCTGGCCAAGTATCATCCGGACATCCCCGTCATGCGCAAAAACTACGCGCATTATCACGACCAGGTGAAGAAAATGGACGCCGACATCGGCCAGGCCCTGGCCGACCTGGAGGTCAGTGGGATGGCGGGGAATACCATCGTTATTCACAACTCCGATCATGGGGGCGTGCTCGCCCGCAGCAAGCGTTTTCTTTTCAACAGCGGCACGCACTGCCCGCTGATTATCCGCATCCCGGAAAAATTCAGCCACCTGCGGCCCGGCAAGCCCGGCACGAAGATCAAGGATCTCGTGAGCTTTATCGACATGCCCAAGACCTGGCTGGACATCTGCGGCATCTCGCCGCCGGGTTACATGCAGGGGAAGATTTTCCTCGGACCGAATGCCGAGAAGCGGGACTACCATGTGAGTTTCCGCGCGCGCATGGATGAGCGCTGTGACAACGTGCGTGCGGTCCGTGACGGCCGCTTCCTCTTCATCCGGAACTACATGCCCTATGCGCCCTGGGGGCAGCACTTGAACTATCTCTGGAAAATGGAGGCGACCCGGGCCTGGGAGGCGCACCACAAGGCAGGGAAAACGGATGCCGTCACGGGTCGCTTTTTCGGGACCAAGCCGATGATCGAGCTTTACGACACCGCGGCCGACCCGGACAACGTGAACAACCTGGTGAACAATCCCGAGTACAAAAAGGAGATCGCGCGCCTGGGCAAGATGCTGGATGCATGGCAGGTCGCAACCTATGATGCCGCGTTCCTCCCCGAGAGCGAGCTGGTCAAGCGTTCCGAGGACAACGGCAAGACGATTTATGATGTGCTTCGGGATCCCAAGCTCTACAACTTGAAGGCCTACCAGCAGGCCTCGGCACTCGCCCTGGCGGAGAGCCCCTCGAACCGGGCAACCTTCTACCGGAACCTGGGCGACCCGGACTCGGGCATTCGCTACTGGGCCATCGTGGGCCTCTACAATATCCAGGAGCAGGCCAAGCTGGATTTGGCTGTTATCAAACGCTGTCTCAACGATGACTCCCACCACGTGCGGGTCATGGCCGCCTGGATCCTGTATCGCGCCGGCGACAAGGCACCTGCCCAGGCTTGCTGGAACGACCTGTTGCGCAACAGCTCCTACGCCTCCCTGAAAATTTTCAACATCATCGATTGGATCGGCGAGGGAAGCGCGCCCTATACCGAGGCGATGAAGGCCTGTACCTTCAGTCATGGAGGCTATGTTGCCCGGATGCAGGAGTATATGGGCACCAAGCCGATCGCCGGTAAAAAGCCGCGAAAGAAGAAGAAATAGCCGAGCGCGCCAGCCGGGACGCGGTTTACTACCGCATCGTGGCCACGGACAACGCGGAATGACCCACGGGAGGTATCGCATCAATTTTTCAGGCCTTTCCATGTGCCGGGCCGGCTTGATTTATGCTAGACCCATCGCATGAAAAAATACTGTTGGTACCTCCTCGTCCTGCCGTTCTCGGTTTTCGCTGAAAGCCCGAAGGTCCCTTCCGCCCCGGGCTTTTTCGAGCTTCGCACCTACCACACGCATCCCGGGAAGTTGGATGCCCTCCACGCGCGTTTCAGCGGGCACACGATTCCCCTGTTCAAGAAACACGGGATGACCAATATCGCCTACTGGACCCCGAAGGACCAGCCGGACACCCTCATCTACCTGATGGGCTATTCCAGCCGGGAAGCCCGTGAAAGCGCCTGGAAAGGATTCCTCAACGATGCGGACTGGAAAGCGGCGTACAAGGCCTCGACTGCGGGCGGGAAACTCGTTGCCCGGCTGGAAAGCCTCTACCTCCAGCCGACGGATTACACCCCGGCACTGAAAATAGAGACCCAGGCGCCCAACCGCCTCTTCGAGTTGCGCATCTACACCACCAACGAGGGGAAACTCGACGGGTTGAACGCGCGCTTTCGCGACCATACCGTGGCCCTCTTTGGCAAACACGGTATCACCAATATTGCCTATTTCACGCCAAGCAAGGAAAGCGATGGCGCCAGGAACAAGCTGGTTTATATCGTGTCGCACAAGGACGAGGCGACCCGCAAGGCCGCCTTTGGCGCATTTAGCAGGGATCCCGCCTGGCAGTCGGCCCGCAAGAACTCCGAGGTGAACGGGAAATTGCTGGTCAAGAAGGGCGTCAACTCGACCTTCCTCGTGCCGACCGCGTACTCGCCGATGAAGTAGGCCCATGGATGCCGCGAACCCGATGACCCGGCGGGTTGTTCTCCTTGCCCTGCTGGCAATCGCCGGGACTGCCCGTTCCGGCGCGCCCAATTTTCTCGTCATTGTCACGGATGACCAGCGGCCCGACACCATCCATGCGCTGGGAAATCCCCATATCCGGACCCCGGTGCTCGACCGGCTCGTCCGCGAGGGCACGAGCTTTACCCGGGCCTTCTGCGCCAACCCGCATTGCGTCCCCAGTCGGGCCGAAATCCTGAGCGGCTGTTCCGGTTTCCGGAACGGGGTGTGGAAGTCCGGTTTGCGATTCCGCCCCGGCCTGGTTTTCTGGGGCGATGCCCTGCAGGCTGTCGGGTACCACACCGTCTACGCGGGCAAGTGGATGAACGATGGGACCCCGCACACCCGGGGATACCGGGAATGCGCGGGCTGGTACGGCGGGGGAGGGGCCCGGGGAAGGTCGATGGCTTACCCGGAGGACCACAAGGGGGCACCGGTCACCGGCTACCGTGGGTGGCATTTCAAGACGAACACGGGGGAGCCGATCTTCGAGCAGGGAATCGGCCTGGGTCCCCGGACCTCCGCCCAGATCGTCGATGCGGTGCTCGCGCGGATCCGGCAGGGCTTCAATCAACCCTTTTTCCTGCACCTCAACTTTACCGCCCCGCACGATCCCCTGCACATCCCGCCCGGCATGAAGGAGCGTTACGCCGAACTGGCAAAGGCCCTCCCGGTCCCAGGTAATTTTCTCCCCGAGCATCCCTTCGACCACGGTCATCTCGGTGGCCGGGACGAGGAATTATTGCCCTGGCCCCGCACGCGCGATGCGATCCGGCGGGAGCTCGCCGCCTATTACGTGGTAATCGAGGATCTCGACGCGCAGCTGGGCCGCCTCATCCAGCGCCTTGAGGCGGACGGGTTGCTCGACCGGACGGTGGTGATCTTTACCAGCGACCACGGCCTGGCCCTCGGCAGCCATGGCCTCATGGGTAAACAGAACATGTACGACCACACCCTGCGGGTACCCCTGGTTTTCCGGGGCCCGGGCATTCCCGCCAATGCGCGGCGTGAGGCACTCTGTTACCTGCGTGACCTGTATCCCACGACCTGCGACCTGGCCGGTGCCGCGATCCCCAGGGCGGTACAGGGTAAAAGCCTGGTCCCGGCCCTGCGGGAGGTCCAGGCGGTGATCCACGAGCGGGTTTACGGGCATTTCGACGAGGTCCAGCGCATGGTCCAGGGGGACCGGTATAAACTGACCTGGTACCCGAAGACCGGCCGGCGGCAGTTGTTTGACCTGCAGGCTGATCCCGGGGAGCTGCGGGATCTCGTCGCGCACCCGGAGATGAAAACCCGGGTCGCGGGGATGATGCGCGACCTGGAGAGCTGGCTGTCCCGGCAGGGCGTGAAGTAGCGGTCCGGTGAGCACCCGAGCCCGTGCGACCCGGTACAGGCGTGGACGATGTTCGCCGGGCTAGGCGGGCGCGCTGATTTCGTCGTCCCACAAGTCCGTGCTCAAATATTTCAGGCCGGAGTCGCAGATATTGACGGCGATGGTCTTGCCCTGGAAATCACCGTTCAACAGTTGGTACGCGGCGGCGATGTTCGCGCCGGAGGAGTAGCCGGCGAAAATGCCCTCCGTCTTCGCCAGGCGACGGGTGACGTCGGTGACCTCGCGGTCGTCCACCGTGAGGTGACCGTCGACGTGGTCGTGGTTGATGAGCGGCAGCTCCTTTCCGTAACCGCCCCCTTGAATGACGTGCGCGCAGCAGGTGATGCACGCCCCCGCGAGCTTGGCCGCGCCGTGGGGTTCCACGATGTAACAGCCGATGGCGGGATTGTACTCCTTGAACGCCCGCGCCACGCCCGCGAAGCCGCCTCCGGTGCCGACAAAATCGCAGAAGGCATCAATCTTTCCGCCGCTTTGGCGCAGCCATTCGGGGCCGGTATGTTCGTAGTGCGCCTGTGAATTTTCCTCCCGCTTGAACTGGTCCGCGCGGAAGGCGTTGTGCTCAGCGACCAGGCGCTCGGTGGTATCCTCCACGCGTTTCATATCCTCTCCGGTGACGCCCTCCTTGGGGTCACTTTGCTCGACGAGCACGACCGTGGCCCCCATCGCGCGCATCATTGCCGCGCGCTCCGGGGTGTTTCCGCGCGACATCACGGCGATGAAGGGATAGCCCTTCACCGCGCACACCATCGCCAGCCCGTTGCCGGTGTT
>JAPYUI010000030.1:0-9915 GCA_029936175.1 Kiritimatiellia bacterium
CCGGGTTCGGTCGTAGCAAGTGACCATTGCAGTCCCACCCTCGTGGTAACCGTACTTGCGACAAATATCACCGGTACCGGGTGTGCGGCGGATCCGGGCCTCGTGCAGTACGTGTACCAGGTGGCTGACCGTTGTGGAAACACGGTGAACTGTACCCAGACCATCACGGTGGTCGACACCCTGCCTCCCGTTATTTTTGCCTGTCCGGCGGACGGTATGGTGGAGTGCTTTACCGATGTCCCGGCCCCAACTCCGGGCTTGGTTCCCGCCACGGATAATTGTGATACCAGCCTGGACATCCGTGTCGTGGCGACGAATATTACCGGGGTAGGCTGCGCTTCCGACCCGGGGATACTGGAATACATATACGAAGTGGTCGACGACTGCGGAAATGCCACGCGCTGTACCCAGACCTGGACCGTGGTCGATACGATCGCTCCGACAATTGTTTGTCCTCCGGGTTTCACCGTGACGGCCGACACGACGTGCCAGGTCAGCGTCCCGGCCCTGGCCCCGGATATTCTTTCCGACAACTGTTCTTCCGTGGGGGCTATCGCCGTGACGCAGGTGCCGCTCGCGGGCACCTTGGTAAGCGGTCCGGCCGCTGTAACCATCACGCTGACAGCCGTGGACGAATGCGGGAATTCCAACAACTGCTCCACCGTGATGCAGGTGGTCTGTAACCCGCCGGTCATCGATGTCAGTAAATCCCTGGTTGGGGTGACCAACAATCTGGATGGCACCTATGCGGTTGTTTACCGTGTGATCGTTACCAACAGCGGCCTCGGGGCAGGCAGTTACGATCTCGACGACACGCCGGGTTTTGATACGGAACTGGTTATCAATGGCGTGACGGTGAGTGATCATGGTTCAGGGGCCTTCGACGGATTGTATGATGGAAGTGGAGACACCTCCCTGGCTGGTGGCGTATTGCTCTTGCCCGCCGAGAGCCATACCTTCACCCTGAACTTTGATGTGGATGGTTCGGCCCTTGCCGCCGATCCATCGCGGGTCGATCTGTGCAATCCGGTTTCTCCAGCTCCGGGCGAGGGGCTGTTTAATGTGGCGACGGTACGCGTTCCGGGTATTTCGACCAATACCGCAGAAGCCTGCGGGGATCTGGATCTGCCGGACATCTCGCATGTAAAGACCCTGGCCGCGGTGACCAATAACCTGGATGGTACCTTTGAAGTGGTCTACGCCATCGTGGTCACGAATTCCGGCGCAGGAAACGGCTCCTATTCGCTTACGGATACGCCAGGTTTCGACCCCGACCTCGTCATTACAGCGATCCTTGTGAACGACCATGGTTCGGGCGCGTTTGACGGGTCATTTGACGGTGTTTCGGATCAAACATTGACCAGCAACACGGTACTAAACGTTTCCGGTGCCCATCGCTATACCCTGGTCTTCAGCGTTGATGCGCGTGCACTGGTGCTGGACCCGACCCTGGTCGATCTATGCGATCCTGTGAATGCGGGTCCCGGAGAAGGCCTGTTTAATGCAGCTACCCTGTTCGAGCCCGGAACCAGCACGGTGGTTGATGCTTGTGGAGACCTGCCCTTGCCCGTGCAGTCCATTGCCGGAAGGGTTCGTATCGATGAAAATGCAAACGGTGTATTTGATCCTGATACGAATGGTATTGCGGCGGTTACCATTCAGCTCACGGATACGAACGGCACCGTCATCGCGACGACGGTAACCGATGCAAATGGAGATTATATCTTCACCAATATCCTGCCGGGTGTATACCAGGTGGTCGAGGCCGATCCAGCGGGCTTCTTCAGCACGACGGACGTGAGTGGTCCGAATGACAATCTGATCCTGGTTAACCTGGCTGCCAACCAGATGATTACCGGGCAGGATTTTGGCGACTCCACCTTTGCAGACCTCACCGGTCATGTGTTTGAAGATACCGATGGCAATGGTGTGCAGGATCCGGGCGAGCAGGACCTGGTAGGGGTTTCCGTTGTGATTACCGACAGCCAGGGCAACAGTACCGTGCTGGTTACGGATGCCAATGGTAATTACGCCAAGAGCATTATACCCGGCACCACCACGGTGGATGTCGACGAAACGACCTTGCCGGTCGGAGTGGTTCAGACCGCCGGGATAGATTCACAGACCTTTAACCTGAGCGCCTTGTCCAGCACCTTTGTGGGGAACGATGGCTACCAACCGCGCGGCGATATCGTCGGCCCCGTGTTCAGCGATGAGAATGGGAATGGCGTGCCGGATCCCGGTGAACCGGGTATCCCGGGTGTAACCGTGATCATTACCGACATCCTGGGCGGAGTGACCTCGGTTGTTACGGACGTGAACGGGGACTACATGGTTAGCGTGCCGGTTGGAACGGCGACGGTCCTCGTGGTGGAAAGCACCTTGCCCCCGGGGCAGAACCAGACATCGGGTGATAACATCACCCTGGTTAATGTACTCCCGGGCGTGGTGACCCAGACGGTCGACGGGTTCCAGACGCAGAACAACAGTTTTGGTGATCGTGTATGGGAAGACCTCAACGGGAACGGTCTCCAGGATCCGGGCGAGCCCGGTATCACCGGGATCCTGGTCTCCCTGTTTGACGGCACCGGTCTTGTCGGTACCGCGAGCACCGATACAAACGGCCTGTACCAGTTCACCACACTGCCGGCTGGGGCCTACTTCGTGGAGGTCAGCATCCCCACCAACTTCGTCGCCACGACCCCCTTTGTGTCGGATCCCAACCTGGACAGCAATGTGGATGCGACCGGCTTGAGCGATGTGTTTAACTTGACTTCAGGTGATGTGGTGGATTCCGCGGATGCGGGCCTGATCCGCCCTGCCCAGATCGGCAACACCGTCTTCGTGGATGTCAACCGGGACCAGATCGCCAACGAGACGCTGGCCGAACTCGGCCTGCCGGGTGTCGGGGTTGATTTATTCCAGGTTATCGGGGGCGTCAGTAACCTGGTTGCCAGCACGGTTACCGCTTCCAACAACAACAACCGGGGTTTCTATTCATTCACCGGCTTGTTGCCGGGGGACTACACGGTCGTGGTGCACAATGAACAGGTGCCTCCCGTTGTCCAGGATAACACGACGCCCTTGCAGTTCAGCTTCGCTATCCAGAGCGGCAGCCGTATCACCACGGCCAACTTCGGCTTCGTGGCGAATCCAACGGCGATCGAATTGATCTCCTTCTCGGCACATGAATCCGTCGGCGGGGTCGCCATCAACTGGACCACGGGGTGGGAGCGGGACAACCTGGGCTACATGATTTACCGCAGCGCAACGATGGATGGTCAGCGGGAGCTGGTGAGCCCGTACATGGTCGAGGGCCAGGGCACCGGGGCCGGTGCTTCGTATGCCTGGATGGATACGGGACTGGAAGCCGGGCACTACTTCTATTGGCTTGAAGACCTCGACTACGATTTCACCCGGACCCTGCACGGACCGGCCCTCGTGCAGGTCGCAGGGAATGTCCTGGCCAGTTACGAGTCGGTCGAGCAGGGCATCGTCCGGATCGATACCGATGATCCAGCCCGTGTGGGGATCCGCGTGGACGGCCGTGAGGTCGCCAGCCTGGCGGTTGAGGGCGGTGTAATCTTCTTTGTCGGGGCTGCTGGCGAGGCGGTTGATGTGATCCTGACGGACGAACCCCTGCGGATGGCGGTGCAAGGTGCGCCTCCGGTAGAAGGCGAGACGGTCGTGATTCAACTGGATGATGATCTGTCGGCGCATTTTGCGACGGTCCAGGGCCGCAATTACTTCGTCCTGGGTTTTGAGGGCCAGCCCGTTGTCCTGGATATCAGTGATCCGGACAAGCCGGCTCAAATAGTCGGTGAGATCGTTGAGGGTGAGTCGGGCCGCAGCGTATACTTTGCCGCACCGGCCAGTGCCCCGGTCCGTGCAGGTCACCTGTAGATCCGGTTGAAAAAACGGTGGCTGCAGGGCGGTATTTTTGTGGGCTTGTCCGTTGCAATTGCAGGCTTCATCACTAGGCTGCAGGCCATGAATGATCAGGTCAGGGGTGGCATGCAAACGGCTGGAATGATTGTCCTGCTCGCTTTGTGCAGTGTGGGTTTTGGTTCGGTCTCGAATCAAATCCGTGCGCCGAAAGAGCGTCTGCCCTGGGTTTACCAGTGGACCAGTCGTATCGCCGATAAGCTGGAGGAGCGGGGCATTGGGATCTTCACCACGGAGCAGGTGGACGAAGCCCTGCAAAGCGGCGAGTACTTGATTGTCGATGCGCGAACCCTGGAAAAGTACGATGCCGGGCACATACCGATGGCGGATCCTTTACCCGTTTCCGAGTTTGCGCATTACTTCCTGAACATCTCCGTGGTGGCGACGCCCGCCGATCCCTTATTGATCTACTGCAACGGGAAAAACTGCGATGACTCCCTGCAGCTCGTGGACCAGCTCCTTCAGCAGGGCTATACCAACCTGACCGTCTATGTCGATGGCTTCAGTTCCTGGAAGGCCGCAGGCAAGCCCATCGAGCCCGATCCGGGTGAGACCACGGTCAAGCCGGAGCTGCCCTGATGATCGCCCTGCTCTCCTTCCTGTTGCGACTGATTGTCGCCGCGGTGTTCATCTACGCCGGGCTGGAAAAGATTGCCGATCCCTGGATGTTCGGCAAGCAGGTGCACGCCTACCAGATGCTGCCGGATGAATATATCAGTGCGGTCGCCATCTATCTGCCCTGGCTTGAGCTGATCGCCGGTTTCGGGATGATTCTCGGTGCCTTTTACGTACGCTCTGCCGGAAGCGTGATCTGCATGCTGTTGTTACTGTTGTTTATCGGGGTCCAGGGCTATGCGCTGGTAAAAGGAATGGTTATTGAATGCGGCTGTTTTGGTGGATCCAAGGCGGTTTCATGGTCGGGGGTGATCGTGAATACTGCCTGGCTCCTGATGGCCTTTGGAGGCCTACTCCTTGACCGGAGGCCGGATGCCTAATATAGTGTAATGATCTCCCTACGAAGGGGTTCCATGATGAAAAAAGGAAAAAACGGTTTTACACTGGTCGAGATGCTCGTGGTCATCGCGATCATAGCCTTGCTGGTTTCAATGCTGATGCCCGCGGTTGTGGCGGCGTTGAATAAAGCCAAAACAGCGCAGTGCAAGGCCAATATGGGCCAGTTGGTCAAGGGTATGCATGCCTACGGGCAGGATAACCGTGATGCATGGCCCAAGGTCAAGGAACCCTACGTAAGGCCGAATGGGAAAGACGGCAGACGGACCTGGTCCAGGGATTTCCTGTTCGAGTACCTGTTCCCAGGCAGGGAGTGGAGGGAGAAGAGCGGTTGGCCGAGGCAGGTTAAATGGTACGGGCATGTTTTTGGCACCCCCTTTGTCTGCCCCTCGTCGAAGCGGGGCCTGCGGCCCAACCAGGGGCACTCCGGGCAGCATTACAGCTTCTCCTACAATGGCCGCCTGGCCGAGCCACAGCGACCGTCGACGGACGAGACCCGGATCGATGAGTGGAACAAGCCGATGAACAAGGTGGAGTCACCCACTTTTGCGATGGCATTGATTGATGGTTTTTCCCTGGGCACGGGACCCGTGCGTTTCAACAACCATTACGCAAGCTTGGAGCGTCGGCACGTTAACCGCGTGAACATCGCCTACGTGGATGCCCACGTCGTCACGCGGAATCCCCGGGAGATTCCGCGAACCGCGAAATTTAACGGAACGGAACGCGATGATGAGTCGGCGATGTTCTGGCGGGGCTATACCCGGGACTAAACCCGGATGGGGTCCCCTCTATTCGACGGACAGATCGATCATCAGGTCGGCCGCAATTTCCTCCAGTTCATCCCGCAGGGTCTCCATCGAAACCGTATCCGGAATTCGGACTCGTGCCCGGGCGATGAATAATTGTTCCGCGGACATGGGTGCGCTGGTGCATTCGGTAGACAACTCATCCACATTGATGCGATGGGCCGTCATCGCGCGCGTGATCTGGCTGACGATACCCGGGCGATCCTGGCCGACGATCTCGACCGTCACTGCGCGAAGCGTTGTCCCCGGCAGGGCGTCCGGGCTCTCCGTCACCTGGATGGCGAGGCGCGGCTTCAAGCCCTTCAGGGCAGCTATCAGGGAGTCGCGCTCTTCGGCGGGCAGGACCACCCTTAGAATTCCCGCAAAATGACCCGCAAGGTGGGCCATGCGGCTTTCCTCCCAATTACCGCCATGCTCGCCCACCAGGGTGGACAGTTCCTCCACCAGGCCGGGTCGATCTTCTCCTAAAATGGTCATCACCAGCGAGCTCTTCATCCGATTGCACTTTTTATGGTTTGAATTGTCATCCGCCCCCGCATAATAAAGAACCATGAAATTCGCCCCTGCAATGTCGAGCATCTTTACGGCTTTTCTGCTGTCAGGTTGCGGTTATTTCGAGGAAGCCCCACCTCCGCCGCCGGTAAAAACGTACCAGGTCGCCGCCTTTTATGTGCCCGGTACGGAGGAGGATTGGGCAAGGATGGCGGCTGCGTCGTCCTATTTCATCGGTCATATTCAGCCAAAAAAATCGGTGTGGGATCACCAGCGTGAATGGAATGAAAAAGGTTTTCGTTATGTGGCCAGAAAATCGCTGATCCCGATGCAGAACAGCGGAATAGACGCCCTGATCATCCATTATTATCACTTCGATGATGGTCCCTTTCGGTCGACTGCGCTGGATATTTACCTGAACAAGCTCAGTCTCGCCCATACCCTCGATATCGCGATCTATTGGGATAATCGAGACCACCCGGAAAAGGGTTCGGGGGTGATCGAGCCCGACACCTTCAAGGGGATCACCAAGGACTTGGTCGATTACTTTCAAAAGCGGAGCTACTGGAAGGTTGGGAATCGCCCCTTTCTCGCTATCGCTGACCTTGAAAACTTTGTCGCCAGCTTCGAGGGCGATCTCGAGCAGGCGGCAGGGGCCCTCGAGCGGTTGCGTAACAAGACGATTCTTGCCGGTTTTGACAATGCCTATATCGTCGGTTATTCGCACGGCCTCAGCGCTGACCGGGCCGATGTGCTGGTGGATGGACTGGCCCTGGATGCCATCAGTTCCTACACTTGGGCGGATGATATCGTGTTGCCGGACTTCCCGGCCACCCCCTACGAGGAAGCGCACCAACTGTATCACAAGGCCATCGCGGAGGGGGGTGGGACCAATCTGCTCGCCCGCCCCGGGACCCGCTTCAAGGCGCGGTATCTCCCCACGGTGGTCATGGGCTACGATCCAGGTCCGCTTACGGATCCCTCCGTGGATTGGAAGCAAAAACGCGGTTATCCGTATGGCCCGTACCTGAAGAGCAACACGCCTTCGAAATTCACCAAGGTGCTGAAGCATGCAAAGGAAGCGACCCGTGGAGAGGAAGATAAAATTGTCCTGATCAATGCGTGGAATGATTGGACGCACGGCAGCTACCTTGAACCCGAGGAGATGTACCAGAGCCAATTCCTCGACGCGGTGAAGCATGTCTTCGTCGACCTGGAGAGCCTGGATATCGAGGCCTGGATCAAGCACCGGATCAACGTGAAGTATGACCGCCTGGATAGAACAAGGGATTGAGCGTTTCGATGAAGATAATCGTTGTCGGTAAGGGAGGCCGGGAGCATGCGCTCGTCCAGGCCCTGCATGATTCACCCGGCGAGCATGAACTCTTTGCCTATCCAGGCAGCGACGGCATGTCTGCGCTCGCCACCTGTGTCCCGGAGGAGGGACTCGATGGCCTGATGCGGGTTTTGCAGGACGAGGGTATAGACCTCTGCGTTATCGGTGAAGAAGTCTGGCTGGCCCAGGGCTTGGCTGATCGCTGCCGGGAAGCCGGTATTCCCGCCTGGGGCCCCCTGCGCGAAGCGGCTCAACTCGAGAGCAGCAAGATTTATGCAAAAGAATTCATGATCCGTCACGGTGTGCCGACCGGGGGCTTTGATGTCGTCTCCTCCGTCGAGGAGGCCCGGGAGAAGATTTCGGGTTACCCGACGGTCTTGAAATACAACGGACTCGCGGCCGGGAAGGGGGTGGCGGTCTGCACCGGTTCCGACATGGCCGAGGACTTCCTCGACACCGTGTTTGTGCAGAAAAAATTTGGCAAGGACCAGGTATTCATCGAGGAATTCCTCGAGGGGAAGGAGGTCTCCGTTATCTGCGCTGTTTCCGGGGATCAGTATGTCGTTTTTACCCCCGCGCGCGACTACAAGCGCCTGGAGGAAGATGACCAGGGCCCAAATACCGGCGGTATGGGAGCCGTCGCATCGCGGGCCCTGCTTCCGCCCGAGCAGATGCAGCAAATCGACGAAACCGTGATTCAGCCGACGGTTTCCGGCCTGGTGGCGGACGGCCAGGACTATCGCGGCTTCCTCTACTTCGGCATCATCCTGACCCGGTCCGGACCCCAGGTGCTGGAGTTCAATTGCCGCTTTGGGGATCCTGAAGCGCAGGCGGTCCTGCCGATCGTCGGGGGTGATTTTGCCGGGTTTCTCCACCAGGCTGCACAGGGAAAGCTGGATGAAAGCCTGCTGGGTTTTTACGATGGCTGGAGTATCTGCCTGGTGAAGGCATCCAGGGGCTATCCGGCGAGCTCGAGCAAGGGCGATGTGATTTCCGGGCTTGAGCAGGTTACCGAAGGCCGCGTGTATCATGCGGGAACGGCTTTGAATGAGACCGGTGCCTATGTTACCAACGGCGGTCGCGTACTCGCGGTGGCCTGCAAGGGCGCGACCCGGGAGGAGGCGGTCGAGCGCGTGTATGCCGAAGGAGCAAAGGTTGATTTTGATGGAGCCCAGATGCGAAGCGATATTGGGCGCATGCATTTTGAGTAAGGACCGACCGCTTGCGGTGTTTTTTTGGATTAACAATTGGATCAAGAGTTAAATATGAAGACATACATTCTTTACGGCAGCCCGAACGACATGGATTTCATGAACCCGGGAAAGGCCTATTTCACCGAGAACAACATTGAATTTGAAGAACTGGTGCTTTCCGTTCACCGGAACACCGACGAACTGCTCGCCTGGCTCAAGGCCTTCCAGGCCAGTGGCGAAAAGGCGGTCATCATCGCGGTGGCCGGCCTGTCGGCGGCCCTTCCCGGTTTCGTGGCGGTCAAGGTCGACGTACCGGTCATCGGCGTGCCCGTCCCGTGTGGTCCGCTCAACGGTGTCGATGCCCTGCTTTCCATGGTTCAGTGCCCCGGTGGGGTGGCCCTGGGCAGCGTAGGCTTGCATAAAAAAGCCCCGCTCAACGCCGCGATGTATGCGCACAAGATACTCGCCATGGCCCAATAGAAGCCCGGCGGAGAACGGGGTTCCAGGCCTGTTATCGCCCCGGCGAGGGCCTTCCGTTACGCTGGTTTCGTCGCGGGCCTTGGCGGAGGAGGTCGGGAGGTTCACCCCCCACGATGGATTCAAACGGACCCAGCCCCCCCGTTTCCCGGTGGAAAGCTTCAGCGGCCTGGCGAAGCACCGGCCAGATTTTGATTTAAAAAGTGTTTCCGATGACCGGAAAACGTGCCAGAAGAGCTTCCAATGATCGAAAAAGTGCATGCAGGGCTTTCGGGTGGAAGAAATGTTAACCGGGTTTCCTGCCATGGGAAAACGGCCTCGGGCAGGAGCTGAGGCATGGCGTTTCATGAATACGAGTCGATGCTGGATCGGCCCACCAATCTGAAAATATCGGATTTTTCCTACAACGAGCGCCTGCTACACGTGATCCTGAGTGCGCAGTTCGACCAGAAAATGCTGAACAAGCTGATCCGGACGGCCGACCGCATTCGCGCCCTGGCCAAGTCTAAGGAAGGCAGCCGGTTTCTGAACGGCCTGCTTTCGCACAAGCGAGCCTTGCTGTATTTCACTCAACCCTCCACCCGGACCTTTCTGTCCTTTGCCGCCGCGTGCCAGACCCTTGGGATGGCGATCCAGTCGGTGCAGGATGTCA
>JAPYUI010000030.1:10015-32577 GCA_029936175.1 Kiritimatiellia bacterium
TTTGCCGCCGCGTGCCAGACCCTTGGGATGGCGATCCAGTCGGTGCAGGATGTCACCCTGTCTTCCGAGGCGAAAGGGGAGACTGCGTTTGATTCGGTTCGTATGTTCAGTAGCTATTATGACATGGTGATCATGCGGAGCATCACGCCGAACCTGGCCGAGTGCTGTGCCTACATGATGAACGAGCTCGGCCGTGACAGCCGCCGAAATACGCCGATCATTAATGCGGGTGCGGGCGCGGATGAACACCCGACACAGGCCCTGCTCGACATTTATACCATTGAACGGGCGATGAGTTTTTTCAGTCCCAAGGACTCGAGCCAGGGAACGCTCTATGAGAAGTTTCGGGGCCAATACCCTGACCTGACCAAGGGTCTGGACGGCAAGACGATTGGGTTCTGTGGCGACATCCGCCGGGGCCGAACCGTGCGTTCGTTAATCACCCTTTTGGCGAAGTACAAGAATGTAAAGCTGTATTTTATCACGGCAAATCACGAGATGCTCGCGCTGTCCACCGACATGAAGGCTCGCCTGCTGAAACAGTTCGCCGAGGTGCGCGAGTTCGAGAGCTTCGAGGATGACCTGGATGGGCAACCGGTGATCAACAGCCTGGATTGCCTGTACATGACCCGGATCCAGAAGGAACACAACCCGGACAACCTGGACGAGGATTTTAGCCAGATCGATTTCTCCAAATACAAGCTGACCCGGGAGCGGGTTGCCGCGATGCGCGAATACGCGGTCATTCTGCATCCCTTTCCGCGTGATTCGGATTTCGGTGAGATTCCGACCGAGATCGATAATGACAAGCGGGCACATTACTTCCGCCAGGCTCGGAACGGGATGTGGGCGCGGGCGGCCCTTATCTCGCACATCTTTGATGTCGATGGATCGGTCGCTGACTTTTACGATGCCTACACATTCGATAAAAAAGATTACAACGAATCCGCGCTGGGCTGATGTCTGAGCGCTTTGCGGAACGTTTGACCCGTCGGATTGACGCGTCGGGGAGCCATCTATGCGTGGGCCTGGACCCGCGGGCGGACCGGATTGAGGGAGATATCGGGGATTTCCTGCGCCAGGTGGTTGCGGAAACCGCGGAACACGCCGCCGCCTTCAAGCCGAACATCGCGTACTTCGAAGCACTGGGCTCGGCCGGGTTCAAATTGCTCGAAGAATTGTTGGCGGAGATGCCGGCAGAGGTCCCGGTGGTGCTCGATGTGAAGCGTAGCGACATTGGTGAGACACAGAAGCATTACGCCAAGGCCTATTTTGAGAATTGGGATGTGGATGCGGTCACCCTGAATGCCTACCTGGGTTTTGACACGGTCGAGCCATTCCTGCACTACGAGGGAAAAGGCGTATACCTGCTTGGAGTGACCTCGAATCCCGGCGCTGCCGATATGGAATTGCGCCAGATGGAGGGCCGTTATGCCTTCGAGCATGTGCAGGATATGGCAGCTCGCGCCAAGGGGATGCCGGGGGATGTCGGCTTCGTGGTCGGCCTGACGAATATGTCCGGCGAGGTGCTGTCCAGGGTGATTGACGCCCCGCTTTTAATCCCCGGCCTGGGTGCCCAGGGCGGAAACCTGGATGCATTGGACACGGCCGGTCGCCAGGCACCCCTGCTGATCAATTCGTCACGTGGCATTTTGTTTGCAGAGCCCGAGAAGTCCTTTTTTGAGAAGGCCGAGGAAGCCAAGCGGAGTATTGAGGTAGCCTTGGCCGCCAAGGCCGACATTCCTTCAGTAGAAAAGTAGTTTTGGATATACCCATGATCGAAGAAAACGAAATCCTGGACATGTTGCGCGAGGTCGGTGCGCTCAAGGAGGGTCACTTTAAACTGGCCAGCGGTCGACACAGTGGCCACTACGTGCAATGCGCCCTTCTTGCACAACATCCCGACCGGCTCGATCGCCTGATTCGCTCACGAACCGGGGAAATCAACGCCCTCGGAAACATCCACACCGTTTTTTTCCCCGCGATCGGTGCCATGGCGGTCGGCCAGCAGGTCGGCCTTGCACTTGAAAAGCGGTCGATCTTTGCCGAGCGAAACAAAAACAACGACATGGAGTTGCGGCGTGGTTTTGAGATCCGCGAAGGCGAAAACCTGCTCATGGTCGAAGACGTGGTGACCACGGGAAGTACCCTGCGTGAAGTAAGGAAGATGGCCGAAGCGGCCCATGCGAATATTCTCGGCGTGTTCTGCATCATCAACCGATCCGGCAAACCGACATGGGAGGGACTCCCCCTGCTTTCCGTGATTGACTTGACCTTTCCGACCTACGCGCCGGACGAAGTCCCCGAAGAGCTGGCCGCTATTCCCGTTCATCGCCCGGGGACCAAGCAGGTTTAGCCGCCACGTGCCCTGCCCCACCGCCGGCGTGGATCGTTCAATACCGCTTTCTTCATCCCGGGATTTGACCTTTAACGCTTCCTGTCTACATTCCGATGCATGTTTAAGCAGCGACAAAGCGGCATATTGCTTCATCCGAGTTCCCTGCCGAGCCCCTACGGTATCGGCTCGATCGGCCAGCCAGCGCGGGCCTTTGTTAAGGACTTGGCGGGGATGGGGCAGTCACTCTGGCAGATGCTTCCGCTCGGTCCGACGGGTTATGCGGACTCTCCTTACGCACCGCTGAGCAGTTTCGCCGGGAACCCGCTCTTGATCGACTTGGACGACCTGGTAGCGGATGGGCTGCTGGATGTGTCGGTCCTGGCTACGTATCCGGCAACGGACCCCCAGCGTGTAAACTACGAGCAGATCCTGCCCGTGCACCGGCTCCTGCTGGATCAGGCGGCCGCCGGTTTCGATATGCGGGCAAGTCAATCGTTGAAGGCCGCCTATCGAAGGTTTGCGGAGACAAGGCCCTGGCTTGAGGACTATGCGATCTACGCCGCCCTGAAGCACCGGTATGGCCTGCAGCCATGGTATGAATGGCCGGAAGCGTTGCGCAAGCGGGACGCACGCGCACTGGCACAGGTGAAATCCGAATGTACACGTGAAATCCAGGCAATCGCTATTCAGCAGTTTCTCTTTCATCACCAGTGGCAAAAACTCCGCAGGACCTGCGAAGATATGGGCATTCGGCTCGTCGGGGACCTCCCTTTTTTCGTCGCCCGGGACAGTGCGGACGCCTGGGCGAACCCGGAGCTCTTCCGCCTGGATGACGCGCTCCTGCCGACAGAAGTGGCTGGTGTTCCGCCTGATTATTTCAGTGCGGACGGCCAGCTTTGGGGCAACCCGCTGTACGATTGGCCGTGCCACCGTGAGAGCGGTTATGCCTGGTGGATCGACCGCCTCGTAGCGATTTTCGATCAATTCGACATCGTGCGTATCGATCACTTCCGTGGCTTTGAAGCGTGTTGGGCGGTGCCTTTCGGAAGTCCCCATGCGCGCGAGGGAAGGTGGGAGCCGGGACCGGGTCATGATTTCTTCCAGGCCATTCGGGAACAGTTGGGGCGTCTGCCGATTATCGCTGAGGATCTGGGGACCATCACGGAGGGCGTTCACCGTCTGCGGGATGACTTTGCGTTGCCGGGGATGCGTGTTTTGCATTTTTGTTTCGGCGAAAATCAGCCGGATAATCTCAAGCCAGAGAATTTTCCGGAAAATTGCATCGTTTATACCGGAACCCATGACAATGATACCACCCGTGGGTGGTTTCATGCGCAACCGGGAGTGAATACGGCCTCAACCCAGGCGCAACTGGATGCCGAACGGGAGCGGATGAAAGCTTACCTGCGCTCGGACGGGGATGAAATCGAGTGGGATCTGATGGGTCTCGCGCTGAATACCCCCTGCAATACGGCGATTATACCCATGCAGGACGTGTTGGGCCTTGGTTCAGAAGCGCGAATGAATGTACCCGGTACCACGGTTGAGAATTGGCGGTGGCGGATGCTCCGTTCAGCATTGAGTGATTCGACCAGGGGTAGGATTCGGGACTTGTCCGTCAACTCGGGGCGATCTGCACCGTAAAAGCGGTGTGATGTGTTGTTTTGAGGGGCTTTGTATCCATTTAAGTCAGCCTCCCCAACATTACAAGGCTTACCAATGATGATAAATCACCGGAATGGCACGGTATTTGCTTAAAAAGTTTTCGTTACAATCAATCTGCCACGTGGGTATGTAGATGAGCGTGATTACGAAATCAGGGAAACCAAAATGAAGAGAGATATTCCAGAACCCGTATTTTTGTCCGCACCGAAGGCTGCGACGCTTTGTGGCGTGAGTCGCAACACCATTTGCTGTTGGATTCGCGATGGAAAACTCCCCTCTTACCGTACCGCTGGTGGCAAATATTTGATTCGTCCGACGGATCTCATTGGCTTCATGCGGGACAACAGCATGTTTGTTCCACAAACCCTGGTCGAGATCGCGACTGAGGACGAACGTGCCAACCAAAAGGAGAGCGCCAGTTTCAGCACGGAAACACGCGAGACATCCAACGAGCCCAGTATCCTGGTCTGTGACGACGATCCCAATGCCCGTGCCCTTGCCGTGCGCACGCTGGAACGCATGAGCATTCCGATTATACAGGCCGAAGACGGTTTTGAAGCCATGCATATGTTGACCAAGCACACCGAAATTGCCTTGGTGGTCCTCGACCTTCAAATGCCCGGGCAGGACGGCATGAAGACCTTTACCGAGATACGCAAGCGGAACATGTCCATGCCCGTCGTCGTGGTGACCGGTTTCCCGCCTGAAGAATCTGAAAAGGCCTTTGGCGATTACGAACCCGATTTGATTTTAAGCAAGCCCTATCAACCGGCGCACCTCGTGAATGCAGCCAACGCTTTCCTCGCTGATCTGGGCCTGTAGTATTTTTCATTCATATTGCTCGGGGTATACCCCGTTCCCGAAAGTCCTCTCAAGGGAGCCGCTTCTCGCGGCTCCCATTTTTATACCCAGGTCACTAGGCTGCGATTTTTCTTGTATGGGTATGACGGGTGCTACACGTTGGATTCCTCGTATGTATCGTAAAAAATCCATCTGTGTCGTTGTTCCTGCCTATAATGAGGAGCGGCTCATCGGCCAGGTGATCGACACCATGCCCGAGTTTGTGGATTGTATTGCGGTCGTGGAAGATTGCGGCAGCGATCGAACCGCAGACATCGTCCAGGCATACGCCGACAAGCCGGGAAGTCGGGTGCATTTGATTCGCCATGCGAAGAATAAGGGAGTGGGGGGTGCCATTGTCACCGGTTATGCCTATGCCCGCGACAAGCGATATGACGTGACCGTGGTGATGGCTGGTGATGCGCAGATGGATCCCGGGGACTTACCTGCTATTTGTGATCCGGTGATCGACGGTCGGGCCGACTATTCCAAGGGCAATCGCCTGTTCACGGGTGAAGCCTGGAAAAAGATTCCCAAGATACGTTACCTGGGTAATTCCGCCTTATCCCTGATGACCAAGATTGCTTCCGGCTACTGGAACGTGGCCGATTCGCAAACGGGCTATACCGCAGCTTCGCTGGAGGTGTTGACGACCTTGAGGCTGGAAGAGGTTTTCCCCCGGTACGGGATGCCGAACGATTTTCTTGTCCGTCTCAATATCTACGACTTCCGCGTGCAGGATGTCCCGATCAAGCCCATTTATGGCATCGGCGAACAGTCCGGGATCAAGTACCTACCGGCGGTTCCGCGGCTTTCCTGCCTACTGCTAAAGCTGTTTCTCTGGCGCTTGAAAGAGAAATATATCATCCGGGATTTTCATCCCTTGATTTTTTTTTACGCGATGGCATTGGTGTGTATCCCCATGGGGTTCGGTCTCGGTCTTTACCTGTTGAGCTACCGGATCTTTACCGGTCCGGTGGAGCCTACGGGCCCTATCTTTGCGGCCTTTTTGTTCATTAGTGGTTTTCAATCAAGTTTTTTTGCCATGTGGTTCGACATGGAGCACAACCGGCATATTGAGCGCACGCGGCGATCGATCACCCCCATTGATTAAGTTGAAGTTTCAGGGAATGCCCAAGGTTTGGAGTGCGGGAACTCGTTGCCGCTTTGGATCAACCAGGTTTCTATAACGTATGCTCTTCCAGTCGCCTATCTCGCTTCCCTTGGATCAGGCACGATGGGGTCGAAACCTTATCGTCTTGCAGCAACGTGGTGTACGCCAACATGAGATGACCCCATGAACATCCACATGATCACCACTTCCTATCCGCTGCGCCGTGGGCACATGGCGGGTCATTTCATCCAGGCCCTGGCAGATCGACTGGCTGCACGGGGGCATCGGGTCAAGGTTTACGCCCCCAACGATGGGGCTTCGGATGACGTTTCAGATGAAGCCGGTATCGAAATTCATCGCTTCCCCTTTTTCCCGGCGGGCAAAAAGCGAATTGTTTACGGGTCCGGCATCTTGAGCAATCTCGCGCGTCATCCCGGGTCAGTCCTGGAACTTCCAGGATTACTGGCTGGACTGAGGCGGGCGGGGCGGGAGGCGGTGGAGGGTGCGGATCTCGTGCACGCGCATTGGGCGATCAGTGCGCTCGGCATTTCCCTGGACGCTCCCCTGGTGATCAGTGTTCGCGGGTCGGACTTATCCGGTGCGGGCGGGCCCTTGGTGAGTGGGGTGGCCCACAGGCAATTGCGTAAAGCCACCGGTGTAATCGCGGAGAACCGCCTTCTCGGCCGGGTGGCAGGGGCGATTTGTCCCCAGGTGATGGTGTTGGGGAACGGCGTGGACCTTGAACGATTCTCACCGGGTGTGCGATCGCCTTCTCCGCACAAGCCGGTTTATCTGTTTGCCGGTCGCTTGGCTCCGGTGAAGGGAGTGGATCGCGCCCTCAAGGCCTTCGATGCGGTGCACGTGCGCTTAGGTGACTTTGAATTGCGCATCATCGGGGACGGTCCGCATCGGAAGATCATCGATCGGTACAAAGCCTCGTCGGCCTGGAGAGACCGTATTCAATGGCAGGGTGAAGTATCGGTCGAGGATATGCCCGGTGCTTATCGCGCGGCAGACGCCTTGGTCCTAAGCAGTCGGGGAGAGGGCCGGCCCAACAATGTAATGGAATCCCTTGCCTGTGGTCTGCCCGTCATCGCGGTTCCCGTGGGTGGCGTGCCGGACCTTGTCGGAGACGGCGAAACCGGTTGCCTGGCGCAGGAAGACACGACTGAATCCCTTGGCGATGCCGTGCTGCGCTTCGCGGAAATGCCCATGGAGTGGCCTCGCATGTCGGTCGCTGCGCGCAGCTGGGCTGAAGCACACCTGCATTGGGATCACATCGTGGATCGGTATGAATCCTTTTATGAAAAAGTCCTCGCTTCGCGGTGAATTCGCCCTTGCATGCCGGGACAGTTCCCAATAGGTCATAGGCATGAAGCGAGCCCTTAAACACCTGCCCGGATTCCTGATCCTGCTCTCGTTCTCGGCCCAGGCTGAACCGGAGACCAGCGCGGCGGGTTCCCCGTTGATCAAGGCCAGTCCCGCCCGCGGTTGGTCGGCCGGTGCGTCCGTTTCACTTGCTCGTCGCGAGTTTAGAGCGAACGGGGCCTTGATGGCAACCGATCTGCGTGGCATTGCGGCTCGCGGGGGCATCGACCTGGCCCCCTCCGTGCATCCCTGGGTCGAGGCGGGTACCGTTAAGGCGGATCAGGATGATCTTGACGGTGAAAACGGGCCGACCTGGGCGGTGGGGGTTAATGTGAACCTCTTCGAATTTATCGTGGCCGGTCATCCAAGCATGCCGCGCAAAAAGGTCCTTCGACTGGGTGGCGAGGGGAGCTACCGGGAATCCGAATCCAACTCCGCGGATGCTGATTTTTCCTGGAGTGAGCTGCTCTTGCGCCCACGGGTATCGTATGTCATTGACCATCGCGGCAACGAAGTCTGGAAGGGTTATTCTCCGACGGGATCGGCCTATTACGGTGGCTTGGTCATTTCAAGAATCGACGGGGATTTTGGTTCGGCAAGCGTTGAGGCCAATCGAAATTTCGGGTTTGAACTGGGCGGGAGTTTCCGTTTGTCAAGCGGCATGGTGACGGAGCTGAGCGGCATTTTCTACGGGGACAAGGATCGCGCCGTTCACCTGGGATTCGCGTACCATTTCTAACAGGCTGTTTAAGGTCGGCGTATGAGACGTATTTTAATGTTGTCTGTATTATGGCTGGGGGGGTGGTGGCTTGCAGGCTGTGATAGCAATTCGCATGTGGTGGGTGAGGGTCACGGGCTCTCCCCGGAGGCATATCACATCTCTCCCAGTTCGGAAGTTCTGGACGACGACGCCTCGACGGCCACCTTCAGCGTAGTCGGCGGCGGCGAACCTTTTTCCTGGTCCGTGACCGATACGGCCCTGGGTAGCGTGAGCGAGAGCACGGGGCGCACGGTGAATTATCAACGCACGCCTGGTGTGAAAGGGGTGAATACGATTGAGGCGGTTGATGGCAACGGCAACCGGGCCCAGGCCAGCGTGCTCCAGTAATAGCTGGCGACCACCCTGCCGAGATGGGAGCACTTCGAGTTGTCGGACCGTCTCTTGCGAAGGTCGTTACTCGATCACGATTTGGTGATCCGTCACCTGTTCCCAGATCGTTGCGGTGATCGGGCGCGATTGCACCGCGGTTGCTGTCTGCTTGGCGTCGATTGAAAAGTCTTCGATGGTGAGGCTGTGTACCGTGGCACCGTCGGCATCGAGCAGGTCGCACACGATGGTCACCGTGATCTGGGTATCGCTCGTGTTGTTGAGCTCCGCTTCCCAGGTTAATTTAACCAGTTCATCGGAGATCGTGTCCGCGTTGATATCGGAATTCACGATTGTAACGGCATCATTCGCCAGGACCGCCGCGGCCCAGAGCAGGCCGCCGCAGAGTAAGCCAATTTTCCATGTGTGTTTACCGGGCGCCTTCATGCATATTTTCCGGAACTTGTTCCCAGAACTACCAGCTGATACACGTATATTGTCGGTTATTTTTCCTTGAAGTCAAAAAGGGTTTGCCTGCCCTGTTCCCGGGAGGAGGGCCGCTGGGTTACGCGCAGTACCTCATTCACCGAGGTCAGGCCTTCCAGGGCGCAGTCCCAGCCGCTCTCGCGAAGGGTTTTGAGGCCTTGCTCGCGGGCTGCTCGCTGGAGCTGCTCGCTGGAGCTGTGCTCGACGGTGAGCGCCCGGAGTGCGTCGTCCATGAGGAGAATTTCATAGATAGCTTTTCGACCCCTGTAGCCGGTGAAGAGGCATTCAGGACAGCCCGCTGCCCTGTATAAAACGGGGTTTTTCGGGCATTGGGGTGCCGCCATATGGATTTCAGACAAGAGGCGCCCATCCACCTCGGCCGGTTTCCGGCAGGTGGGGCATAAGCACCGAATCAGCCGTTGTGCGATGATCCCCTCGAGGCTGGAGGCGACCAGGTAGGGTTCCACACCCATGTCGATTAACCGGGGGATGGCGCTAACCGCGTTATTGGTGTGCAGGGAACTGAAAACGAGGTGGCCGGTCAGTGCGGCACTGACCGCAATGCTTGCCGTTTCGCTGTCACGGATCTCCCCGATGAGGACGACATCCGGATCATGACGCAACATTGCGCGGAGGCCCGCGGCAAAAGTAAAGCCGATTTCGGGGTGCACCTGCATCTGGTTGATCCCCGGGATCTCGTATTCGATGGGATCTTCGAGGGTGATAATCTTGCGCTCCGGATCGTTCAGTTGTTCGGCCGAGGCGTAGAGGCTGGAGGTTTTCCCGCTACCCGTCGGCCCGGTAAACAGGATCATGCCGTGCGAGAGCGAAAGCAGGGAATCCACGTTCGCCCGCTGATCCACGTCGAAGCCCAGTTGATCCAGGTTAAGGAAACTCGATTGTCGGTTAAGGAGGCGGAGGTTCGCTGCTTCGCCGTGGGCATAGGGGAGAATGGATACGCGCAGATCAAAGGTTTCGCCGTCGAGGGTGTGGTCAAAGCGGCCATCCTGTGGCAAGCGATGTTCAGCGACGTTCAGTTGGGCCATCGCCTTGATGCTCGAAACAATGGCGCGTGCATAGTTTTCGGCCCCGGCGGGAAGGGGGGCATGATTCAGTGCTCCATCGATGCGGAAGCGCAATCGCATGCCGGATTCCCGTGGTTCAAAGTGGATGTCAGTGGCGTTGTTGCTAACCGCTTCCTCGATAATCGCATGTACCAGGCCTTGGATGTCCGGCCCATCAGTGTCGGAGCCCTCCAGTTCCAGGCCGCGCCCCGCGAAGGCTTCGAGGCCGATGCCGTAGTAGTGGCGAATACTCTTGCGAAGAATATCTGGCGCGCACCATTGCCAGCGAATCGATCGTCCGATGATAAGCCGGAGATCGTCTTCGGTGTTCACGCTGTGCACCTGATCGGCCACGAGGGTGAGGATGTCCTCATCTTCGTTTTCCACCGGGAGCACCTGGTAGTCGATTATCGCGTGGCTGGGGATTGCGGCCAGGAATTTCTCACTAACCTGGAGAGGGATGGGCGTTGCGGGAATGCCGGCAATTTCTTCCAGGAGGGATTGGATGAGGATTGGGCTCACCAGTGCCTGGTCGATCAGGATGCGTTCGAGGGGTTCTTCCAGTCGATCCCGGTAGGTGGTGATGCTTGCTTCGGGAAGTAGTTTCCGCTCGGAAAGGACCTCCAGCAAACGGCTCCGCACGGATCCAGGTGCGCGCAGGGGATTCGGGTGTGAGGATTCCATCAGGGGACCTCCACCTCGACGGCTTGGCCGAGTTCAAGTTGGAGGATGGCATTCGTGTCATCGGCCAGCGACATGTGCAGTCGCTCGATACGGTGTAACCTGTGCCCGGCGATTTTACTTTCTACTGCAAAATATAGTTCACTTCCGTCCGCGTCATTTTTTATCAGCGCCAGTCGGCTGCCATCCGGACGCGTCATCATTCCGCGATAGGTCAGGGCGACGACTTTCCTGGGAGAGACGGGGGGGGGCGTTTGCACAGGAGTATCCACCGGGGAGGGATTTGGGGATGGGACGGCCTCCGCCAAGGCTGCAGCCTCCTGTGCGCGCCGGGTTGCCTCGATTTTCTCCCTTTCAACCTGCCGCTGCTGCTCAAGCAGGCTCAGGATGTATTGTGAGTTGAAGAGGTCGCTTGCAAGGTCCGCCCCGGCGGGTGGTAGGGGTACCTGTGGAAAGCGGTTGGTTGGCGTGTAGGGATCCGTGCTCAAGATGGGGGTATTCATGAGGGGTGAACCGGTGTCGGTTTGGCGAACTCTCCAGAGGCAGACCAGCAGGACCACTTGGCAGCAGGGCAACAGTATCCACATCACCTTCCGGGCGTTCACCTGCATGAGACTAGCCCAGAAGGTAGTCACTGCGTCTCCCCCTCCGGGCTTTGGAGACGGTGGCTTTCCTGGCCCTGGATGCTTTCCGTCAGGGTTTCCGCTACGGGTGTTGTGTCGCCCGGGTCGGTTTCGGGTTGGGTCGGCCTGTTCCAGGGGCGGTCCTGGATCAGTCCGGCACCGCAGACTGCGGTTACGCGTATCCGGTCGCTGCCATCCCCGGTCAGTTTCTCACACTGCAGCCGCCGCAAGGTGAAAAAACGATCGGACCGCTGCAGGCTGTCCAGGAATTGAATCATCTCTCCGTACGCACAGACGAAGCGGATCTGCACGGGGAATTCCCGGGTTAAGCTCTCATCATCCGGGCGTTGGGGATAGCTCAAGGGCAGCAGGGGCTCAATATGGTCAATGTGTGATACGCCGAGATTTTGTACCTGCTCGACCAGTTTTACGATGGCTGCCAACTGTCGAAGGCGGCTTTCGGCCTTCTCATCGGTTGCGATCGTGTCTGCCATGCCCAGTTGTTCAGGAAAGGTCCGGTCCTCACCCGCCCGCGCTTGGAGGTGCTCCCGTGCTTCCAGCAGGGCGACCTTGAAGTCGATACGTCCGCCCGACTGCTGGTCGATGTCGGCCAGAAAAGAGGGCATGCTGGTGAAGCTGTTGAAGCGCTTGTGCAGTAGTGCTAGATCGTGTTGAAGCTGGCGATGCGTATTTCGTTCCTCGCGTAGTCGATCCTGTTTGTTGGCGTGTCCCTGCACCAGGAGCTGTGCCTCGGCATCTACGTTCTCGAGGTCATGTTGAATCGATGCAAGCATGCGTATTTGCGGCCGGATCATGGTTATCAGGATCACGATTGCGAGTGCAAGGGTAATGACCGCCAGGGCGGAAAAACGGCTCTTCTCCCGGGAGAGGTCATATTCCATTTCGGTGTTCATGAGGAGCGCACCGAGATCTCGATGGCAAACAAGCGGGCGTTAAACGGTAGCCAGCGGGCATCGCGCAATGCATCACTGCGCAGGCGCTCGTCTCCCAGCAAGTCGACTTCGAGGATACTTTCCTTCTCCCGCAGGGTTTCAATCATGCTGTTGACAGTGGAGAGGTCGTCGATCGGCGTGTAGCCCTCGACGATCACATGGCGAAGTTCAAGTCCTTCACCCAGGGAAGCAGGCGCCTGAGTGAGTTCGCCTTCTGGGCCCGGGCGGGGAGGTGGTTCGTTGTACGAATAGGCGTCGGCGACAAGGCTGATCCAGTCGTCGGGATGCTTGGCCTCGGAGAGGTGGTTCATGAGTGCATGCATGATCGCGTCATTGTGGATGGCGACTCGCAGGGGGGCGATTTGATCACGGAGGAGGGCGTTATCGATTTCCACCCCGTCCAGCTCCAGGGATTCCTTTTTCATCTGTCGAAGTTGGTGTTTCTTGGCCTCCAGCACGTCTGATTTCATATCCTGGCTCCAATGCATGAGGCCGTAGATGCTCAAAAGGGTGCTAAGTAAGATGACGCAGGCGAGCCCCCAATATTGCAGTTGCCATTGAAGGCAACGTTTATCCCGTAGGGCACGGGGCAGCAGGCTCAGTTCGACCGCGGCCTGTTTGACGCCTGCCATGGCCAGTCCTGTGGCAATCGGGGCGACCATGGCTGCTTCAAAGGGCGGTTCAATATCGAGTGCGGCAGTGCGAAAGACGGGAATCCCAAGGAGCGCAGCAATCTCGTCATGGAGGGTGTCGTTTGCCGCGTTTCCGCTCAGGTAAACTTCTTGGGGGTTGACGTCATCTGCGGAGTCCTCACCCTGATAAATGTCGAGGCAGGTCCGCAAAGCCGTCCACCAGGTTTGTTGTCCATCCTTGTCAATGGCATCCATGGGAAAATGTGCGCTGAAACTTCGTGCGAAGAGTAGTTCGTTCTGGGTGCAGATTACGATTTCCGTGAGTTGCTGACCGACGTTGATGAGCAGGCAGCGGCGATCGGTCTCTGGTGCGAGTCGATTCCAGGTATTAAACAGGGCGACGGCCCCCGGCATCAGTCCGGTGAGGCGCTGGTGAAGTTGGTTTGCGGCATGTGCCGCCTGTTCGGCAACCTCACTACGGGTTAATGCGAGCACGATGCGTGGATGCCCATCCCCACCGGGAATGAAGGTACAGCCACGTATCATTTCGTGTGATTGGAGCCCTTTGAAATTTTCAAACTCACGTTCGACTATGCCCTGGATGGCCTGGGGGTCGCTGGTCCGCGCTGGAATAGAGCGCAGCACGGTGGATTCCCCATGCAGGGCGATGAGGCAAGGAAGCTCGGTCCAGCCTTTTCCTTTGAGCAGGTCGTGCACTCGACGGAGTCGCGCAGATTCATCGCCGGGTGCTGGACAGATGGCCGTCTCGATGCTGCGCAGTCGCCCCCAACGTGCAGACACACAGGCGACTTCCACTTGGTTTGCCCGCAAATCGATGCCGAGCGCCCGGTTGTAGTGAAGCGGATTGACGGTCGGGTTCACCTGAACAGGATCCTTGAATCAGGGGGCCAACGGAATCAGGGCTTTCGGATCCGGGGGTCCCTTAGGTTTAATCGTTACCAGGGATTCTCCTCGGTCGGAGATGACCGTGGCGGTGACGAAAACGAGGAGGTTGCGACGCTCTTCCGTGACATCATTCCGGCGGAAGAAACGGCCGAGGCCGGGGATGGATCCAAGAATGGGTACCTTATGTTCAGTGTCCTGGGAGACCGTGTCAATCAAGCCTCCCATGACAACGGTTTCCCCGGACTTGACTTGCACCTTGGTTTGAACTTCACGGCGGGCGATAACGGGTAACTTCACGACGACCTGGTCGATATTGAAGGTATCCTCCAACTGCTCGCTATCGTCCTGGTAGGAGACAAAGCGCACGAGACGGCTGATGGTCGGGGTCAGCAAGAGGGTAATGGATTCCAGGTCCGTCCCGACACTGGGCACGGCCACCAAGGTGATACCCAGTTCCTCTTTCAAGGGTTTCCCCTTGGGGATCAAGGCGGTCAGGGTGACCCGTTTGTTGTTGTCATCCAGCAAGGTGAAGGCCTGGGCCTCGAATTCATCAAAGTACAGGAGGTCCTCTCCGTCGCGAAGCTTGGCCGGTGTGTTGTTCATGGTCGTCACGCGCGGGACTGAAAGGGTCTTGCTTTTCCCGGAGATATCCAGGGCGTGCAGGACGGCACCAAACATCGGCTGGGTAAGAATCCCTTTGTACGTGAGATTCAAGCCCTGGCCGGTCGTGGGTGGATTCCCGTCGCTGACCACGCCGAAGCTGCCTTGGGGCCCGAGGGGGAAGGACCCCTCGGCCTGGCTGGTAAAGGGCAATGAGGAAACCGAAGAACCGGCGCCGATGACACTTCGGGCTAGGCGGCGTTCGGCACCGGCATCCACAACGGCTTTTTTTGTGACGACCAGTGGGGAATCCAGGATCCAGTCGATGCCCACTTCACGCAGGTCGGATGCGCGGACCTCGATAAATCGGGCCTCGATAAAGACCTGCGGCGGGCTGATATCGAGGCTGTCGAGCATCTGTTCCGTCAACCGGATATTCTCCGGGGTGTTGCGTACGAAGAGTGCATGGGTGTTGCGGTCGAAAAAGAGTTGGGCATCTTCATGGGGGGGGATGAAGCGCTCCAGGATGTCTTCAATGTAGGTTTTTCCGGTTGAGGGCACGGTGGCGTTGTATGAGATGTTGCTGATCTGGTTGTTCTGGCTGGTAGTCGCCTCGCCTTCAGCGGGTGTTCCGCCCCAGTCCGATCCGTGAAACTGCATCCCTTTTCGCAGGCGATAGACACGGGTTTCCATGGGTTGTTTCGGTGCGGCGGCTTTCGTCGTCACCCAAATAGAGGATTCCCCGTAGTAAAATGCGATGTCGAAATTACGTGTCAGGTATTCCAGGAACTCACGCAAGGGAACGTTATCAACATTTACATCCACCTTTTTCCCCGCACCCAGGGCCTGGTCGGAAATAAGGTTCACCCCGCCATCTGTAGCGAGGGCCCCAAGCAGGGTGGACAGGTCCGCAGCTTGCAGGTGCATGCTGACAGACTGGTTAAGGGCGTTGTTCACCAAGCTCGGTGGGCGCGTGTGTGGCTGGTTGATGGCACGGACCGGGCGCTTCCGGCCATAGCTGTCGGGAACCACTTCATGGGCCCTGGTTTCGAGGATCATCTGCTGCTTGCTGAGGGGAACCGGCGCGGCGAGATCCAGGTCTGCCTGGTCGAGCATCGCACGTTTGACCTGGGTGCGTAGTTCCTTGAGCCCATCCAGGTTGGGTTGTTCGCGTGACAGATCGATAATTGCCATGAAGGCTTCTTCGTATCGTTTTGCATTATATTGGCTGCGGATGGTTTCCAGCGAGAGGGTCTCCGCCTGCAACCCACACAGCAGAAGCGTGGCCAGACCGCAGGTAGCTACCCAGGTGCGTGCGGCACCTTTTTCGGGCGTGCGGTGGAAAGATGTTGCTTCTTTAAACAACGCCATACCTCTGCGGGGAAAGGTCCAGTGTTTCATCCGCAGTATGGTAGCATAGCGATGGGGAGAATAAGCAACAAAATCAAGAAGTGCAGCTTATGTGAAAGGTGGAGGGCATGCCTTTCCCTCGCGGATGGTGATTGGGTGGGGTGGCCGGTTCTCCGGAAAAATACCGTGTGCTAAGGCCGTAGGATCTCCTGATCCCGTGCTTTTTCGAGCGTCTTTGTCCATGGAGCGACCATCGGCTTGACTGATAGTTTGCGGTATAACAGAGGGCGTGGATCCCGTGTACATGCGGGCGATTCGTGTACGCGGTTCTTATCGTCCATCCTGTTTAACGGAATCTGCGGAAAAAACTTTCCGTTGCACGGAAAACAAGGCTATTCTTTCACATCCAATGGGTAATCAGGAAACGACCAATTTTGCCAAGTAAAACCTACTTTATCACCGGCGGGGCCGGCTTTATCGCCAATGCCTTGATTCGTCGCCTCGTCCCCGATCACCAGGTCGTGGTGTACGACAATTTTCACCGTGACACCCTGAGCGCGAGTGACCTGAACGATCATCCGGACGTCCGCGTGGTGAAAGGCGATGTGCTGGATACCGATACGCTTACCCGGGCCATGCAGGGTGCGGATGTCGTAATCCACGCCGCGGCCATTGCTGGCATTGATACCGTGATCCAAAACCCGGTGACCACCATGCGCGTGAACATGCTTGGCACCGCCAACGTGCTCGAGGCTGCGCATATTAACGGAATCTCCGATCGGGTGCTCGATTTCTCGACATCCGAAGTCTTCGGGTCGATGGCCTTTCGTTCAAGTGAGGAGGATGAGACCGTCGCAGGCTCAGCTGGGGAGTCACGTTGGAGTTACGCCGTGAGCAAGCTTGCAGGGGAGCACCTGGCCAAGGCCTACCACAAGCAATTCGGCCTTCCGATCGTGACGGTGCGACCCTTCAATGTCTACGGACCCGGGCAGACCGGGGAGAGCGCCATGCAGGGGTTCATTCGGAAGGCGCTGAACAACGAAACCCTGTCCATACACGGTGACGGAAACCAGATTCGCGCATGGTGTTACGTGGACGATTTCGTTGAGTGCCTGCTGCGATGCCTGGAATCACCGGAGGCGATCGGTGAGAGTTTCAATGTCGGGAACGCCCGTGCGGTGATCACCATTCTCGGCCTGGCGAACGCGGTCTGCCGTGTGCTTGGTTCCAATTCAACCATTGAACATGTCGATGCGCTTTCGGCCGACATCGCCATTCGCATACCCGGCGTCGAGAAAGCGGAGGAGTTGTTGGGGTTCAAGGCATCGGTGGACCTGGATGAAGGCATTCTGCGAACCGCGGAATGGTTCAGGAAAAGGACACCCTAGCGGTACCGTGCCGGGAGCGGCTGACAAGGTAGCGTTCAAAGGTCGCATCCCGCTCGGGTTGGATGACATCGCAGGTTACCTCTCATCTCTGCGCAAAGGTTTTGACCGGCTGGGATTTCCCGTGGATACCGTCTTTGTCCGGCCCCACGCATTTGACTATGAAACGGCTCCTGTTCCCGCGTGGGTACGCACCTGGCAAAAAAGTGCTGCGCGCCTGGACCAACGCCCCTCTTTACTGCATCGTCTCAGTCATGCTTCTTTCACATCTTCTTTGTGCAGAATGCCGGCATCAGCGGCGGCTCGTCCGTCCGCTGCATTCAGTGGTTCGGTGTAAATGGAGCTCATGTGGAACGCCGCATGATATTTACATTCGGTTGATTCAGGGCGAATGACCAGCCTTAGGGCCTGCTGCTTTGACTTGTCTAAGCGTGACGCGTGTCACATACTCTGTCCAATGCCTGATTTTGACGAACAATGGAAACATGTTTCCGGTGAAGAGGCCGTTGCGGCCCTCATGCGGCCTCAGCAATACGCCTGCAATGAACAACGGGTTAAAGAATTCCGAAAGAATATGGGGATTCGAAGTTGGTTCAACAAGAATGCCTTGATCAAAGGCAAGGTCTGTCTGGATGCGGGTTGCGGACCCGGCCGTTGGACCTGTGCAATGATTCGCATGGGTGCGGCGCGTGTCGACAGTTTCGATTTAAGCGAGGAAGCGGTCAAACGTTGCCAGAAAATTAATCCAAAGGCCTACGTCCAAAATATTTTCGATATCGAGCCGAACCCGGTCTACGATGTCGTCGTTTCATGGGGCGTGATTCATCACACGCCTGACCCGCGCGGGGCTTTTTCGAAGCTTTCTGGCTTGGTTAAACCCGGCGGCTTGCTCTACGTCATGCTCTACGACAAGAAGAATGACTGGTATTACGACGGCTATCGTGGAGATGGCTGTGTGGAAAAGCATGCGGAATGGGAAGTCCTGTCATTTGATGAAAAGGTCAAGAAGTGTGAAGACGCGGTCGCTGCAAAAGGCGGCGATGCACACGGATGGTTCGATGCCTTTAATCCGAAATATAATTACAGCTATACCCCGGATGAAGTGCGTGCCTGGTATGCGGAAGAGGGCTTTGTAAAGGTGCGCACCGGTTGTATAAAGTACAACATCAACATGTTTGGTCAAAAGCCGGCCTGAGATTCCAGGTATTTTGTATGAACCTCCTCACGATCTATATGAAGAACAAGGGAGGCGGTTTTGTAAAGCGCTTCATCGGTATGATCGAAGCCTGCACCCGTCGCGAGCATACCGTGGATTATCTCTGCCGAGGTGAGCTGCCGATCAAATCGAACCTTGTTCATCATCATGCCATTCCACCCCTTGGAGGAAAGCGAATCCTCCTGGCGATGTATCTGCTGGTCGTGGCCCCCATTCGATTGATGATCGTCGCGGGACGCAAGGAGACGGATGTGTTGGTCGTCTTCGGATTCTTTTATGGATTTTTAATGATTCCTGCGCGTTTACTGATGAAGCGGCCGCTGGTGATTTTCGTGCGAGGGGACTGGATCGGCGAACTGCAGCGGAAACAAACGTTCGGCTTGGTGATACTGGCAGCGCGTTTAATCCGATTTTGGGCGTTTCGTGCGGCGGATTCCGTTGTGGTGAACAGTAACTCCCTCAGCAAAATCATTGGTCTGACCTGTAACGACAAGCAGCGGGAGAGGATCATCGTGATCACCAATCATGTTGAGCCCATAGCACCCGATCAGCGTCTTCACTTGCAGCGCTCCTGTCCGGTGGATCTACAGAAGCTTCGCCCTGCCGGCCAGGCGTTCATCATTGGTTATGCCGGGGGATTGAATGCGAACAAGGATGTCGCTTTGCTGATACGCGCCTTTGCGCGATTGCAGGCGAAGCGGAATGTCCTGGTCCTGGTGGGCTCGGGGCCGGATGAAGCACGACTGAAGGCGCTCGCCGAGGAGTTAAACGTGGCCGACCGGGTATATTTTGCCGGTCAACAGCCGGATGCCTTGTCCTTCACAGCCAATTTCAACCTCCTGGTCCTTCCTTCGCATGGTGAAGGCTGCCCCAACGCAATCTTGGAGGCCATGGCCTGCGGGATTCCTGCGATCGGGAGTGCGGTACCCGGTGTTCTTGATGTCTTGCGCAACAAGGAGTTGTTGTATCCGCCAGGTGATGAAGATGCCCTGTATAATAAGTTGGAATTATTATCCGGCTCACCGGAAGACTTGAACATCATCGCCCAGACCTGTCGCGTCTGTCGCGAGCCCTTTCTCTTCGACTGGGATAAGGCGGTGGTTGATCACCTGCTCAGGGTTGAGCTCGCCGCCAGGCCTGGAGCATAAGCACGTTCCACAGGAGGTTGGCGTGCTGACGTCGGCCGCTGCACTGGTCATCCCATAAGCGTCGCACCGCCCGGACATCCAGCAGCCCGTCGTTCTGCAGTTGCTGTTCACTGAGAAGGTCTTCCGTCCAGTCCCGTAACTCACCCGTCAGCCATTTGCTCAGCGGAACGGCGAAGCCCATCTTGGGCCGATCGATCAACTCGCGCGGGATGTGTTGATACACGAGTTCGCGCAAGATCCGCTTGCCCCCGGTTTCGTCGTGGCGCAGGCGATCGGGGATGCGTGCGGCGAATTCCACGATAGTGTGATCCAGGATCGGTACGCGCGCTTCAAGCGCAACCGACATGCTGGCTCGGTCCACCTTGGTCAGGATATCTCCCGGAATATAGGTCATCAGGTCGAGGAGGGACATCAACTGCAAACTCGGATCCCGGGAGGTAAAACGGTCTACGCTAAAGGGTGGGGCGAGGGCATCGCGGCCATTCAGCAGGCCCCCGAGTGGGAGTTGATGCGTATTCGCCATGCCGTAAAACTCGGTGAAGCTTCTCGTGCTCAGCAACTCCGTCATCCGGTCGAGTAAATGTCCGGTGAGAAATGCGCCACCCGAACGTTTCAGAATCGGCCCGACCATGGACTCGAGTTGATAGCGAATCGGTCGCGGCAAGCTGCGCAAACTTCCGCCCACCATGCCGGCTAAGATTCCCGGAATGCGCTGACGCCGGCGCCAGAGGTTCAGGCTCTTGTTGTAACGCGGATAGCCACTGAACAATTCATCGCCTCCATCGCCTGAGAGAATCGTGGTGACCTCCTTTCGCGCCAGCCGCGAAACCAGGATGGTCGGTATTTGCGATGAATCCGCAAAGGGTTCGTCGTAGAGTTGCGGGAGTTCAGGAATGACTGCCAGGGCATCCGCCTCGGTCACCCGGTATTCGGTATGATCGGTTCCGAGATGATCAGCGACCTTGCGCGACATCGGCATTTCGTCGTACTCGCCCTCGGTGAAACCGATGCTGAAGGTCCGGACCGGCTGGCTGGAGGCCTGTTGTAGCAAGGCCGTAACCGCAGAGGAGTCGACCCCACCGGAGAGGAAGGTGCCGAGCGGGACATCTGCCAGGGTGCGTCGACACACGGCTTCATTCAGCCGGCGTTCGAGTTCCTTGATTCCTTCCTCGTCCGTTCCCTCGAAAGGATTTTCCATCCCGGCCGTCCAACGTCGTTCGAGCGACCACCAGAGCGAGGTCTCGCAGGCCCTGGAAGGCAGATCGGAAAGGTTCAGCGTGAGCAGGCCGCCCGGCGGTAGCTTCCGTATCGAGGTGTAAATGGTTGCAGGGGAGGGGATGTAATTGTGCCTGAAATATTGGGCGAGGGCGTCGAAGTCGATGGTGGTGTCAAAAGCATCCCAGGTTCGAAGCGCCTTGAGTTCGGACCCAAAGAGGAACGTGCCGTCCTTCGCCCATCCATAGTAGAGCGGCTTGATGCCCATGCGGTCGCGGATGAGTGTGAGCCGTTGCGTCTTGTGATCCCACAATCCGAAGGCGAACATGCCGTTGCAACGTTGCAAGGCCGGTTCCAGGCCCCACTCGCTGATCGCAGCAAGCAGGACCTCCGTGTCGGAGGTGCCCCGGAACACCTGCCCGGCTTGCTCCAGCTCAATACGCAGGTCCGGCGAGTTATAGATTTCCCCGTTGTAGACGATCGTGAGGTGGCCATCGGCCGAATGCATGGGCTGATGCCCTCGAGGAGACAGGTCGAGGATCGCCAGGCGACGATGCGAAAGCACGGCCGATCCCGAGTCGTCGATCCACACGCCGTGGTCATCCGGCCCGCGATGCGCGATGGCATCACCCATGGCCTGGCCTGAAGCCTGCAAGGCCTCCGGGCTACGCCCGGCGGGTGTCATGCATCCGGCAATCCCACACATCTTATATATTCTTCCTCATGCAGAGATCGCTATACAATGCTTCGGTCTTTTGCACCATGGCTTCGACGGAAAATTCACGTTGCACCCGGCCGCGACCGGCTGCCCCCATGCTTTTTCGCAGCTCGGCATCATCCATCAATCGTTGTAGACGGGCCCGAAGCGCATCGGCATCCCGGGCGGGCACGAGAAAGCCGGTTTCACCTTCGACCACGGCCTCGCCGTTTCCGCCGACGGCAGTTGCTATCATCGGAAGACCCGCGCCCATGGACTCGAGTACGGTATTACTGAAGCCTTCCTCCAGGGAGGCGAGAACCGAGATGTCAAAGAGCGGGAGCAGGCGTTGAGCCCGCGGAATCGACCCGGCAAAGAGAGCATCGTCTTCCAGCCCGAGCTCCTGGACCTGTTGCTCCAATTCCGCCCGGGCGTTGCCATCCCCGCCGATCATGATCAAGCGGAAGGGTTGTGTGTTGACACTTTTAAGCGCTGCCAGTGCTTCCAGCAGGTAACGATGGCCTTTATACCGGATCAAGTTGGCGACCATAACGATCAGGACTTCATCCGGACTGCGTCTCCACTTCTGGAGCGCCTCGGACCGTTCGGTTTCGGTCAAGGGTTCGTGCGCTTGAAAAGCGCCGTTGTAAATAATCGAGACCTGCTCGCGAGGGATGTGCTCCTGTTCGATGGTATCTTCCAGGACGGCCTTCGAATTCGTCACCACGTGGTCCGTAATGCGGTTGATCCATTTCTCCAGCCAGCGGTGATAACTTTTCCACGAAGCGACCTTGCTGGTGGCCAGGCTGCGGCGTGAGGTGATGATGATCGGGATGCCGGCGACCCTGGCGGCGTGTCCGCCGAACACATAAGCCCAGAAAAGATAGCCGTGAAAAATCTGGGCCTGCTCCATTTTGAATACGCGGCTCATTCGGGCGAGGCGCAGAAGGTTCCCGGTGATGCGTATCCAGGCAAGCGGATGAAAAATCGGGTAATCCCGCGGCACCATACCGAGGGTTTTCACGGGGATGTCCAGTGCTTTCACTTCAGGCGCGAGGACGTTTCCTTTCGGGGGTCCCAGGGTGTAGACCACCGGTTCAAAGCGTGTTCGGTCCAGGCCCTTCACCAGCTCGACCAGCTGGCGTTCTGCTCCGCCTACATCCAGCGTTCCGATCAGGTAGATGACTTTTATCC
>JAPYUI010000240.1 GCA_029936175.1 Kiritimatiellia bacterium
GATTCATTTCGCACCAATGGGAATACATGCGGTAAAATCGTGTCGGGGTTTGTCTGACAAGCGACTTTTTCGTCGTCCGTAAACCCTTTGTATACGGGGTCTTCCATATTTTGGCAAAGACTTGGCGAACGTCCTGCTATTATAAAAGATGAGACGTTTTTACCTGTCATGAACAGCCATCGTATACTCGCGGAGATCCTGAAAGGGCCCATCATGGGCCTGTTGGTAGGCTCGGTAGCAGGGGCAGCCGAATTCCTCGACGACGGGGAACTCAGTGCGGCAAACGAGGAGATTCGGTGGCATCTCAACCGAACCCGGGCCCATCCGGAAGCGGAAGCCGATCGCTTGAACCTGGTCAACACGACGGCTGGATCCGATGGAGCCTTTGACATTGCGGAAGATACCGCAGGGGTGAATAACTTCGGCGCAGGTCCCGCTCAATGGACGATCTGGCGGACGCCCCAACAACCGCTGGCCCCGAATCGCCTGCTCAGCCAAGCCAGTGATGCCCACAGTGCGGACTTGTCTGAGTCGGGGGCGTTTGCCCACAACAGCCCGAGCGCAAATTACTATCCGCTGGGGAGCGATCCTTTTGAACGCCAGGCACAGGAAGGCTATGAGAACGAGGTTTATGGATATATTGAAAACCTGATTACCTCCAGCCTCGGGCAGTACGGCAGCTACGCGGAGGAGGCGGTGAGTCCCCTGGGCGCACACGAAGCCCTGTTCATCGACGCCTCGATCCCGAACCGCGGTCACCGGAAGACCATTCTGAACGACGATGCACGGGAAATCGGTATTGGCTATGCCTCGAAGACCTTTCAGCAGATGCACAGTGGCTACCTGTTCAACTTTATCCAGGAGTATTACACCTACGATGTCGGAAGACGCGGGATAGATCACTACTTCACGGGCAGTATCTTCCTCGATGCGGATGACAACACCTACTACGATAGAGGCGAAGGACTCGATGGAATTGAGATCAGGCTCTACCAGAATGGCGTTGAAAATAGCTGGCATGATATTTCCACCGCCTCGGGTAATTTTGCCGTGCCCTTAAATGACTTGGCAAATGGAACGGTGGCGGTCGTCCTCGTGAATCCGGGTGCCACGGCCGTGAACCTGAGTATTCCGGTTGATCACGTGCAGCTCGGTGAAATCGAGATTCTGGCGGGAGAAAGTTACCTGCTCGGTTCCTTTGAGCAAGTCGATGGGTTGCGCAATGTAGGCTTCCGTGACCTTGCTCCGGCGGCACGATTGGATATTGCCTGCCAGAGCGAGGAGGTCTCGCTCTCCTTTAATGCCATGCTCGGCCTGAATTATACGGTTCAGACCTCCGAGGATATCGTGGCCGGCCTGTGGACGACCCTGCATACGCTGACCGCTGATGAATATCGCGAAACCATCACCTGTGGCGGGGAAGGTGTTCCGCTGCCGGCTTCCGCCTGCTTCCGGGTCTTGATCGATCAGCCTTAGCCAGGCGGAGGCGGGTTATAGACGCGCAGGCCCCGCATGGTGAATCGGCGCGCAAGCATGGGCCTGACTGGACTGTTCAACAAACCGCGTACCAGTAATTCCTTCAGGCCCGGCATGCGGGATGGTCGGCCCAATATCATGTTGAACTCGGCTCGCCGAATGACCTGCCGGGCTCTTCTCTGTACGGATCGATTGTAGGCCTCGGGTGTTTGTCGACCGGCGAAGACCTCGGCGAGATCCCAGGCGTCCATCCACCCAAGGTTCATGCCCTGTCCGCCGATGGGACTGGTGATGTGGGCTGCGTCGCCGACCAGGAAACAACGATCAGCATAGCTCTGAATGGCTCGATAGCGTTCTACCCCAAAGGATCTGAACATGGTGTTTTGCGTTGCATCGAGTTCGTGCCCGGTGCGTTTTGCGATGGTTGCGACCAGTCCGTCCAGCGAGGCGTGCGTGTCTGTGCTGCATCGCGCAACCCAACGGCGTTGGTTTCCCCGAAGTGGGAACGATTCAACCAGCCCCTCCGGTTCCAGGAAAATGCCTGCGTCATTTCCCAGTTTCGTGCTTTCCGCGAAGTCACCCATGAAATAGTGGTCCGGATACGGCCCGCCGACCCGGGGAATATCGAGTTGCCGCCGGGTGGCGGATTGCCCGCCCTCACAGGCTGCAAGCCATCGTGCGCGATAGCGGTGTCCAGGCGTTTCAAGCAGGATGCCCCGTGCGTCCCGGCCCCATTCCTTCTCCTCGACGCCAAAGCGAATGTTCGGTGTTGCAAGGAGCTGCATGGTTCGGCCCTGTGAAAGGGTGAGGATGAAGTTGTAAGGTGGTTTCATCGCAGAAAAGTCGACGGTGCCCAGCGTTTTCCCGCGGGCAAAGGCATGCCCTCGCTGCACCCGGAAACCGGCATGGATGAAGGGCTCGGCCAAGTCCATGACCTGTAACATTTCCAGGCTGGGCGGATGGATGCCGATCGAACGCGTCTCTTGGGAGAGCGTTTTGCGTTTTTCAACGATGATATGATCGATACCGAGTTGTTTCAGGCGATATGCGAGGAACAGGCCGACCGGTCCGGCGCCGATGATGAGCACGCTGGTCTCTTCAGTGCTCATAAAGGGCAAGCAGGCGGAAAGGGGCGAGGGTTTCGACCCGCCAGTTTGCGGGAAGGACCTGGCGCAATTCCCTTGTGGTAAAGCTCCTGCGGATGGAGATGCCGCCGTCTTCGACGATAAACGAATCTGGAAAGAGTAACGGCACGCTCGCCTTGAACATGTGGTACGCCAGGCGGCTTCGCCGGAGATCATTGAAGATGACCTTGTGGGTCGCGACCTGTGCGGCCAGGGTGCACAGGTTGGTGAGCTCCGGATCGTCCAGGTGATGGAGCAGGTGGTTGCAAACGATGAAGTCGTAGGTCTCTCCGCGATCGGCGATGGTCTGTAGATACACGGGTTCGTAGTCGGAGGAAGCCGGGTTGTGCTGGAGGTGGAAGCGCATGGCTCGTTCGTCGGGATCGATAATTTTCCCTTCCAGTTGAACGCCCTGGTGCTTTGCGAGCTGGTGGAGATGTCGCATGACGTCTCCGCCACCTCCGCCGACATCAAGGACCCGGAAGGGCCTGGACCCGGTTCGCATGAAGGGTAACATATGTCGTTTAAACACCTGTGACCAGCTCGCGAACATTCGATTGATCCGGCCAAACTGGGTAAAGGTGTTGAAGAGCAGGGTTTCATCCGCTTCCGGATCGTCCATCCGTTCGCGTAGCTCGGTGGCCCTCCGCGAGAAGTCCATGTCAGCTCAACCGTTCGCCGAGCCGGCGTGCACAAGCGGTGAGCTCCGGGTCGCGGGCACCCATGACCAGGATCGCATCTCCGTTTGATGCATACGTCACCGCGGCTTCCTCGAAGCTTGCGTAATCGGGGGCAAATAGGGCGGGTACATCACGTGCCTGTAGTTGCTCGACGAATGTTTCCGCCTCCATTTCACGCGTGGTCGTTCCACCGACGTAATAGACAGGGAGGATGAAGATGCGGTCGGTGGGTCGACACACCTGCTCCCACATGCTGGCAAGGTCGTCCGCCAATGCGGCGAGAGGGCCATAGCCATGTGGTCTCCAGCAGCCGATAATGTGATTCGCGGATTCGGCGATGGCCGTCCATGCGGCGGCAATTTTCTCCGGGTTGTGCGCGTACTCATCGTAGACTTTTATCGTACCATTGCCGACTTTCTGCAGGCGACGTTCGACACCCTGGAATTCCATCAGCGGTTCAACCAGTGCTTCGGGAGGAACCCCTGTGGCCATGCATAGTTGTACGGCAAGGTGTGCGTCCAGCGCGTTGTGTTGTCCGGGGAGATACACGTGGAAATCGTTTCCTTCGTGGTGGAAATGATAACCAAAGGGGTAGGGCACATAGGTGCCGCGATGCTCGACTATTTGGGCGTGGGTGCATCCTTCGAGATGCGCTCGAACCCCGGGACCGCAGATGACGGCATCACCTACCTGGGCGCTAAAGTTTTGAAAAAGATCGATGGTCTCCTCAAGCGGGAAATGATCCGCCGTCATCGAGGTGATCACGGCGGTGTCCGGATGGAAATTCAGCAGCGAACGATCGCTTTCATCGAGCTCAACGACCCATAAATCCGAATGACCTCTTCGCACGTTGCCGATACGGTTGCTGTTGGCCCAGTTAACGATGACACCCCCGTTGACGACGTTGGGATCCATGCCGACCTGCTCGAGAAGGTACCCCGTCATGCCGGTGGTGGTGGTTTTCCCGGACGTACCGGTGATGGCAATCAGGTGTTTACCCTTGACCAGCTGCGCCAGCATTTCCGCCCGGTGGAGGACGGGGATGTTCAGTTGCCGGGCCCGGATGATTTCCGGGTTGTCCGCTTCGATGGCGGTGCTGATGATGAGCCCGCAGGTTTCACGGCTGAGGGCAGAGCCGTCTTGTGGTGTGAGCTGGATGCCGAGCCGCTCCAGTTGGTCAAGTACGGGGACGCGATCACCGCGGTCGGTGAATCGGTCGGATCCGCTGACCTGGTAGCCCTGCAGGTGGAGCATCTGGGCGAGGGGATTCATGCCTGTCCCGGCGATACCTGCGAGGTGGTAATGTGCGTGGCTCATCTCAGCAGACTATGGGGGATGAAGGTTTTGAGGTCTAGGTGATTCGTCGTTGTGCTCGCCAGGGGGCGGGGTGCGGCCCGACATGTTTCGCCTTCATGCGGCCGGGGTCCGTTAGGCCGGGGGTGGTCCTTCTCCCGGGTGTTCAAAGCGTGATTTACCTCTTCTTGTGAAGGCAGCCACGTGCTAGAGGAAGGTCATGAAGACCCTTGTCTGCCTGATCTTGCTTTTCGCGTCCACCCTGTTTGCCGGCTCCCTTGTTGACCCGGACAGCCCCCTGGAAAAAATTTCCGGTGAATTTGAACTCGCGGATGGCCCATCCTGGGATGGATGGTCGCTTTTCATTCCGGATGTCAAGGGACAGAAGCTCTACCGGTATATTCCGAAAAAGAAAGAAATGCAGGTGGTGCTCCCCGCAGCGGGTCGGATCAGCGCAACCTTCTTCAATCACGGGAAACTTTATTTGTCGGACAACGGGAATGCCCGCATCGCCTGGTTGAAGGGCAGGGAGAAGGTCGATATCGCCGGTCAGGATCCGGCCGCAAAGCCGCCTAATCGTCCGAACGATCTCGTCGTGGATAAAGATGGTGGCGTGTATTACACACTGACGCGAAGCGCACAGGTGGTCTATATCCGTCCGGACGGCGAACAGAATATCGCCGTCGAGGGGGTCACCACGGCCAACGGCATTACGATGTCGCCAGATGGCTCCACCCTATATGTTGCTGCTTATAAGCCGAAAGAAATCTGGGCGTATACGATCACTGAGCCAGGAAAAACTGCGAACGGACGCACGTTTGCCGTGATGGATGATGGCGAAGCACTGGGTGCCGACGGGATGTGCATAGACCGGGCCGGAAACGTCTATTGTGCCGGTGCGAATGATGTATGGGCCTGGAGTCCCTCGGGCAAACTGTTGGAGCGGATTGGATGTCCGGAACGCCCCATTAATTGTACCTTCGGTGATCCGGACATGCGCTCGCTGTTCATCACGGGTTTTGGCGG
>JAPYUI010000473.1 GCA_029936175.1 Kiritimatiellia bacterium
GATGCCCACAAGCTCTGCGGCTTGACCGCCAAGGGTTTCGCCGCCCAGGCCAAGTTCCACACCCGCAATTTTGTCGGGCCGAGCGGGGTCATCTACGCCGGCACCAAGCAAGGCTATGCCAAGAAGGGGGACGAGTCGGCGTATCCCGGCGGCTACTTGATCACCTACGACCCGCGCAACGACACCGCCCGCAACCTCGGGATGCCCTACAAGAAGCAGGGCATCGCCGACGTGGTGGCGGACGAGGCGCGGGGCCTGATCTACGTCGTGACCTGCGAGGACCAGCACTGGATGCGCTACGAGCTCGCGACCAGGAAGTTCACCGAGCTCGGCCCCATGCTGACGCCCTATGCCACCACCTTGATGGATGCCGAGGGCAAGGCCCACGCCTTGACCCAGGATTTTCAATTGGCGACCTACGACCCGGCCACCAGGAAGGTCACCCAACGCCCCATCGAGATCGGCGGCAAGGCATTCGCGCGTGAGAGTCGCTCGTCCATTCCCACCTGGAACCTGGATGCCGACGGGCGCACCGCCTGGTTGATCCTGATGAACGACGCCCATCTCCTGTCCATCGACCTTTCCTCCAAGGGGAAGAAGGCCAGGGGCACCGATCATGGACTCATGCTGGAGGGGGAGCGTCCCGATTCGCGCAGCGCCCTCACCATCGCCCCGGACGGTACGATCTACACCCTGATCAGCGTGCAGAACACGACCGGTTTCGGCAAAGGCAAGCTGCATCACCTTTGCCGCTACGATCCCCGGAAACGGCGCCACGAGGACCTCGGGGTCCTGGCGGTGAAGAACCCCGACTTCTTCGACTTCAAGCCGGCCAGCGGCACGAAGCCGCCCTGGAGCCACGGCTACCATACCTTGCCCGACGGCACCATGACCCCCCTGCACAACCACATGGCGCTCATCGCCACCCGCGACAATACCCTCTACGCCACCATCATCTATCCTTTCACCCTGCTCAAGATCGACGCCTTCCGCAGGGAGCCACCCGCGCCCGGCCCGGCCGAGCAATACCTGCGCTCGATTCACCAACACCTCGACCGCATCGAGAAGAACCTCCCCCAGTTCTCCGAGTTGGGCGAAAGAACGGCGGAGCGCTACGAGCGCGGTGGCTTGGTCGGTTTCCATTGGTTGGGCGCGACCTTGGAGCAGGAGTTGATCGGGCGCAGCGGGGGCCTCATGCATATCGGGTTCGATCG
>JAPYUI010000474.1 GCA_029936175.1 Kiritimatiellia bacterium
CCAGGTGCCGGGCCAGGACCAGATCCTCGTCGGCGGATCGGATGGCGCGCCGAAGATCTACCGGATGTTCCGGGAGAAGGCGCGGAAGATTGGCGACGACTTCAACCTGATCCGCACCTTCGAGGCCCTCCACGGCCGCATTTATTCGCTCGACATCACGACCAATGCGCAGTGGGTCGCCGCCGGGAGCAGCCTGGACGGAAAGGGGCAGATTCGCGTCTACCCGCTCGGGGATGCCAAGGCCAAATGGACCATCGATACCGATGTCGGCATCTACGCCATCAGCTTTCAGCCGGACGGGAAAATACTCGCGGCCTCCGGAACGGATGGACAGATCCGCCTGATCAAGGTCGAGGACGGGACGATCGCGAAAACCTTCGCCGCGATGCCCAGCGGGCTGTTGCCAGGCAGGGAAGGACTCGCCGTTTTCCCGGAAAAAATAAACCTCGATTATAAACACGCCAGCAACCAGCTTATCGTGCAGCAACAGTCCGCGGAGGGAAACATCGAGGATGTCACGCGCGATGCGCAATTCAGCATCGAACCGGAAATCGCACGGATTGACGAGCGGGGCCTGCTGACCCCGGTGAAAGATGGTGAGGCCCTCCTGCGCATCGAGCACGGGGGCAAGACGAGCACGGTCCCGGTCACGGTCAAGGGTATGCAGGCGACCTATGTGCCCGACTTCATTCGGGACGTGAACCCCCTGCTATCCAAGGTTGGCTGCAATGCGGGCACCTGCCACGGGGCCAAGGAGGGAAAGAACGGGTTCAAGTTGTCCCTGCGCGGGTATGACCCGATCTTTGACATTCGCTCCTTTACCGATGACCTGAGCGGTCGGCGCATCAACCTCGCCTCCCCCGATGACAGCCTGATGCTGTTGAAGTCCACCGGTGCGGTGCCCCATGAGGGCCAACAGGTCATTGTGCCCGGGTCATCCTACTACCAGCTTATCCGCGACTGGATCGCTGACGGGGTCAAGCTCGATCTCGAAAGCCCCCGTGTCACCGGCATCCACCTGTCCCCGGAAAACCCCGTGATCCAGCAGGTCGGCAAGGCCCAGCAATTCCGAGTCGTCGCATCGTACGCAGACGGTGCCCAGCGTGATGTAACCCGTGAGGCCTTTATCGACACCGGGGACATGGAAATTGCCAGCGCCGACAAGCGCGGCCTCTTGACCACCCTCCGGCGTGGAGAGGCCCCGGTGCTCGCAC
>JAPYUI010000475.1 GCA_029936175.1 Kiritimatiellia bacterium
CGGAGCGATCGTCCCAGATCCACATGTCCTGCTCGTCCGGATACCGCGTGGCCGGATCGTGATTCCCGGGTTTTCGGTTGCGAATCGGGTGGCGGATGTTGCGCGTGCGCGTATGCAGGTCGAATTGCTTGCGACTCGCCGCCTCTGCCTTCTGAAAAGCCTCTGGGACGGCTTCCGGGGCAAAGAGCATCTCGTGAAAGATCCGGCGTAAATCGGAGGGAAAATACAGGCGCGCTGCATCCTTCCCCTGTTCACTCGGGCTGAGCGAGTGCTTGATGTGGGCTCGATTCAGATCGATGAACTGCACTTGGTCGTAGAGGGCTTCATCGATACGGTGCAGCAGGATGTTCTGGTTTCCCAGGTCCCGGTGCATAAGACCACTGGCATGCATGCGGGCAAGCGCCTCGGCGACGGTCTCGAGAAGCGCCATGTATTCCGAGCAGAGGCCGCCTTCGCGAAACAGGCGGACGAGTTCCAGGCGCAGGTCGGTCATGCCTTCTGCAAAGATCGTCACCAGGTAACTGTTTGTTAGCCGAGCGCCATCCCAGTTTTCAAACCAGGCGACCGGTGTCGGGGTGCCGACATGATGCTGCACAAGGTGTACCGCGTTTTCAAACGACCTTCGCGCCTTGGATCCGCGCTTGCGGTCGGCCTGGTTCTTCGCAAGGGACTCCCTTCCGAAGGATTTAACCGCGAGGACTTCGCCCCCGAGTTCCAGTCGATAGAGTTGGTTTCGCCCGTCGCGCAGCAGTTCACCTGCGTCCAATTGGGCGGCGAGTTCGCTTGCCCAGTCCGCGCTCGCAAAGGCTTCGGCGAAGCCCGAGTCAGGCATGCCCGTCTCCCTGTTTGGGGTAGGCCCAGATCGCGAGACCGACCAGTACCGCCAGGCAGATCCAGGCATTGGTGAAATCCGAGTTCGTGCCGAACCAGGTTCGGTAGGGGGAGCTATGGTTGCTGTCGGCGAGAATGCTGTTCAGGCGCTTGACCCAGACCCAGGCGGCATGCATGCCCACACCCATCCAGATGCTACCGGTTTTCAGGAACAGCAGGCACAGTACGGCATTCATCATGAAGAGGTTGAGCAGGCGAATGGCCACGTCCGTTTCACTCCCCATGCGCGTGAAGGTCGAGCGCATTACCTCGCCGACCTCGCCGGTCTTGAGCGCGAGAGCCGAGGGGCCGAGAAAATGTGCCACAGCAAAAATGACGCCGA
>JAPYUI010000241.1 GCA_029936175.1 Kiritimatiellia bacterium
TCCTGTTCTTCTGGCCCTTCTCGGATCGATACGTCCAGGGTCCGTTCTGGATTTTCGCCATGGCACGAAAGGATAACCTGGGCATGATCTTCCAGTGGTATAACGTGAAGGTGATGCTGCGCGAACTCCTTGTGGTATTACCGTTTTTTGTCGGGATGATGGCCTGGAAGCTGAAGGGGCGGGGGACCGGACCTGATTCCGCCATTGACGATGACCTGGAGGGTGATAAGCAAGCCCCATGAAAACGACCGTCCTGCTCCTCGCCAGTCTCTTCGCCCCCGTCCTCTACGGCGCGGAACCCGTCGAGGTCCTCTACATCACGCACCTGCCAGGCCGCTACCATGACTACAAGGCGCAGATGGAGGCGTTCAAGAAGCACGTGCCAAGATTCACGGAGGTTGAAGTCACCTACCGGGCGGGCAATCACGATGAAACCGTAGCGTTCCTCAAGCAGCCCGATTTTGCCCGGGATCATGACATCATTATCTATAACCTCTGCATGGCGCACAGCTATGACACGGACCAGGCGTACAACATGATTGTCCAGACCACGGAAAAGGGAAAGCCGGCCATCCTGCTTCACTGTGCCATGCATACCTTCTGGGCGACCTTCGGGAAGCCGGGTTCCAGGGAGGCGGAGAACACGCCACGTTTAAAAACCGAATGGAGGGCAAAACACCCCAGGCTGGACTTTCCGGATTGGTCGACCTTCAGTGGCCTGGACACCAAGCGCCATGATAAACAGCGCGAGTTGAAGGTGCTTCGTGCAAAGCCCGTGCACCCCATCGTGAAGGATTTTCAATCCGAGTGGACAATCAGTAAAGACGAGCTTTATGTGAACATGGACTTCAAGTCAACCGCGACACCGGTGCTCAAAGCGCACAGCGTTCAGGATAAAAAGGAGCATGTGCTGGCCTGGGTCAACCAGGCGGGCAAGGGGAAGGTCTTCGGCATCACCCTGGGTCACGGCATGGAAACATTCTCGGATCCGGATTACCACCGGGTGCTTGCGAATGCGATTGAGTTCCTGACCGGGAAATAATGAATCCGAACGGGATGCGGCTTTTATCGAAGCCTCTTCGGTCGTCCTGCCTTATGTCTAAGGCAGCTCGATATCAAAGCGCTCGCGCGTCTTCGTATACCCCGATCCAAACATGCGTCCGATGACCGGGTAGGCCTCGGCGTTCAAGTGCAGGGTGTCCGGGTCCAGCACGCCGTCCCGCACGTGCAACACATGCACGTAGCCAATTACCAGCCGGTTCTCACCAATGATGAGGCTGTCATGCACGGTGCACTCCATGCTTACCGGGGCATTCGCGATCCGGGGCGGGCGGACCTTGTCGGAAGCGCGGGTCTCCAGCCCGGCGGCATCCAGCTCGTTGACCTCGCTGGGCTCGCTTGCCGAGGTCAGGTGCATCGCCTCAGCTATGGCCTCGTCGACCAGGTTCACCACGAACTCTCCGGTGGACTCGATGTTCGCCGCGGTATCCTTGGGTTTTCCGCTGGATCGATTACCCGGCGCAAAGGCCACGATAGGTGGCTTGGTTCCGAAGACATTAAAGAAGCTGTAGGGTGCGGCATTGATGAGCCCGGTCTCATTCACGGTTGTCACCCAGGCGATAGGGCGTGGGGTAACGAGGGTACTCAGGAGTTTGTAGGCCCGGTCTTTATCCTTGCCGTCGATTTCAAATTGCATGCGGATGTATTTCGCTGAAGCGGAATCAATTGCAAAGCTAAATCGCCCCCTTTGGCAGCACATACGAGACGCTGCCGATTACGACGAAATAGCCTAAGTGTCTTTTGAATAGGCACTTATGCGGTGGATGCCTCCCATCGGGTCCCACTTTCGCCCAAAAACAGTCGTTGACCTGCTGAGGGGGGTCAGGTAGGTTCCCCGCGATTTTTTAAGGGTCAAAGGGCCCATAAAATAGTGAAAACAACCCTATATTCCCTACGCGGGAGGAGCTTAAAAGATGTCTATTAAAGTTGGTATTAACGGATTTGGCCGCATCGGCGGCATGGTGCTTCGGGCATCAATCGACCGGGACGATATCGAGATCGTCGCGATTAACGACCCATTCCTCGACCCCGAGTACATGGCCTACATCATCAAGTATGACACGGTCCATCGGCGTTTTCCAGGTACGGTCGAACCCTCGGAAGCTGGCTTGTTGATCAACGGAAAGGAAATCAAGGTGCACAGCTGCATGAATCCGGAAGAGATTCCCTGGGCCGATGCAGGTGTAAGTGTCGTCGCGGAATGCACGGGCGTGTTCAAGGAAATGGACACGGCGGACAAGCACTTTAAAGGCGGTGCGGAAAAGGTATTGATCAGCGCGCCTTCCAGTACCGTTCCTATGTACGTCATGGGCGTCAACCAGGACAGCTACACGTCGGACCAGAAGATCGTCTCCAACGCTTCCTGCACCACGAACTGCCTGGCTCCGCTCGCCAAGGTGGTGCATGACAAGTGGGGCATCGTCGAGGGTTTGATGACCACGATCCATGCGGTAACCGCTACACAGAAGGTGGTTGACGGGCCGTCCAAGAAGGATTGGCGCGGTGGTCGTGGTGCTTGCTTCAACATTATTCCGTCCAGCACGGGTGCAGCTAAAGCCGTGGGCAAAGTGATCCCGGACTTGAATGGTAAGCTGACGGGTATGGCCTTCCGCGTTCCGACGCCGGATGTATCCGCGGTAGACCTGACCTGCCGCCTGGAAAAACCTGCGACCTATGAGGAAATCAAGGCGGCCATGAAGGAGGCGTCTGAAGGTTCGCTCAAGGGCATCATGGGCTACACCGAAGATGCGGTCGTTTCCTCGGACTTCTACGGCGAAAGCTGCACCTCCTTTTTCGACGCGGATGCGGGTATCGCCCTGAACGACAACTTCGTCAAGCTGGTTTCCTGGTACGACAATGAGTGGGGTTATTCCTGCAAGTTGCTTGACCTGGCAGCGCATATATCGGCCTGAGACGCTGAGCGGGGAGTCAAGGAATGAACGGTGGAAGGGTGGACGCTGATCCGGCCTTTCGCACGCGCTCAATACCGATTGCCTTATGAATAAAAAGACCATCGAAGACATCGACGTAACCGGCATGCGTGTATTGATGCGCGTGGATTTTAACGTGCCGGTGAAAAAGGGCGTGGTGGGGGACGAGACGCGGATTGCGGCGGCCTTGCCAACCATCAACAAGTTGCTCGAATCCGGCGCCTCCGTCGTGTTGATGAGCCATCTCGGCCGGCCCAAGGGCGAGGTGAATCCGGCGTACAGCCTGGCACCGGTGGTGCCGGTACTGGCGGCCATGCTGGAGCGCCCGGTTAAATTTGCCAAGGATTGCGTGGGTGATGAGGTTCAGGCGATGGCGGAGGCGTTGCAGCCTGGCGAGGTGCTTTTGCTTGAAAACCTCCGTTTTCATCCGGAAGAAGAGGGTAAGGGTGTCGAGCAGGCCGTGCAGGAGGCCTTCGCCGCCGCCCTTGCATCGCTGGGCGATGTCTATGTCAACGATGCCTTCGGAACCGCTCATCGCGCACATGCTTCGATAGCGGGGGTGACCCGGTATTTTGAAAATAATGTCGCTGGTTATCTTCTGGAGAAAGAAATTAATTACCTGGTAGGTGCCCTGGACCACCCCGAGCGTCCCTTCGTCGCTATCATGGGCGGTGCCAAGGTAAAGGACAAGATCCAGGTGATCAAGACCCTGTTGACCAAGGTCGACAAGCTGATCATAGGCGGCGGCATGGCCTATGTATTCTACAAGGTGCAGGGTCTCGCTATCGGCAACTCTCTTTGCAATGATGACGACATTCCGCTGGCGAAAGAATTGCTCGAGTTGGCTGGTGATAAAATCGAGTTGCCCCTGGATAACATCATTGCCGATGATTTCAGCGGCGATGCCAATACCCGGATTGCCAAGGCCGGTGAGATCCCCGACGGCTGGGAAGGTCTGGACATTGGGCCGGAAAGTGCCGCACGCTTCGCCGAGATCATTTCGGATGCAAAAACCGTTGTATGGAATGGCCCGATGGGCTGTTTTGACCTGCACGAAAAGTTTGCCGGCGGCACCCAGGCCGTGGGACAGGCGCTGGCCGATACCGATTGCGTAAGCATCATCGGTGGTGGCGACAGCGTTGCCGCATTGAACCAGGCCGGCCTGGGCGACCAGATCACCCATATGAGTACGGGTGGTGGCGCGAGCCTGGAACTGCTCGAGGGCAAGATCCTTCCCGGTCTTGCCGCGCTGACCGATAAATAAACCGCACGTCAACTTACAAACCGAGAAGAACTTATGCGCAAACCGATCGTAGCTGGAAACTGGAAGATGAACAAGACCATGCGCGAGGCGGAGTCGCTCGCGGAGTCGATCAAGGTCGACCTCGGGGAGTTTACTAAGGTCGACGTGGTTCTCTGCCCACCCTTTACCGCGTTGAAAACCGTGAGTGACGTGATCAGCAGGAGTGCGATCCGGCTCGGTGGGCAACATATGTCTGCGGAGCCTTCCGGAGCATTTACCGGCGAGATTTCCGCGGGCATGCTGCGCGACCTTTATTGCAACTATGTCATCCTCGGCCACAGCGAACGCCGCGCGTATGCGGGTGAGACCGATGCCGGGGTGAATGAGAAAACCCTGGCCGCGCACGCGAGTGGCTTGAAACCGATTGTCTGCGTCGGCGAGAAGCTTGAAGAGCGAGAAGCCGGTATCACCCAAGCCGTGGTCGAAGCCCAGGTGAAGGGCTGCCTGAGCGGGCTGGACGAAGAGCAGGTGAAGAACACCATTGTTGCGTATGAGCCCGTATGGGCGATTGGCACGGGCAAAACCGCTACACCCGAAATGGCCCAGGACGTCCATGCGCACATTCGGGCGGTAGTGGCCGTTATGTTTGGCGATGATCTTGCGAAAACCGTACGTATTCAGTACGGAGGGAGCATGAAGCCCGGAAATGCGGCCGAATTGATTTCCCAGCCCGATATTGATGGTGGTTTAATCGGGGGAGCCGCATTGGATGCCGGGTCCTTTGTTGAAATCGTCAAAGCCGCAGTGTAGCCTACCTATCAACGGAGAAACCTATGTTTACCTTTTTTAAAGTTTTACTCATCGGCGTGCAGGTAATTTCCTGCTTTTTGCTCGTCGCCGTGATCCTGCTCCAGAAGTCCAAGGGTGGGGGTGGGCTCGGCGGTTCAGCCTTCGGCGGTGGCGTCAGCGATTCCATATTCGGTTCACGCGCAGGGAATGTGCTGACGAAGGCCACGATTTTCCTCGCGGTTACTTTCCTGGTGAACACGCTCGTGCTTTCGGGAATGATGATCAAGCAGCAGGGCCCGACTTCGGTAATGCAGGGGCAAGAGCCCCAGGCCCCGTCCCGTGCTATCCCGGGCTTGCCGCCTGGTGCTGCGGGCACCAATCCGGGTGGCGATGTAGTGCCACCCGCAGCGCCACCGGTTGCGATTGATCCCACTGCGGAGGCTGTGCCGACACCCGAAGTGGTTCCGGCGACAGCCCCCCCCGCCGTGGCCCCCGTGCCCGAGGTCGCAGTGCCTAAAGTTTCTGTACC
>JAPYUI010000242.1:0-3770 GCA_029936175.1 Kiritimatiellia bacterium
ATATCAATATGCTTAACCAGGACGGCATGCCAGCCGTTTACCTGGCGATGGAACTACGCCGAGATCGCCTGGCGGTGAACCTGCTGAAGCGGGGGGCTGATGCAAATGCCACCCGGATGTTTAACAAGAATCCGCAGCTTCGCGAAACCCTGCTGAATGCTGCCGTGCGCAAGTTTGACCTTTATTACACCGTACTGCTCTTGAAGTACGGCGCGAGCCCGGACCAGGTGGGCTTCACCGCAGATGGGAGCACGGCCCTCTACAATTTGTCCCGGGCGAAGATTCAAGCCGCCCAATCGGAGGATCAACTGAAGGTCTTCGAACGACTGGTCCAGGCAAAGGCGAACGTAAACTTGGTAAACAAGGCCAATGCCGACACCCCGTTGAATGCCGCGGTCAGCCGCGCGAACGAGCCACTGGTCAACGGGTTGTTGAAAGCAGGCGCCAACCCGAATGCTCCCGGATCCGGGGGGCGAACGCCCCTGCACATGGCGGCGATCACGGGGAACGAAGTCCTGCTGCAAACCCTGATCAAACATGGAGCCGATACCCGGGCGAAAGATGCGGCCGGGCGAACGCCCGGACGTGCGGCCTTTGAAGCGGGCTACCTCGACATCGCAAACGTACTCGACTACAGCCCCGAATGACCGGGATCCAGGCGCTCCAGCGCCTCGGCAAAGGTCAGGCCCGCCTCGCGCAGGCTTTTCATGGCCAAGGCATCGTGACGCTTGGCCAACCGTATGCCATCCGCATCCCGCACCAGGGGCGTGTGAAAAAACAAGGGGACTTTTTCCTGGAGGGCCTGGTAGACCAGGATCTGCCTCGCGGTGGAGCACAGCAGATCTTCCCCGCGAACAACCTCCGTGATACCCATCGCGATATCATCCACCACGACCGCCAGCTCATAGGCCGGAACATCATCGCGACGCCAGACGACAAAATCCCCGAAGTCCTCACCGGCGACAAAAACCTGTTCACCCAGTCGGCCGTCGCTAAAACGGATTGCGGCACCATCGGGCACACGGAATCGCCAGTTGGCACCCACCGGATCGGCATAGGCGCCTGCCGCAGAGGGGGCAACCCGCCAGGCAGGCGGATAAATCGGTTCGGGATCCTCGTCCTCGGGATGGGGTGCCGAGGCGGCCTCGCGGACATCCTTACGTGAACGCATACAGGGATAGATGGCGTCTGCCGCCTTCAAACGTTGCCAGGTATCGATATAAAGGGCCCGGCGTTGACTCTGGAAACAGGGGCCCTCCTGCCAGGCGAGGCCCATCCAGGAAAAATCCTCCAGCGCAGCATCGAGGTATTCAGGTTTGCTTCGCTGCGGATCAAGGTCCTCGATCCGCAGGACCAGGGTGCCGCCGGCCTCACGGCAGCGTTGATCGGCGACTTGGAAGGTCTGCCCGTGGCCGAGGTGGAGGTGTCCGGAGGGCGTGGGTGCAAGGCGGCCCCGATAGCTGGTTTTTTCTTCCTTCATCACGCGAATCGTTTTAAACCTTTCCCTGTCGATTGGAAAGCATCCGCTTCACGGTTGGCGCGGAAGATCAGGATCACGATTTAACCCAGGAGTCAGCATGGCATTCACGTTTTGTCTAAACACCAGCACCATCAAGCCGCAACCTCTCATGCGGAAAATCGAGCTCGCCGCCGAGGCAGGCTTTAAGGGGGTCGAACTCTGGATCAACGATATCTATGATTTTATCGGCCGCGGAGGAGAAATTCGGGACCTCGAGGAGGCCCTGGCGGACCAGGGTCTGATCGTGCCTTCCGTGATTGCCATCCGGCAATGGGGTGACATGGAGGGATGGGAGCATCAACTGGTGCTCGACGAGGCCCATCGGCGATTTGCCCTCGGGGCCCGCCTCGGGGCCCCCGTCATCGTGGCCACCCCCCCATTGGTCAAACCCGAAACCGAGCACCTCCCCGCCCGCTATAAAGAACTGCTGGACATTGGGCGCATCGAGGGGATCAAGCCTACCTTTGAATACATCAGCTTCTTTAAATCGGTGTACACCTTAAAGCATGCATGGGAGATCGTCCAGCAAGCCGACGATCCGGATGCCACCCTTATCCTGGATGCGTTTCACAATTGGAACAGCAAGTCCACGCTGGATGACCTCCGCGCCATCCCCGCAGAACGAATCAGTCATTATCATATCGATGACGCCCATCCGGACAAGGCCCCGACCACGCAAAGCGATCCTGACCGCGTAATGATCGGCGATGGACAAATCGACCTCAAGGCTGAAATCGCGGTGCTCCGGGAGATCGGGTACGAGGGCACGGTGAGCCTGGAACTGTTTAACGCAACGCTTTGGGAACAGGATCCGCTGGAGGTACTGAAGCTGGGCATCGAGCGGATGGAAGAGGTTTTTGCCTAGAGGGTCACGCTTCGGGTCTTCGATTATTGACGCGCAACTACCCGACCGCGTCCTCGAGGGAGAGCCACAAACGGAGCGGTGGCTCGCGCAAGGGGCGGCCTCCCCCGATGAGTTCCAGGTAATCGAAGACCTTGCCCTCGTTGGTGAGACGGCTTCCTCCAACGAGAAATACACGTTGCCCCAGGGGCTTCACAAGCTCCCTCAAGCGGAGACGGGAGTCGTTGCCAAATATAATCCGCTGGGCGGTAGAAAATTCAAAAGTCATGCGCAATTTACGATTTTTGGCCCTATATCCACTTGCATTCCAAGAATTTTTTCGATTATTCTGACCTGCGGTAAAGTACGGAGGGCGATTAGCTCAGTTGGTTAGAGCGCTTGCTTGACATGCAAGAGGTCGCTGGTTCAAATCCAGTATTGCCCACCATTCCGCATGTTGCACGTGTGAGTCAAAGAGACAACCCGTAGAAGACATTATTGAGACACAGAAACCTAGATATCTTATCGCCGGTTGCCCATCGGGCAACTGCTCAAGTGTCGGTCTTCCTGGGCGGTTACACTGCGCCATGAAGTCTGTTGTCTTGCCATCCTTAGCCTTTTCCATCCCCTTGTATCACCCAGTAAAGGAGTTGCACCATTCCCAGTAAACGCTTTCAACGTCATAAACCCCGGCAACCACGGATCCGGTCAAATCATCACATTCGCGTACCGGAGGTCCGCGTCATCGACGCCAACGGTGAACAATTGGGCGTACTCAATACAATCGACGCCAATCGGATTGCGAAGGCACAAGGCTTCGACCTGGTCGAGGTATCTCCAACTGCGAAGCCACCTGTCTGCAAGATCATGGACTTCGGCAAGTACAAGTACGACTTGGACAAGAAGAAGAAAGAGGCCAAAAAGCACCAGGTGCAAGTTAAGGTCAAGGAAATCAAGTACCACGCCAACGTGGATGACCACGATTACGACTACAAGATGCGCCATGCCATCGAGTTTCTCGAAGACAACAACCGCATCAAGTGCTCCCTTTTCTTCCGCGGACGGGAAAACGCGCACACGGAGATCGGCTTCCAGTTGTTCCGCCGGATCATTGAGGATCTAAAGGAGATCGCCAAGATCGAGCAGGAGCCCAAGCAGAACGGGAAAAATCTCTCCATGCTGCTGTCCCCGATCAAGATCAAAAAACCCTCGCGAAAGAAAGCGCGGAAGCCCGCTGAAGAACCCAAGGCTGCAGACATAGATTCTGAAGTGGTCTAGGGGAAGCCGCACCTGGAAGCACCGAACTTATAAGGGGACGGCCTTGACCGGGCACCCCCTCCTGTCTCCAGCCAGCCACAACCGGTATCCTGGTCAAATCCGGGCTGAAATCATTTGAATTCAGGCGCGACT
>JAPYUI010000242.1:3870-5543 GCA_029936175.1 Kiritimatiellia bacterium
ACATGGGCGAGCCGTACAAGAAGCAGTATGCGCAAGAGCTTTTTGACACCCGTGAAGGGATGGACAGCCTGCGCTTCTACACCAACGGCCTTTTTGTGGACATGTGCGAGGGGCCGCACGTGGCGGACACGGGGGAGCTACCCGCTGACGGCTTCAAACTTCGCAGCATTGCCGGTGCCTATTGGCGCGGAAGCGAAAAGAACGACATGATGACCCGCATCTACGCATGGGCGTTCAAAAGCAAAGACGAACTGAAGGAACACAGGCGGAGATGGCAGGAAGCCCAGGCCCGGGACCACAAGAAACTCGGCAAGGAACTCGGCATCTACACAATCAGTGAGGAAATAGGAAAAGGGCTGCCGCTTTGGATGCCGAACGGCACGGTCATCCGGGACGAACTTGAGAAGTACATGCGGGAGCTGGAATTCAAGGATGGATACAAGCGGGTCGCGACCCCGCATATCGCGAAGACCGACCTGTATCACAAAACGGGACACCTGCCTTACTACAAGGAAGGCATGTATCCCTTCATGCATATCAAGGAAGGTGAAGGCGACGAGGGCACGACGACCTATGTGCTTAAGCCGATGAACTGCCCGCATCACCACATGATTTTCGGCGCAGAAAAACGCAGCTACCGCGACCTCCCCTTGCGCCTGGCCGAATACGGCCACTGTTACCGCTATGAAGATTCAGGTTCCTTGTCGGGCCTTTTACGCGTACGCGGCATGTGCATGAACGATGCGCACATCTATTGTGCCGCCGAGAGTATCCAGGAGGAATTCCTGGCGGTCATGGAAATGCACCGGGTACTGTACGAGAAGCTCGGCATTCATGACTACTACATGCGCCTGTCCACCTGGGACCCCGAGGACCCGAAGGGCAGGGAGAAGTACGTGGATAACCCGGCGGCCTGGGAGGACACCCAGGTCCGCGTGCGCGAGGCGATGAAGGAAAGTGGCCTTCCCTTTGATGAGGTAAAGGGCGAAGCTGCGTTCTATGGGCCGAAAATTGACTTCCAGTTCAAGACCGTTACCGGACGCGAGGAGACGGCATCCACGAACCAGCTTGACTTCGCCATCCCGGAGAAACTGAACCTGGTTTACACCGCTTCCGACGGAACGGAACAGCATCCCTATGTTATCCACCGGGCGCCCGCGGGGACCCACGAGCGCTTTGTCGCCTTCCTGATCGAACACTTTGCCGGTGCCTTCCCCACCTGGATGGCCCCGGTACAGGTGAAGATCATACCCGTGGGCGAAAGTTTTACGGCGTACGGTGAGCAGTTGGAAAACGAGCTACGGGGGGAAATGGTCCGGGCGGAACTCGATCGCAGCTCGGAAACCATGGGCAAAAAGGTGCGCACGGCAATCAAACAGAAGATCCCGCACATGCTGGTAATCGGCGAGAAGGAAATGAGCGCGAATACAGTGACCGTACGCCGTTACGGAAGCGAAGATCAGCAGACCATCCCCTTTCCGCAATTCAAGGACCAGCTGGCGACCACGATCCGTACGCGTGCGCTGGACGCTGCACGCATCTTTTAAGCCTGGATGATGTAGCGGCGCGGGCCAAGAGCAGGATCCATGGACCGGCACCGCCCCGCAACTCCAGGGGAGCGGGCTTCCCGCACCCAGGAAAGCTATGGTTGAACGCGCACCGGTACCCGGCGA
>JAPYUI010000476.1 GCA_029936175.1 Kiritimatiellia bacterium
TCTTTGTCGACGAGGGTAAAGACACGATTGCGGTGCTGTCGGTTACCAATAACGGTCCCCTGGCCGGCACCGTCGATATCCTGGTGGAGAGTATCGAGGACTTGCCGGACAACATCATCGGCGAGCTTGCAAACGTCCAGGTCGCCTGGGAGCGCCTGGAAGCCTGGGAGGATTACATTCCCGGCGAACTCCTGGTCATGTACCGCGACTTCCTTCCCCCGGAACAGCAGGACCTGGCCCTGAACACGGTGGGTGCCGTGGTCCAGCACCGGTACAAGTTGTTGCCCGCCGCCCACGTCAGGGTTCCCCTGAACCAGCCCCTGCGGAATATTGCCGCGGCCCTGCAGGCGCACCCGGACGTGGTACTGGTTGAGCCGAACTACCGCAAGGAGTTGACCAAGACCCCGAACGATCCCCAATACAGCGCGCAGTGGGGCCTGGAGAACGCGCGGCAGACCGGCGGTTCCCTCGGCGCGGACGCCGGTGCGGAAACGTTATGGGAGCATTCGGTCGGGTCCAGGATGGTGACGGTCTCGATCCACGACACGGGGACTCTGCTCATGCATCCAGACCTGGAAGCCAACCTGTGGGTCAACCCGCTGGAGGTCATCGGGGAGGCCGCCCCGGCCGATGGCGCCCCGGGTGTCGCGCTCTTTGACGATGACGGGGACGCGCTCGAGTCGGCGGAAAGCAACGTGACCGACGGTCTCGACAACGATGGGGATGGACTGGTGGATGAAACCGGCATCGACTTTCTCGACGAGGAGGTCATGCGGGCGGATTACAATACCAACGGCATCCCGTTGGCCGGCTTCGACGGCGTGTTCGGAAGCCTCGACGACGATACCAACGATTATCCATTTGCGGTGAACGACGACGACGAGAACGGGTACGTGGATGATATCCACGGGTATGATTTCGGGGCCCTGGACAACGACCCCAACCCGGATACCGGATATCTCTTCCCGGTTGACGGTACCGAGCACGGCACCCACGTGGCGGGCACGGTCGGGGCGGTGGGAAACAACGACGAGGGCGTCACCGGGATGAACTGGGAGACCAGCCTGATGATCTGCAAGATTTCGCGGGTCGAGGAATTTTTCGGTCTCCCCATCCTGATCATTGATACCGCGGCGGTCATCAAGTCACTGGAATACGCCGTGGACAACGGGGCGCGCGTAAGCAATCACAGTTACGGTGGC
>JAPYUI010000477.1 GCA_029936175.1 Kiritimatiellia bacterium
GGGGTTGGTTGATTCGGTCCAGCCCCCAGCTCACCCACAAGGCTTCCACCAGGTGGTGGTCGAGATTCGGATCCTTCTTATCCAGCCTCGCGATCCAGGTCTTCATCGCGACGAGGACCTCGTCGGCATCGCGGCCACGCAACTCGCGACGCGTGCGATAGCGGGTCCGGTATTCCGGCAGCTTAAGATTATCCAGCAGGGTCGTGATGCTTGCCCCGTAGACCTGCGCGGGCTTTACCAGGGGGCGGCTGGGATAGGTCAAGCGATAGATCCGGCCATGGGTATGGTCCCGGTTTGGGTCACGGACGTTGTGCTGCATATGCCCGATAAGCGGGTTCTGCCAATCGATAATGAAAAGGGATCCGTCCGGGCCGACTTCCAGGTCCACCGGGCGGAAATTTCCATCACTGGACCGGGTGAGATCCTGGCGCCACTTCGTTGCGTAGCCGGTGCCTTCCTCTTCAAAGCCATGCTGCTTGGTACCGAGGAAGCCGATATTGTTATTGATGAGCAGGTCGCCCTGGACCTCTTCCGGGAAATGGCGGCTGCTCAGGATTTCGATACCCGAGGTCGGCCGCACACGGTGGGCGGATTCCAGCAGGTCCCTGCTCTTCGGGTTCGCTTCACCGTAGCGCGGCTTGACCGAACCCGGGAGCATCCATTCACAGGTAGGCCCGGAAGTGTGCAGAAAGAAGTGCTGGCCCCAGTCATCAAAGGCCACGCCCCAGGGATTCGGAATGGACAACTGGGCGTGCCGCTCCAGGTGGCGACGTTGTGGTGCAAACCGGTAAAAACCCCCGTTGGTACCGCGGACCGGACCGTACGCAGTTTCCACGTTCGTCCGCAGAAACACCCCTTCGCACATGATCATGGCCCCGGAAGGGTCCGCGCAGTACGCCCCGATTGCGTGGTGGGTGTCATGGTCATCGAAGCCACTCAGGACAATTTCCTTCACGTCCGCATGGTCATCGCCATCCGTGTCGCGCAGAAGCACGAGGTTGATACCCTGCGAGAGGTAAACCCCCTCCGGCGCAAACTCGAATCCCATCGGCAGGTGTAAACGATCGGCAAAGGTCGTCTGCTTGTCGGCCTTGCCATCGTTATTGGTATCCTCGAGGATGATCAACTTGTCGTTCGGCATCGCGTCACCCGGGCGGTAATGAGGATAGGCAGGCATGGTGGCCACCCAGAGGCG
>JAPYUI010000031.1:0-28982 GCA_029936175.1 Kiritimatiellia bacterium
GCGGGCCTCCCAACCCGCTCAATAAGCTACTGCGTCCACTTTTTGTACAGGGCCGGAATCCCCGCCGCCTCGTGGTCCCCCGCGTGGAACACGAAGCGATACTTGAAGGTCAGGGACGTCCCTTTCTTGATCGTGTGATCCCCGGCATGCTTGCCTGCGCGCTGGAAATAGGACAGCCCGAAGGGGTTCGCGGCGATCAACCCGTAATCACGGGCATGCCAGGTCGTGGGATGGCGCAGGTTGTCCGGGTGATCGAAGATCGCGATACCGCATACGGCGCCCTCTACCGGGCCCCAGTAATTCACCCAGGCCGCCTTCTTGCCCCAGAGCCCCTTGTCCTTGTCACCGGCACTGTTCAGGGCCTTGGCCTTGGCCACCTTGCCGTTCACCCGAAGCTCCGGGTGGGTGCGAATCATCATCGCGCCCTCCTTGGTATCCTGGAAGGTAACATCGCGCTTGCCCGCAATGAGTTTAACCTGGAAATCAATGTAACGATTGTGCTCGTCGGCGTGGCACACAATGCGCGTTTCATCGCTCAGGATGACGGTTTTTCCATCCTTGCCCACCCAGTCGTTTGCGGAAGCGATCACCGCTTTACCGTCCACGACCTCGGCCGTCACGATCGCCGTGTTGCGAATGGTCCCGTTTCCTTTGGTCGTTTCATGCCAGAAATTCTCGTCGCTCACTTCCCCGTGGTGAAAGGTGAAGGACTTATGGTGCGGATGATCTTCCGCCTCCCCCGCCACACCCTTTTTCATCGGGTAGTTGCGCGTCATCTCCGAGCCGGTCGGCCCGATGATCGGCCAGAGGATGGGCTTGGCATAGCTGCTGTAGTCGTAGGTCGTGAACCGTTTTCCATCAATGTTCACGTTGATCTTGCCCTCTATTGATTCAATCGAAAATTCAGCAAGCGAAACATGGGCGCTAAGGACCAGGCAGGACAGGGATATCAGGGCGGTTTTCATCAGGTATTCCTCTCGGGTTATCCACGAATGAAACAGGGTCCGGCTTTGATTCGCAAGACCCAAATGGCACGCGAGCAGGTCCCGGGGTAGTTCGCCGGGCTCCTGAACGGGCTCCGGAAGCGATCGACCAGCGGAAGCGAGCTCTACCAGCTTATGCCTGGACAGGCGTTTCGGAGCTTTCGACGCCCGGTTGCAGGATGAAGCGCAGGACATGCCAGAGTGCGTGCAGCACATAAAGGCTGCCCCCGATGATCACGATGCTTTCCGCGACGGTCCAGAATTCAGAACCGGTATTCTCGCTGATGCGCCGGGCGACCAACATGATCACAACCGTCATGGCCGCATTTTTCAATGCATGTGCCAGGTAATGCTGCTTCATTCGCCTATGCCATTTCCTGGGGGGCCGCGGGGATTCCGTAGCCAGGGTGGCGTTCGCGGCCAGCCAGCGCTTCACCTCGCCCCGGTAACGCAGGCGATGGAAAATCGACAGCGGATAGCCAATCCACTCCCCTCGCTTCAACAGCCGGTTGTCCACCCGGATGTGTTTTGTTCCGCAAGGAACACAGCAGGGCAAGTCGGTCACGGTTTCATCCATCATGCGGTATAGATCCAGAATCGGGGGATTCATGTCGACGGAAACCGTGGCATCACAGGCGACAGATCCACAGAAGGGGCAGTCCGCACCCGGCTTGTACGTGTAGGTGCGGCGAATCAGGTCGACCGGCTGAAGGTCTTCACCTTCCTCCTTTTTGCCTTTTTCCGACTGAACTTTTTTAAATGCCATGGAATTGGACGATACACCTTTTGGCTGGGGATGCAAGATAGACGAGGCGCTACGGCGCCAAGGTTTCGCGCCACAACATCCTACTTTTCGTACCGGTATTTTTTCAGGCCATGCTACGAGGCCTTGCGACGGGTCTTCTTCTTGCCTTTCGGCTTCCGGGCACTGATGTGCCGGTTGATACAATTCAAGTAGGCCCTGGCCCCGGCCTCGACGATATCCGTGCTCGAGCCTTTCCCGGTGATGGTCTGGTCCCCGAAATCCACCTGCACGCTGACCTCGCCGAGCGCATCCTTGCCCCGCGTGACCGCCTGCAAGCTGAAATCAAGCAACTTGCCCTGAATTCCGGTGATGCGCTCGATGGTTTTCAATGCTGCATCCACCGGTCCATCCCCGCAGGCCGCATCCTGCATTTCCTCATCACCTTTTTTCAGGCGAACGGTCGCAGTTGGAACCGTGCTGTTGCCGGTAGCCACGTGCAGGTATTCAAGGGTGTAGACGGCGGTGGCCATGTCCATCTGGTTTTGCATGATAGCCACCAGGTCATCGTCGTAGATGTGCTTCTTGCGGTCCGCAAGCGCGATGAAGGCGTCGTAGGACTTCTCCAGTTGCTGGTCCGCCAGGTCAAACCCGAGCTTTTTCATGTGGTCGCCAAAGGCATGTCGCCCGGAGTGTTTGCCCAGCACCAGCTCGGTACCGGAGATCCCGACATCTTCAGGACGCATGATTTCATAGGTCGTCCGGTCCTTCAGCATGCCATCCTGGTGAATGCCCGCTTCATGCGCGAAGGCATTCGCCCCGACAATCGCCTTGTTTCGCTGCACATGCAGGCCGGTCATCTGGCTGACCAGGCGACTGGTGCGGAAGATCTCTTCCGTCTTGACCTGGGTATCCAGGTTAAAAAAATCGCTGCGGGTACGCAGGGCCATCACGACTTCTTCCAGCGAACAGTTGCCCGCGCGTTCACCGATGCCGTTGATCGTGCATTCAACCCCGCGCGCCCCGTGACAAATCGCGTTCAGGGAATTGGAAACCGCCAGGCCCAGGTCGTTGTGGCAGTGCACGTGGATCACCACCTTATCGATGCCCTTTACATGCTCTTTCAAGTGGGCAATGCACGCGCCGAATTCTTCCGGTACGGCGTACCCCACCGTATCGGGAATGTTAATCGTGGTCGCACCCGCATCGACAGCGGCCTGCACGACCTCCACCAGAAAAGGGTGTTCGGTCCGGGCCGCGTCCTCGGGGCTGAACTGTACGTCCTCGACATAGCTCTTCGCGTGCGAGACGCTTTTAACCACGGTTTCGATAATTTTCGACTTGGCCATTTTCAACTTGTGCTCGCGATGGATCGCGGAGGTGGCCAGGAAGACGTGGATGCGGCCTTTATGATCGGCAGGTTCCAGGGCTTCCGCCGCGCGGTCAATATCCCCGGAAACACAACGGGCCAACCCACAGATCGAGGGTGAACGACGACGCTTTGCCGCGGTACCGGCGAGCTCGGTGGCCACCGCGTGAACGGCCTCAAAATCTCCCGGCGAAGCAATGGGAAACCCGGCTTCGATGATATCCACCCGCAGGCGGGCGAGCTGCCGGGCAACCTGGAGCTTTTCGGCCAGGACCATGCTGGCGCCGGGGCACTGCTCCCCGTCGCGCAAGGTCGTATCAAAAATCACTACGTGGTCTTTTTTCTTTTTTGCGCTCATCGTCGTTTTCCTGTTCGGTGCTTTTGGTATTTTGAGCCAGCGCACACGGTGGACAACAAAAAACCCACCGTGATTTCCGGTGGGTCATTCCTGCTGCGATGTCTTGAGCTCAGCGCATACGGGAAGGTCCCACCGGCCTTGGTAGGCCGAGGAGGAGCAGTTCCAGCACTGACAGCAAATAATTCATCGCCTCGCAAGGTAGCCTTTTTCGCAAAAAAGTCAAGTTTTGGGGAAAAGAGCCCCTAAAGCCCTATCCCATAATCCTTGTCGGGTAAAAAACGAGGCGGAGCGACCACCTGCCCGACCACGAGGCGAAATTAAAAAACGCGGGTGCGCAAATCCGGATGTCTCTCCAGTTCGTCGACCAACCCTTCATGCAGGGCCCGCCACACCGGACCCGGTGCGCCATCACCGATGACCTGCTCCTCCACCTGGATCACGGCCGTTACATCGGTGGTCGTTCCGAAGATCAAGACCTCGGCGGCTTGCTGTACCTCGTCGCGGGTAATCGACCGGACCTCCAGGCCATTGATAACGCCGCGTGCGACCAGGGCCTCCGCCAGGTGCATCCCGCGCATCAGGGTTGTCCCGGTCAAGAGGGCGGTCTCTTCCGGGCGAGCGAGTATCCCGCCCGGCGTCACGATCGCGATGTTCTCCGTCGGTCCCTCGGTCACGTGTCCTGCTTCATCCACACCGATGACGAAATCGACATCCCGGTCGACGGCTTGTTTCTTCATCAGGACATTCGGCAAATAGTTACAGGTCTTGATGGTGGCAAAATACGGGGGCTTTCCGGGGATATCAGAAAAGGCACAGGTCGCCCCTTCCGGTTGATGTTCCATAAATGAAAGCTTTGCCTGGTACACCACGATGTACACCTGGGGCGCGATCGACTCGTAGGGATCCACGCTTAAGCCCCCGGGACCGCGGCTTACCAGGATACGCGCGAGACAGTCCGGATCGCCACCCGCGTGGATCGTGTCGCACGCAATCCGCCCCAGGGTGTCGCGATCGACCGGCAGTACCAGGCCAATGCGCACACAGGATTTAAGCAGGCGGTCGAGATGCTGGCCAAGATTGTAGACATGCCCGTGCCGACACTTCAGGGTTTCAAATACCCCGTCGCCACGATGCACCAGGTGATCATCCACGGGGACCAGCATCGCGCGTGGATCCTTCACAATCCCGCCGAGGAAGCTGGAGTAAAACGCGAGGTACTTCTGCTGCCACTCGGCGGGCTTCTCTCGCAGGGAGACCATGATGTCATCCAGGCTTAATTGTTTTGTTCGATCCATATCTTGCACTTGATTCGAGCGAAGCATAAACCATTGGCGGTGAGCGAGGAAGTAGAACTTGCGGGTGAGGATGCGGAATATCCGTATCCAAAGGACGCATGGATGAATCACGTCCTGCCCTTTTTCGCCTGGATATTCTTCATGAATATCCTGGGCGACCCCGCCGGCTGGAAGTACGCCCTGCGCTCGATCATCTGTCTCGCCGTCTTCTGCTATTACAAGCCCTGGCAGTGGTATCCGCGACTGAATCTCAAGAACGTGCCCATGGCCCTGCTCATCGGCGCCTTTGTATTCGGTTTCTGGGTACTCTTCGAGACCGATTTTATGTCGAAATATGAATGGCTGCACCGCGGCTACCTGACGATCGGCACCCAAGCTCCGTGGAAAATCAGTCAGCCGATCGTCGAGATGTACTACGCCCCGGAAACCTGTGGTTGGCTGTTTACGATAACCCGCCTCCTCGGCTCTGCCCTGGTGATCTCCTTCATCGAGGAATTCTTCTGGCGCGGCTGGATGTACCGCTGGGCGATCGATGAAAAATTCCTTCGCGTGGACCTCGGCCAATACGACAAGTTGATGTTTATTTTCATCGCCATGCTTTTCGGCCTGATTCACCACCGCTGGCTGGTCGGCATGATCTGCGGTATCTGCTACGGAGCCTTTATCCTGCGCACGAAAGACGTCTGGGCCGCCGGCATCGCTCATGCATTTACGAATTTCCTCCTCGGCGTGTACGTGCTTATGGCCGAGAAATACGAGTTCTGGAGCTAGGCCCAAGGTGTTCTTGTTTCGCAGGTACTATGCCACGCAGGATCTTGTGCTCCTTTTACAAACCGTATCATGCAACAACTGGAACGGAAAATCCTGAACCTCAACCGGAGCACGATCCATGACCTGGCACACGCGTTACCTAAGACTTCTTCCCCTGGCTGCCGCCCTTGGCCTGGCGGGTTGCACGACAACGCAATGGGAGCAGGACACCACCGCTATCCGGAAGATCGATACCCATATTCACCTGTATGATACGGGTCGACCCGCCGGGGTGGATTGGCCCCCGCCCTCGGACAAGGTCCTGTTTCGACCCGTCCTTCCGGAGCATTTCGATGCGCTCTGCAAGGCCGAGGGGATCACCGCTGCGATCGTGGTGGAAGCGAGCAGCCGGGTAGAGGACAACCAGTGGGTACTGGACCAGGTGAAGCATGATCCACTACGCTATGTGGGCGTGGTCGGGAGCTTGCCGATCGGCACGGATGCATTCGCGGATTTGCTCGATCGGTTTTCCGCCGACCCACGCTACAAGGGTATCCGCATGCGGTCCCGGCCCGGCGGCGATACGTTCTTCGAGGATGCGGCCGTGTGGCGCGACCTGAAGCTACTCGCAGATAAAGGCCTGTGCCTGGATATCCTCCTGGCTAACTTCTCCCTTGATGAGGTCACCCTGGTTGCAAAGCGAGTGCCCCACTTGAAGATCCTGGTCAATCATGTAACCGGCCTGTCCATCACCGGCGGAGCGGCTGAAGCCTCGTGGCGTAGTTCGGTTAAGCGTGCCGCCGCCCAGCCGAACGTATTCTGCAAGGTCAGCGGAATCTTCCAGCGCACGGGGAAAATGCCCGCACCAAAGGGGCCCGCCTATTACGCGCCCACCTTTGACGTTGTTTATGAGGCCTTTGGTGAAGACCGTATCATTTACGGCAGCAATTGGCCGGTTAGCATGCGCGGTGGCAAGTACGCGGAACAGTTTGACATTATCCATGCTTTTTTTGCACCCAAGGGAGCCCGGGTCACCCGGAAGTTGTTTCATGAAAACGCGGTCCGATTCTACGGCCTGGACTAAACGGTAGCCTGTGCGCTTGACCTGAAATTGGAATCTCCTATATTCCTCCCGGTCCCGAAATTAACCCCCTATATGGAGAAACACATGGCCTTTGAACTACCTGAGTTACCTTACGCGTACGACGCGCTCGAGCCGACCATCGATGCAAAAACGATGGAAATACACCACGGCAAACACCACGCCGCTTACGTTGCCAATGCAAACAAGGCCCTGGAAGGCACGGAATGGGCGAATACATCAATCTGTGAACTCGTTACGCAACTGGACCAGTTGCCGGAAGCCATCCGCGGGGCGGTGCGAAACAACGGCGGTGGTCACATGAACCACTCCATCTTCTGGGAAGTGCTCGGCCCCGATGCGGGTGGTGAACCGAACGGTGATCTGGCGGAAGCGATCGACAGCGCTTTCGGCAGTTTCGACGCTTTCAAGGAAGCCTTCCAGAAAGCGGGAGCAACACGCTTCGGTTCCGGTTGGGCCTGGCTGGTGATCAAGGATGGGGGCCTCGCCGTGACCTCCACGCCAAACCAGGATAACCCGCTCATGGATGGCAGCGGCACCCCGATCCTCGGGGTCGATGTCTGGGAGCACGCCTATTACCTGAACTACCAGAACCGCCGTCCGGATTACCTGGGTGCCATCTGGAACGTGGTGAACTGGAACAAGGTTGCAGAGTCTTACGAGCGGTTCAAGTAAACGAATAAATCCGCCATTTAAACGCCCGGTGCGTGGACGCGCACCGGGTTATTTGAGCGCTAAAGGGTAGCGGAACGGGCGTCGCACCCGGCTCAGCGACGAATCGGTGAGAACTGAAACATGAAGTCTTCTTTCGAGGACGACTTCAATTCAGGCTCCGGAGGTGCCGCCTTGCTGATGTTGGAGGCGAGAACGATCGGCTTATCTGCGGGCGGGTCCGCCTCCTTGCGCTTGCCGAAGCCCAGAAACCCACGCTTCTTCCTTTTCGCAGGCTTGCTGGCAGCTACCGGTTGCCCCGATGAAGCATTGGACGCCTTCCTGCCCATGGGTTGATCGCTCAATGCTTTGGGCGCGGCTGCGGGGATGGACGTACTATTCATGGGGGCCCTGGAATCGAGCCGGGTCTCTTCAACCGGTACCGCAGGTGCGGCGCGTTTCGGCGTGGGTACGGCCTCCGGAACCTCCTCGGATTTTACTTCCCGGAGCAGGGCATCCAGCTCATCGACCAGCGAGTCATCCACGGGCTCGGCAGGCTTGACCGCTTCGGGTTGAGCGGGGGGCTTGCTTTCGGCCCGGGGGGCTTCCGGCGGATCCGAGTTCAACAGGGCCTCAATGTCACTCAATAGATTGGCGTCCCCGGCCTGCGGGTCGGGCTGCTTGATAATCTCAACTTTTCCCGCTGCGGGGGCCGGGGTGGATTCGATGACTTCGATAATGTCATTCACCTCCACCACGGCAGCTTCCGGCGTTTCGGCATTCTTCATCTTTAAGGGATTTTCTTCCGGTTCCGGGATGGAGGGCTTGGCACTCAACGCCGAAATAAGGGTAGCGAGATCCTTATCTTCCACCGGGCTCTTCTTCGAAATCAAATCCGCTGTGGAGCTCAACGTTTCCGTATTCTGCTCTAATTGGGAGAGGATGGGCGCAATGGGTTTGATTTCCTTCTTCGGTTCCATGGCTGCCGCGATCGCTTCCGCAGAGACATCGATAGCGGGCTCATCATTGCCCTCAATATTGTAGTAATCCTGGAGCGAAAGGTGGAGGAGCTGCGCGAGAATCTCGCCCGGCTTCATCTCGGCGGAATAATTCAGCGGATCAATCGAGGACCGGATAATGTCAATCGCACGCTCGCTGTGGCTGGAGCGCTCGTTGAAAAGATCCTTGAAGGGAATGTCGTTCTGACGCGCGTATACCAGCATGTCCCCCTGGACGGTATCGAGCAACTGAACCAGGGCGACCTGCGCCTTATGATTCCTGAGTTCGTTGTTCACGCTGCGGTTGATGAGCTTGCCGATGATGGTCGAGGGTTCATCGGGGTTCGCCTGGGGCTCCACCGCACTGGTTACGATGATGTAGAAGCTGCTGCGACGATTGAGCACGGTCCCGGAAAAGATGTGTTCCTTGCCGGTGGTGGCGGCCTGTAACTCGCGCTTGACATCGTCATTCGCGTAGACGGAACCGAGTCCGGCGGTCTCAAATCGGGCATAATACTTATCGTTGATCTTCAGGCTGCGGGTACCGGGCTTACTCTTGAGGACATCCTTGAACACGATAGGTTTCGCCCAAACCCGCTGTGGGGCGTCCCTCAAGGTGTCCAAAGGGACGTACAGGCCGCCCCCTTGCGAATCAGAATCCTCAAAGAGGGCGGATTGCTGGCCATAACCCATTGATAGGGAAAAGATTATAGCAAATATTAAGCTGCTTATGGCTGTTTTTTTACGCATCCATACACCGGTATGTCGTGGAACCCCATAACATATTCAATTCACGCTAAATATGTCAAGGGCACCAGGTGGATTTGCCCGGGGGTGCTGGGAAACCCAGCACCCTCATCCCGTTTAGCGGCGGCCACCACCGCGTCGATCACCACTCCCCCGGCGTTCACCCTGGGGTCGTGCACGGCGCTCCCCGCGATCGCCGTCGCTCTGCTCGGTTCCCGGGGGCGGCGTCTGGCCCTCGTCTTCAAGTACCGCACGGCGACTGAGGCTGACCCGGCCGTTGTCTCCAACGTCCAGGCACTTCACCTTCATTTTATCGCCGATCTTGCAGACGTCTTCGGTCGCGTTCACCCGGCCGAAGTCCAGTTCGCTGATGTGCACGAGTCCTTCGAGACCGGGGATGATCTCGACGAATGCGCCGAAGTCCTTTGTCCCGGTCACGACCCCGTCGTAGGTCCGGCCCGGTTCCGCTTCAGCCGTGATACCCTCAACAGCGGCCTTGGCGGCGGCCATGTTTTCGGCATTGTTGCTGTAGATGGAAACCGTTCCATCCTCCTCGATGTCGATCTGGACCTGGTGCTCTTCGGTCAGGCCGCGAATAATCTTTCCGCCTGGTCCGATAACCGCACCGATCTTCTCCGGATCGATCTGGATTTGGACGACACGTGGGGCGAAAGGCGAAAGGTCCTCGCGGGGTCCGCTGATCACGGTTGAAATGAACTCGAGTATCTGCATGCGGCCCGTGTAGGCCATGGAGAAGGCCGTCTCGACCTGTTCCCAGTCCAATCCGTGAATCTTCATGTCAACCTGGAACCCGGTAATGCCTTCCGAGGTGCCGCAGACCTTAAAGTCCATGTCGCCGCAGTGGTCTTCCGTGCCGAGAATATCCAAGACCGGAATGCTCTTCCCTTCGCCGGTGAAAAGACCGACGGAGATGCCCGCGATCGGCTTCTTGACCGGAACACCCGCATCCATGAGGGCCATGGAACCCGCGCAGGTCGAGGCCATCGAGGTCGAACCGTTGGAACTCATCACCTCGGACACAATACGTACCGCGTAGGGGTAGTCGTCGGGCATCATCGGCTTCAGGGAGCGCTCGGCCAGGTTGCCATGGCCGATTTCGCGACGACTGGTCATGCCGAGACGTCCCGCTTCACCAACCGAGTAGGGCGGAAAGTTGTAGTGGAGCAGGAAGTCCTTCTCCGTGGGGCCGCCGGTCACGCCATCCATGCTCTGGGCATCCTTTTTCGAGCTCAGGGTGATGGTTGCCATGGCCTGGGTTTCGCCACGGGCAAAAACGGCACTACCGTGCACGCGCGAGGGCAGTACGTTGACCTCACCCGTGAGGGGCCTCATCTCATCCATGGCCCGGCCGTCGATCCGCTTGCCGTGTTCCAGCACGTTCTTGCGCACGACCTGGATTTCAAATTCATCAAACAGGTGAAAGTACTCTTCTTCCGTGAGGTCTTCACCGTATACTTCCGCGAGTTGCCCCCCGAGCTGCTCGCGCATGGCTTTCACCTGCTCTGAGCGTTCGGCCTTGCCCGCGATGGTCATGATGCCGAACATTTCCTCGCCAACCAGTTCAAAGCACTTGTCGAGCTTCTCCTGGTCAATCGGCACCACCTCTACCACCTTGTCGGGCAGGTCCATCATTCGCCGCAGTTCAAGCTGGGCGTCGACGATCGGTACAATGGCTTCATGCGCAAGGCGCATGGCAGCGATCATTTCGGCCTCCGGGACCTCGTCCGCGTCGCCTTCGATCATCATCGTCTTCTCGCGGGTACCCACGTAAACGAGGTTCATGTCGCTGGCCAGGATTTGCTCCTGGGTTGGTTCGATAACGAACTCGCCCTCCACGCGACCCACGCGTACGGCACCGATCGGCCCCATGAAGGGGATCTCGGAAAGCGTCAGGGCGGCGCTGGCAGCGTTGATGCACTGCATGTCCGGCTCGTGTTCACCGTCCACGCTCATGACCATGGCGTTGATCTGTACGTCGTTGTGATAGCCTTCCGGGAAAAGCGGTCGAATGGGACGATCCGTGACGCGCATGGTCAGGATTTCCTTTTCCGAGGGACGCGCTTCCCGCTTGAAGTAGCCACCGGGGAAACGCCCGGCCGAATAAAACTTTTCACGGTATTCGACCTGGAGCGGGAAGAAGTCGATACCTTCCCGGGGCTTGGAGGAGCCGCTGACTGCACAGAAAAGGACGGTATCCCCGATTTGTACCATGACCGATCCTGCTGCCTGCCTGGCGAGCACACCGGTCTCAATACGAAGGGTTTTGCCCCCAAGGGGGATTTCTACGAACTTAGCATCTTTCATTTCTTATTTTCCTTTTGGTTCCAAGGACGCTTCTTTGAAAATGGAACATGCGCAACGGCGCACGAAGAGAGCGGGACGGTTGCCCGTCCGGGAGGCGGAAAGTGCTGGATAAGGCTGCTGCAAATGTCCGCGGCGGCCTCGCCAGCGGCAAACGGTACTACCGACGGAGTCCGAGTCGCTTGATGAGTTCCTGATAACGATTATTGTCTTGATTCATCAGGTACTTCAAGAGGCGAACACGTTTGCTCACCATGAGCAACAATCCGCGACGCGAGTGATGGTCCTTGTGGTGGACCTTGAGGTGCTCCGTCAACTCGAGGACACGCTTGGTCAGAATGGCAACCTGAACCTCGGTCGAACCGGTATCCGTTTCGCCACGTCCATAGTCTTTTACGATTTCTGCCTTAGCTGCTGCATCCATATTGAGTCACACTTCCTTATCTTGCCTGCTCTTTGTCTTCTTCTATCTTCTGGGAGCTTCCTAACTTCTATGATTTATTAGGTTTCTTGTGTTAATTCGGCGCGGACTATACGTGCCGGGTGCTCCCTGACAAGCCCCAAATCGCAGAAACGAGCGGGAACTTGGCAGCAAATGAAGGGCTTTGTGCCCATTTTACCCCCAAGCCGGGATTGAACGTATGCAAAGGGCCCTCCTTACATGCTATACTCGTCCGGTAACCCCGATGTACACCAGACGCCAAACCCTCATGCTAGCAACCTTCCTCGCGGGATTATCCTGTGTTCTTGGCGGGATTACGCGAGGACCACTCATCTCCCTGCCGGTGCCGGGCGCGATTTATATTCGCTGGGTTACGGATGTGGTCGAGACCACCCGGATTGATTTCGGGCTGACGCCCAGTTACGAGGCGGGTTCCTTTGCAACCGATCCGGCGAGCGAGCACCAGGTGATCCTTACCGGGGCCCCCGACGGGGCGGTTATCTATTACCGCGTGGTGGAGCCGGGCGAGGTGGTAGCGGTCGCAAGCGTGTTTCGTGCCCCACCCGCCAGCGACCAGGGTTTCCGCTTCGCCGCGATCGGGGATTTTGGGACCAGTTCGGCGAGTTCAGCTGCGGTCGCGGCCGCCATTCCGCCCTTCGCACCCTGGCTCCTTATCTCCGTGGGTGACAACGTATACGAAAACGGTGCGCCCTCCGAGCTGGATCCGAACCTGTTCACTCCGTTTCAATCCGTATTTTCGCAAGCCCCTTTCATGCCCGCCCTGGGGAATCACGACATCGCCACCGATAGCGGCTTTCCTCTCCTCGGAGCCTTGAGCCTTCCGGAAAATGGACCCTACCTGGAACGCACCTACTCGTATGATTACGGTAACATCCATTTCACCGTCATCGACTCCACCAGCATACAGATTGACGCCCTCCGGCCCGCCGTACTCAACTGGCTGGACCAGGACCTGGCGGCCACGCTCCAGCAATGGAAAATTGTTTATTACCACCACCCGCCGTATACGAGTTTATTTTATTGGGGGGAGGAGGATACCATGCGCGAATTTGTGGTGCCGATCCTGGAGCGCCGGGGCGTGCACCTGGCCATCAGCGGACACAACCATACCTATGAGCGCATCAATCCGATCAATGGCATTCACTACATAACCACCGGGGCAGGGGGCAGACCCCTGTACGGCCTGACCCAGCGTGCGCCGTACTCGGCGCTCATCAACAACGCCGTCCACAGCTACATGGGTTTCGAGGTCATGGGAAGCAGCATGATCGTGCGCTGCATCTCAAAAGACCTGGAGTTGCTGGACGAATTCCTGATCGACCTCGACCATCCATTCAAGATGGACGGCCTGCTGGATCGCGGTGCGGTGGGGTTGAACGGATGCTACGCCAGTTTGACCGGGACCACCCTCTACCTGGCCTATCCGGACACCACGGGGTCGCCCCTGTTCTCCCACCTCTACATCAATAGCGAAACAAATTCGATTGGTCAGGCGCCAGGCGGGATGCAGGCGCAGATCCTCACGCCGGATCTCTACCTGCAGGCAGACCACAGCTTTGGCGCTTATGGCTGGGGGTGGAATCTCACCCTGACGAATGCCCTGACAACCCTGCACGCAAGCCGGACCGCCTCCCCATCGCGCGGGGTCCGCGTGGTCGAGGGCACGATCGACCTGGAGGAAGCCTTCGGCGGCGTACCGGAAAAACTTTACCTGGCCAAGGTGAGTTACACGAATGGCCTGGTCGTTGACCAGTGGCCCGCGCCGGGCGTCCTGGATACGAATATCGTGGCGGATGAATATTTTGTGCTCGATCCCGTACTGGTGGCAAACGATTTTCCCACCCCCGACCAAACCAATACACACTACGCTGCCAAGGGAGACACGATTCGGATCGGGATGGATCCGGCCGGCCCCGGGGACCAATTCTCGTGGCAACAACTGGCCGGGCCGGAATCCGTGGTAACGGACCCGGCGACCAACGCCTTCTCGTTTACCTACGACGATGGTTCCTCAAACGAGGTCACCTTTCTGTTTTCCTACGCGGTGAACGACTCCCGTTTCGCCGGCACCAATATACAGCGCGTGGTTTTTGTCCCTCCCACCGACAGCGATGGCGACGGCCTGCTCGATTACGAGGAAAACCATGGCATCGACGTGCTCAATACGCCCTTCGATCCGGACGGCCAGCTGACCCAGCCCCTGCTGACAGATTCGGATTCGGACGGCATGAGTGACGCGCATGAGGTGTATGCCGGTACCGACGCGAATAGCCCAAGCAGCCGTTTCGCACTCCTGGACATGGTCACGGCAAGCAGCCTTGGTACCCAGACTGTGCGCCTCTACTGGAGCAGTGCCCCGGATCGCCATTACCGGGTCCTGCGCAGCGTGGATATCGATGGACCCTATGAAGCCGTCGCGGAGGCGCTTCCCGCTACCCCACCCATCAATAACCACCTGGACCTCTACCTCGTGAACCAGGCGCCCTATTACTATCAAATCCAGGTGCTGAAAGAGTGAACGACCGGGTTTGATCCCCTTATATTTCGGTTGACCTGAAGGGAACCCGGGGTGATATTCGCCGCCCTAAACTTAACCTAGGGGTCCCACATGCATCTGTTATCCACCACTATTCGAGCCAGCCTTTTCATCCTCCTCTTAAGCTGCGGCCTGTCCGTGCGCAGTCTCGCTAGCGAAGAAGGCTGGACCAGTGACTTCGAGGCTGCAAAAACGCAGGCGGCAAAGGAAAACAAGGACCTGCTGATCGATTTCACCGGCTCCGATTGGTGTGGCTGGTGTAAACGCCTTGTGGCGGAAGTTTTCAAGCACGACGCGTTCAAGGAGGGCGTAGGCGATTCCTTTGTCCTGGTCGAGTTGGATTATCCTTCCAAGGTGCCGCAAAGTGACGCGTTAAAAGCGCAAAACGCGGAGCTCAAGGACCGATACGGTATTCGCGGCTATCCCACGATATACCTCACGGATGCTACCGGACGCCCCTACGCCAGGACCGGTTACCAACGGGGTGGCCCGGAAGCCTATGTCGCGCACCTGGACCAGCACCGCAAGCAGCGGGAGCAGCGCGACGAGCTCTTCAAGCAGGCGAAGGGGCAACAAGGCCTCGAGAAGGCGCGCCAACTGATCAGCGCACTGAAACTCGTCCCGGAGGAGAGCCTGGGTGGTTTCTACCACGAAGAGATGGCGGCGATTAAGCAACTCGACCCGGACGACACGCTGAAATTCGTCCGCAACCAGGAATCACAGGAACAGTTCAAGGCCCTGGAAAGCAAGGTACAGGGAACCTTCCGTTCGGGTAACACGGAACCCGCCCATGCGTGGATCGAGGATTTTATCGCCGATCGAAAACCGGAAGGTGAGTTGTTACAGGCCACCTTGATGCTCGATGTCATTGCCTATGCCGTGGCAGAAAAAATGGATGAGGCCCTGTCGGCCGTGAACAAGGTCCTTGAGGTCAGTGCTACCGGCAGCATAGCCGACCAGGCCCAGGGGACGAAGTTGCGGATCCTGAATGAACAGCAGCACCAGTTGTTGACGAAGGAACTGGAAGCGAAAGCCTTTGCCCGCGTGATCGCCCAGGCGGACCTCGCACTACAGGATAAGGACCTGGATAAATTTCCCCGGGAACGCCTGCTCATCCTGAAAGCCCAGGCCCTGCAGGGCGATGGGAAAACCGCGGATGCCATGGCCCTGCTCGATGCTATAGAAGAACCGTTTCCCCCGACCCGGGCGAAAATAGCGGAACTCAGGGGTGCCTGGGAAAAGGCCGAGTAAGCGCAGGTACCCAAGGCCAAGCAAAAGGCCGACGGCCTAGCGGCGCCCGTGCCAGTCGCGGCGATGGTCCTGCCTGGGTGGTTGTTGTATCGCCTTCTGGGCGCGTTCCGACAAGCCGCTACCGGGCAACCAGGCATTGACCGCCTCCGGATCCTCGCGGAACATCGCCTGGCCCGCACGTACGGTTGTGCGCTCGCGCCGGTCGTCGTTCTGGATTTGCTGGGCCCAGCTCAAGGCCGCCACCGGGGCCTCGCGGGCAATACGATTCGCGTAAACCTCGATCGCCGGGTCATACAGGTCGCCACGCTGGGTTTGCTGGTTCAACCATTCACCCACCGCCGCTGTATCCTGGCGGGCCCATTGGTCGACGGCGGAAGCCAGGCCCTTGCGTTGCAGGTCCTTGTTCTCCAGTTCCGCCACCCAGGCGATCGCTGCGTCGGGATCGCTGTCCGCCCACCCACTCGCAAGCTCATGCACCACCTCGTGGTTAATTTTTTCGTGGCCCATGTATTGATCCAGCCATGCCGCCGTAGCCGCCGGGTCCGTACGGGCCCATTCTTCGGTCATCTCCGCGATCACCTTGCCGTTCACGCGCTTGTCTTCAAAATGCCTGTCCAGGAAGGCCGCGGCGGCACCGGGATCGATCTCGGTCATCTCGTCGGCGACTTCCTCGAAAATCCGCGGGCTCAGGTACTCGGAATCCAGGTTGCGCTCGACCCAGTCCCGGGCGGCCATGGGATCTTTCCGGGCCGCGTAAAAAGCGACCTCGTTGACGACCTGGTAGGCGTATTTGGGATCCTCGTGACCCACGGCGACGGAATCCGCCCAGTTCAGCGCGCTCCTTGGCCCCTGCTGCCTGATGTGCTCATGGGCCAGGTGCTCAACCAGCTTGCGCCGGCTGTCGACATTCTCTATGGTGCCTACGTAATCGCTGGCCCCGGCCAAGTCGTTCTTGACCCAGCCCCGCACCAGGGCGTCGACCAGGTAACCCTTGGAGCGGTTGCCGTCTTCAACCCCCTCGACAAAGGCCTTCGCCGCCTGGGGATCCTGGCTGCTCCAGCCGATCATGGCCGAAGTGCCCCCGTAATGGACCTTCTTGCCTTCATCGTTGAAAAACGCATACTCGGTGGCCGCCTGGCCATCGATTTCGCCCCATGCGTACATGAACATGCGAAAGTTGTGGTCGTTGAGCGCGTTCCGCTCGGCATTTTCAAACACCGACAAGGTTGTATGCACATTCTCAGGCGTCAGGTTGGCCAACAATTCCGCTACCAGGAGATTGTTGGCCATGACATTCCCCCCGGCCCGAAGGGCCCCGGGGAGCTGCTGCAGGATATCGTCCGGGGCGATGTCCCGGTCGAATTCTCCGAATGCGGGGACCTCGGTTTCGGCACCCTCGCGCTCAACCACCACGATTTTTTCTACCGTGCGCGGGGTGCCGAGGGGGACCTGACGGTCGACCTGTGCAGCGGACCCTGCGACTTCTGCGGGCACCATTGCATGATCCCTTTCGACGCCGGAGTCGGCATCACGGGTCATCATGAACACGAGCACCAGGGAAAGTACCCAGAGGGCGATAAAGACCATTCTAATTTTCATCCGTGAACCGTAGAGGGAAAGAGTCCATTTTGCGAGCCGAATGAGCCCCACAGGGGGCCATTATTAGCGTAAACTTGGCAGAAAGGCGCAAAAACCGCATACTATGACATAATCGGTTATGAACAACGAAGCCCCAGAACCCGCCACCGGCTTCCGGCGCTACCGCACGGTGGTCATCCTTATGCTCCTCCTGGTCGGTACCGTTTCCGGGATCTTCGACGCCGTCTACAACCGCGCCTACGGTAACGCGGCGCGCAGCCAGAACGCCACGTATCTCGAGGACACCACCCAGAAGGCCGCCAGCCTGCTCGTGCCCATCATGGTAGCCAAGGGATCCGTAGACGTGATCGAGGGAAGCGAGATGGTGGTCGAATTCGGCGATATTGTGCAACCCCTGCTCGATTACCTCAATGTGGCCTGGCAGGTGGTCCTCGTCGCGTCGATCGTCCTGCTCAGCTTCAAATACTTTCTCGAGGGCACGATCGGCATCGGCTCGGTTTTCCTCAGCGCCTCCCTTGCGATGTATCTCGTGCTCGCCCTGTTCCACTCCTTTCGGAACCCGCACAACCCGATCGCCCAGACTTTCAAGCGCATGGCGGGAATGATGCTCCTGATCGCACTGTTGATCTACTTCGTGTTGCCCCTGTCGGTCCAGGGAGCCGCCTGGTTGAGCCATCACTCCACCGCGAAGATGACGGTCGAATACGAACAGACCTTCCATGAGCTTTCCGCAACGTTTGGCACGAGCGATATCGAATCCGCAAAGGGCATGAAGCAGAAGGCGGAAGTCTTCAAAAGCAAGGCGGACGAGCTGATCAACTACGTCGAGGATGGTGGACTCAAGAAGGTGGGAAAGGGCGCGGTGTACGTGATGGTGGTGTACATCCTCGACGGAATCGTGTATCCGGTGCTCATGATGTTTTTCCTGATCTGGTTGATCCGCGGGACCCTGTACCCATCCCTCGGCCTCTCGCGTGAGAGCGGGCGTTAAGGATCGGTCATGGCCTTCCCCAGCGTACCTCGAAGTGTCTTGGTAACCGGATGTTCGACGGGCATCGGTGAAGCCTGTGCACGCATGCTCCGCGATCGCGGATGGACGGTCTATCCCACCGCGCGCAGGGCCGGGGATCTCCAGGCACTGGAAGCGGCAGGTTTCACGGCGATCGAGCTGGATCTCGCCGACAGCGCATCGGTGCAGGCCGCGGCGGCGAAGGTCCTGGACCTGAGTGACGGCCAGCTGGGTGCCCTGGTCAACAACGCAGGCTTCGGCCAGCCGGGGGCCATGGAAGATCTCAGCCGCGAGGCACTCCGGTACCAATTCGAGGTAAACGTCTTCGGTATGCAGGAGTTGACCAACCAATTTATCCCCCTTTTTCGCGAGCAGGGCCGGGGACGCATCGTGAATGTGAGCTCCGTGGTCGGCCGGGTGGCCCTGCCCTTTCTCGGGGCCTATTCCGCATCAAAATTCGCGATGGAGGCCATTTCGGATGCCCTGCGCGTCGAGCTGGTCGACAGCGGGGTCGCGGTAAGCCTGATCGAGCCGGGGCCGATCATCACCGCCTTCCGGACCAACGCGGTTGAGAAAACCGACGAGGCGATCGACACGGGGTCATCGACCTTCGGGGACCTCTATACCCGGGAAGTCCAGCGTCGGCGCGATCGCCAGAAGAAGGTCGGCTTCATCAACAAGCCCCCGGAGGCCGTCGGCAACAAGGTGATTCATGCGCTTGAGTCATCCGGTCCGCGTCGCCGCTACGGGGTGACACCCGTGGCACCCTACGTGAATTTCGTGCGGCGCTTCGCGCCGGCGTGCCTCGTCGATGCCCTGTTCGCCCGGAGCGTAAGGAAGAAGCGTGGCTGATCCGGACCCGGTGATCCTGCCCCTGTTTCGCGCCCCGGTACGCAAGCAAAATACGGCCTACCGGGACAACCTGGCGCGACTCGAGGCGGCGGCCCGGGTCGCCGATACCCTTTCCGCCCCCCTGGTCCTGGCCGAGGGCTGGAAGAGCAATGACCGGGGGGACGGCATCCTCGTCGACGGGACAGATACCGCCCAGGCCATGCTGGATGACATGGGTTTGCCGAAGTTGGCCGAGGTCATCCGCCTGCATGTATCCTGCTGCACCTGGCAGGAATTTGCCACCGTGCACGAACGGTTTCCCGGGCGGCCAATTATTGCCCTCGCCGGTTCCGCCTGCCCTTCCGTGCGTCGGGCCCGGCGGGTGTGCCGCATACAAGGCCTGGATGCGCAGGTCTATGCCCCGTGCGAGGCCCTGGAGCTTTTCGAAATCAAATCAGGCTTCAAGGCACTGCGGGGGGGGTATGCAGATGCTTTTCACGAAGGTATCAATTGGCTGGTACACGGGATCTCCAGCATGGAGAGGCGCTGGGAGGATCCCTTCGAGTTTCGGCTTGCCCGTCGCTTACGGAACCGCGCCCCCTAGGGCAGATCGACCCGGATCCGATAAAACCGGATGGCCGGCCCAGGCGCAATCGGAAATGCAATCGTGCCCCCGGTACCGTTGACCATGGCTTCGTCGTTCCAGTTGATCGCCCCGGGGATGCTGGCCGATTGCAGTTGGTACACCCGGCTGGGGGAGGACATAAAGTTGAGGCTGCTGCCCGGGTCAAAGGCCTCAAGCTTGAAGAAGGACTGGGCATTGGTCGGGTCGGTATCGGCGATATACTCACTCGCATGGTCGAACCCATCCAGGTCACTGTCCGCGTTCGCAACCGCCGAGGTGGGATTGCCGAAGTTAAAACGTTCCCATTCATCCGGCATCCCATCGCTATCTCCATCCAGGTTGCTGGTCGGGGATGCTGGCGCACAGGAGCTGAGGGCCTCGATCGTGAGCATGATTTCCTGCAGGGACCCGGTATCGCCAAGCACCGTATCCGCGATGTTGGCGGTCCAGAGCCCGTTCGGATCCTCCCCGTTAAAGTCCGACAGCAATCCCACGGGGCGATAGGTCCCGACATGTGGCCCCGCAGCATCCGGGATGTCCTGGATGCTTCCCGCGGCTCCATCCACCAACACCACGCTGCAGAAATTCGGGCCCGCGCCCAGCCCGGCACCCGGGTTCTGCATCAGCAGCACCACGGTGCCGCCAGGCGAGGTCAGCCTGATCACCAGGTCGCCGGGAAAGTTGTGGGTTATTCCGTTCCCGGGATCGCCCGGGCTGCTCGAACAGGCGTTCCCGCCAATCCGGAAAGTGACCCGGGAAATATTCGGGCTCAGGCCGGATGCATGGAAGGTGATATTCGTTCCGGCAACATCGTCGTCGGGGATCGCAACCGCGGGAACGAGGCCGGCGTAGGCACTGTAGGCCAGGGTCTGGCTGCTGCTCCCGGTGCCACTTGGCAGCGCCAGCATCACGTCGTTGCCCCCCTGGTCGGAGAGCACCGACAAGCGCAGCAGGATTGGATCGCCACAGGGGTGCGCGGCATCGAGATGAAGGATAAACGGATCGGTGCTCGCAACCGCAGTACCCGGCGGCAGGTTGGCGAAGGGGCTGTCTTCGTGCACCACCGTCAAGCCGGGGCTCAACGCACTCAGGGTGGCCTGGATATTGGTACCACCATAGGTGCCCGTATTGCGAATCACCGGATGAAAGAGAATATAGTTTTCGCCCGGGTCGACCTGGCCATTGCCATTCCCATTCCCGAAGGTGTCAAGGATAGATGGCGCCTCGACATCCTCGAAAAAAGCGACGGAGGTGCCACCGGGGCTGATGGAAAAATTCTCTTCCGACACGTCGAAAAAGATATTGTTGATCGCCTCGATACGGATACGGGCGAGACTGCTGGTCAACGGGGGCAGGGAGAGGGTTTCGCTGCCGTCGTTCGCCGTGCTCGCGGCGAGCACGAAAGGATAGGTGAAGCCCCCGTCGTTGGACAGGAGGATGCGAACATTGGCCTCCCCGATGGGGGCGGCCTGGCTGCCCCCGGTATTCCAGGTTACGGTGTGGGACCCACTCAGGGTAACGGCGGTATTGGGGCTGAGGATGCCGAAGGGTGCACCCGTGTCGATCACCTGGACGGTCATGTCGTCGGCGGCGAGGCCTCCACCGGTGCCGTGGTTGTCCCGAGCGGTCAATCGAAAATGAAGGGTCCGGTTGCTGTTGGGGAGCCTCTCGGCGGGATTGCTTGTACCCGTAAGCAGGTAACTCAGGTTGGGGAGGCTGCGGGTCGGCTCCACCGAGGGGGGCAGGCTGCGAAAGAGCGGACTCTGCCCATTATCGGGGGCGGCCAGGGATTGCGCAGGGCCGAGGTCGAATTGCTCCCAGGTATAGGTGAGCGTGTCGCCGTCGGAATCCGAGCCGCTGCCGCTGAGCAGGAAGGGCGTGCGGGCCGGTATGATATAGTCGTTGCCCGCACTGGCTGAGGGCAGGTGATTCGGTGTGTTCGTGGTGCTTGCGCAAGGGGCGCTACCGGCGATGTACGCCTGGATTTCCCCCATGCTGTAGGCGTGAAAATAATCATCGGAAAAGCCCTGGATGTTATCTGCACCGCAAATCCCCGCATAGGCCATGATCGTGGAGCCGCTTCCCGGCTCATAGGCACTCGTTGCCGATCGATTCCCGCCCCCGCATGCATCGGTCACCGAGTTGAAGGTATGATCGGCACCAAACTGGTGACCGATTTCATGGGCGACGATATCAATCCAATAGGGGTCGTTATTCGGGCTTGAGCTGGCCGACATTCCGTCTCCCTTCTCCGCGATATTACAGACAACACTCAAGGCCGAAAGGCTGCCCACGTGTCGCCCGCTCAGGTAATGGCCGATGTCATAATTCAAGGCCCCGATGCGCGTACTGATAATGCCCGTGGCGGCAAAATCTCCGGTGTGTGGATCATTGGTCGCATTGAAGACCAAGAGGTCGTTATTCGCAACCAGCTCCATGCGTACCCCGAGGTCCCGCTCGTAAATCGCATTGATCCGATTCAGCCCGGTCACAATGGCGGCCAGGGCTGCCGTCTCGCCCCCGTGGAAATCGGTATACTGGTGATCGGTAGTGATCGCGATACGAAAGGTGCGACGTTCGGCAGTAGACGCGCCGCGGCGCCGGGCTTGTGCCTGGGCTTTCAGGTAAGCCGGTGCATCACGAAGGTGCCGAAGCGCCGGCCCGGGGAGCCGCGTGCACCGGATATCGCGGGCCTCCTCCCCTCGCTCGAAATCCATCCGGGAGTAACACGCATAGGCCGTGTCGTCCCCCCGGTTCCAGGGATCAATATACAGGAAGCCCTCCGGGGTATGAATCAAGCCGTGGAAACCCTGTGGCGTCCAGTCGAGGCGCGCCCAGGTACCGGGTCGATCGATCGCCACCCCGTGAACCGTCAGGATTTCCGGATATTTCTCTGCCAGCGCGGGAGCCATAACCCCTACCGCCTCGAGAGCAAAAAGGGCGAATGTACCATCGCCCACGGGCAGTTGGATCCGCAGGTCCGCCCCTTGTTCTACCACGTCCCGCAGGGCCGTTTGCATGCGGATCGCGTCCAGGTTCAGCCCTTCGCCACGCGCAGGCCGAATCCAGGCCTCGGTCCCCGCCGTACGGGCCCGGGAGGGAGGCTGCGGACGCCACCAGTTCTCCGCGGCCTGCACAAAGGTCGTCAGGATAAAGCCGAGGAAACACCGTTGGAGGGAGCGCGCCATATCAGGGGGCGGTTTGCACAGGATGGATACCGCTTGGAGATTGGAGGGTCTCCGCATAGCGCACCAGGTCGGGAAAATAGGTGAGGAAATCCTGTTCGAGTTCTTCGTAGGCGGCTTCCAGGCCGGAGACGGCTGTAGAAAGCGGGTTGGGCCTGCTCATCCGCAGGGATATGCCGCACAGGACTTCATCGATGACGTCGATCGAGGCGTAGCCGGTGAAGCGCCGGTCCGTTTTCAGGCGCTGGATGACTCGGCGGGCACGCTCCGGCAGGTAGCCCTCGTAGCCCATGAAATCTTCCAGCACCTCATCCGCATAGTGCGCGAGCGTGCCCGGCCCAAATTGCTGCCAATGCCGAGCGAGGAAATGGTCATAGAAAATATCGACCAGGATGCCCGCAAAGCGGCGGTGTTCGACGGGCAGCCGCGCCCGACTACGCTTGAACACCGGGTGGGCATCGGTGTACTGATCGACCTTCCAGTGCATGCGTATGCCCGCCATGATGCCCGGGCTGAAGTCTTCACGATCTACCCCGCGCATGAAATCGGCGACAAAATTTCCCAGCCGCGATTCCAGGTTCGGTGCGGCGAGTAGGATATGCGCGAGATAATTCATTCACCTACCCTACCCGAGAATCGCGAAGGAGGAAACGGTTTATCGATAATCTGGACACGAACACGCAATCGTTATCCCCTGGGAGGGGCGGGATGCCGCCACGGAGCCGAACGCCGGCTCCGGGAAGCCGGTACGGCTATACACAGATGTCCCGCACGACCTGACCCGCAATATCCGTGAGCCTGAACGGCCGACCCTGGTAACGAAAGGTCAATTGTTCATGGTCCATGCCCAGCAGGTGCATGATCGTCGCGTTAAAATCGTGGACGTGCACGGGGTTCTCAACCGGGCGATAACCCAGCTCGTCGGTTTCCCCGTAGGTGATTCCACCCTTCACCCCGCCGCCGGCCATCCACAGGGTAAACGCATGCGCATGATGATCGCGCCCCGAGCCCTGCGCCATCGGCGTGCGGCCGAACTCACTGCCCCAGACGATCAAGGTTTCATCCAGCAGGCCGCGTGATTTCAGGTCTTTAATCAGGGCGGCAAGGGGCCGGTCCACCTGTTTGCACTTCCCGGGAAGGGATTTAAATACGCCCCCATGATGATCCCACCCCTGGTCAAAGAGTTGCACAAAGCGTACACCGCGTTCGACCAGGCGCCGGGCGAGCAGGCAGTTGTTGGCAAAGCTCGCCTTGCCGGGCTTGCTGCCATACAGCGCGTGCATGGCCGTGGATTCGGATTTCGTGTCCATGAGCTCCGGCACGGAAGACTGCATGCGATAGGCCATTTCATACTGGCTGATCCGCGTGGCAATTTCCGGGTCGCCCACATCCTTCAGCTGGAGCTGGTTCAACTGGTTCACGCGATCGACCATGCGTTTTCGGCTCCCGTCGTCCATGCCCTTGGGGTTGGACAGGAAGAGAACCGGATCCCCCGAGCTGCGAAATTCCACCCCCTGGTATACGGAGGGCAGGAAGCCGCTGCCAAAAATGCTGTTGCCGGCTCCCGGGTACTGCCCGGTCACCATCACCACGAAGCCCGGCAGGTTTTCGTTTTCACTGCCGAGCCCGTAGTTCACCCAGGACCCCATGCTCGGGCGGCCAAAGCGGGCAAACCCGGTCTGCATGAACATTTGTGCGGGCGCGTGGTTGAACTGCTCCGTGTGCACGGTGCGGACAAAACACATGTCGTCGGCCACCGTCTGCAGGTTTGGCAGCAGGTTCGACATGCCGATGCCCGATTCGCCACACGACTTGAATTGCAGCTTGGCATCCCTGGAGGGGCCGAGGAGCTTGGGATGTGAGCGAATGAAGGCCAACTGCTTGCCCTTGAACATTTCATCCGGGCATTGCTCACCGTTGCGTTTCTGCAGCTCGGGCTTGAAGTCAAACAGGTCGAGATGTGAAGGCCCGCCGACGAGATGAATGTAGATGACGTGTTTTGCCCGGGGCTGAAAATGGGCGGGAGCCGCGGCAAAACCATCCCGGTTTAACAGGTGCGACAGGGCCAGCCCCCCCATGCCCATGCCGGCGCGTTGAAACAATTCGCGGCGTGAAATACATTGTACCTTTTGTGGATCCACGGCTTCAGCTCTTGTTAATCGTCTCGTCGAGGTTGAGCAGCACGCTGGCCAGCTGAAACCAGGCCGCCAGCTTACGGCGGTCGAGGGCCGGGTCGGGTTTGAACCCCTTGATGCCCGCGATCAATTGATCGCCCCCGGCCTGGTCCAGCTCTTCCCGGTAGATGGCGGCCAGGACCTCCAACTCCTCTGCCCGCGGTGCACGCGACAGGGCGCAACGAAAGGCATACCGGAGCTGCGCTTCCAGTGCCTGGCCCGGGGTTTCCTTCAGCACCCGCTGGGCAAAGGCGAGCGCAAGCTCCACGTAGGTCTCGTCGTTCATCAGGGTGAGGGCCTGCAAAGGCGTGTTCGTCCGGCTTCGCCGCGGGTGACAGGCCGAGCGATCCGGCCCGTCGAAATTGACAAAGCTCGCATAGGGTGCCGCCCGCCTCCAGATCACATAAATACCTCGCCGGTAACGATTTTCATCGGTATGGACGATGTACTTGGGTTCGTTGCGACCGGTCTGGCGCCAGAGTCCACCCGGTTGAGGGGGGTAGACCGGGGGCCCGTGCATCGTTTCGTCCAACTGGCCGCTGATGTGCAGGGCGTTGTCTCGAATCATCTCGGCAGAGAGCCGGTGGCGAGGGCCGCGTGCATACCAGCGATTCTCCGGGTCGGCCTCCAGGAGCTCCGGTACCGAGCGCGAATCCTGCTGGTAGGTCGCCGACAGGACAATCGTCCTGAGCAGCTGTTTCATCGACCACCCGTTTTCCATGAAGGACAGGGCGAGCCAATCCAGCAACTCGGGATGCGTCGGGCGGTCGGCCATGCGGCCGAAGTCCTCCTCGGTTTTCACGATGCCGCGTCCCATCAGCTGCCCCCACCAGCGATTGACCGTCACCCGTGCGACCAGCGGATTCTCCGGGGACATCAACCACTGTGCGAAGCCGAGCCGGTTTGTCGGCAAGCCGGGTTCCCAGGCGTGCAGCATGTCCGGCACGCCGGCTTCAACCTCCATCCCCGGATCCAGGTAGTTCCCGCGAACCATCATGTGCGTTTTGCGTTTTTCCGACTCGACCATGACCAGGGTCGTCGGGGCCTGGATCAACCCCAACTGCCGGTCCAGGCCTTCCATTTTCCGGTTCAACTGAATAGCCTGGGGATTGTGCTGGGCAAAATAGTCATCGATGACCTTCTGGTCCTTGCGGCTGCGCTTCCCGGTCTTCTTCACCACGGCCAGGACCGCCTCGGGGATGGCCTGCAGGTCCGGGTCACCCTTGATAACCGAGAGGCGGATGCGACCCAGTACCCGTCCACGACCATAATTCTGGTCCAGCACGATCGTCAGGTATTTTCGCGCCGGATCGATTGGTTTTTCCGTGATGAATACCGCGTGATGTGGCTTATAAAATTCCGGCGCGATCGCCCAGCCACTTGTCCGGTTACCGTCAATGGCCTTTTTCACCCCCCAATTTTTCTGGCTGAAATCGGCTTTCGCATCCACCAGGGATACGCGCTCCCCTTGTTCCCCGGGGGTCTTCGAAGCGTATAGTTCTATTTCACTGAGAATAAAATTGGCCTTTACCGGGTCACCGCGGCCGGGGCCCTTACCCGGAAGAGAATCGTGGGTGAGCGCATCCAGGCGAATCGCGGTGATCCCGGAAAAGGGTGCCTCCGCCTTCACGGTATAAATGGTGGTGCTGGGTACCGTACCGCCAACGAGAATAGATCCATCGTCCAGGTGCTCAAACGCCTCGCTTCCGGTCGACTGCAAGAGGGTGGCTTTCAGGGTAGCCCATTGCGGCATCGCGGTTGCCGATTTCACCAGTTCAGCTTCCCATTCGGCCCTCCTGGTGCCGGCATGCTTTCCGTGCACCTCGACCTCTTTTTCCAGGGCTGCCTTCCTGGCCAGCAACGCATCGCGTTCCTCCCGCTGCTTACCCGGCAGCTCCAGGTCCATCTTGGGGCCATAAAAATTGTAGCTGACCCCTCCCTTGCCTTTGACCTCCACCGGGGTCTGGTTGAAGAACGCGAAGATCCGGTAGTACTCCTTCTGGCTGATGGGGTCATACTTATGGTTGTGGCACTGGGCGCATTCGAGCGAGGTTCCCAACCAGACAATGCCCGTCGTGTTCACCCGGTCGAAGACCTGGTTCGTGCGGTTTTCCTCAACGTGTACCCCGGCTTCGACGTTGCAGGTGACCGTACGATGAAAGCCGGTGGCAATTTTCTGGTCCAGGCTCGCATCGGGTAGCAGGTCGCCGGCGAGTTGTTCAACCGAGAATTGATCGAAAGGCATATCGGCATTCAAGGCCTTGATCACCCAGTCGCGAAAGGCCCATGAATCCCGCAGCTGGTCGGCCTGGAAGCCATTCGAATCCGCGTAGCGCGCGAGGTCCAGCCATTGCCGCGCCCAGTGCTCCCCGAAACGGGGGGAGGCGAGCAGCCGATCGACCGCGTGTTCATAGGCCCGCGGTGAGGCGTCTGCCTCGAAAGCGAGTACATCCTGCACGCGCGGCGGCAAGCCCGTGAGATCGAGGGAGAGCCTGCGCAGCAGGGTCGCCTTTGGCGCGCGCGGCGAGGGCTGCAGCTTGTGCTCCTTGAGCTTCCGCAGCACAAGGGCATCGATCGGATTCCGGATGCGGAATCCCGTTCCGGCCGAATCTTCCGGAATGGGCGGTTTCACCGGCTTCTTGTACGCCCAATGCTGCTCCCCGCCGCCCAGGTCCTCCGTCCAGCTCATGCCTTCGTCAATCCATTGACGAAGAAGGCCTATTTGCTCCGTTGAGAGTGCGGGCTTGTCCTTCGGCATTCGTTTTTCGTCGTCGTCGCTGAGCAACCGACGTATCAACTCGCTCCCCGCACCCTGGCCGGGCCGGACCACTACCTGCCCGTGGTCGCTCGGCGTCAGGGCCCACTTCCTCGTCGTGAGGATCAAGCCCGCCTTTTGATGCTCATGGTCGTGGCAAGCCAGGCAATGGCGCTCAATGACCGGCTTCACATCGCGCGCGAAATCCACCGCAGCCCGGCCGTTGAGGAGCCAAAGGGGAAGGGTTGGAAGGAGGATATATTTCCACATACGCATTTCAGACAGGGTACGGTATGGAGCCCTTCTTTTTGAAGAAAATTCTGGAAAACACGGCATATGGGGGGGCTTAGGGGTGGTTTTTATGGATTTTATGGGAACCTGAATGATCACCCATGACGCACGAGCCTTCACGGATCATAAATTAATCGGACGGGGCAAACAGCTCTCGCCCGTTAACTCTCGGCCTTGGCCATGCGCTTGCGCAGACTCGGGTCGAGGATCTTCTTGCGCAGGCGAAGCGCAACCGGGGTGGCCTCGACATATTCATCCGGGGCGATAAACTCGAGGGCTTTTTCCAGGGACAGTTGCACCGGGGGTTCCAGCGTAATGGCCTTGTCGGTGCCGGAGGCTCGGACGTTGGTCAACTGCTTGGTCCGGGTCGGATTCACGGGCAAGTCCTCGGGACGAGCGTTCTCGCCAATGATCATGCCGACATATACCGGATCCTGTGGGCCGATAAAAAGCTTGCCGCGCTGCTGGATCGTATCCAGGGCATATCCCGTTGCAACCCCAGCCGCCGCAGCGACAAGCGTTCCGTTGCCCCGGGTGGGGATCTCGCCACAGAGGGGGGCATATTCCTTAAAGAGATGCCCGACGACACCGACACCGCTGGTGGTGTTGATCAACCAGCTTTCAAAACCGATGAGTCCTCGGGTGGGGATCGTCGCTTCCAGCAGGATGGTTTCGGCCTGGTGTTCCATCCGGGTGATCTCCGCCCTCCGGTTGGCCAGGTTCTGGAGGACATCCCCGAGCGATTTATTGGGGACTTCCGCCCAGAGATTTTCGTAAGGCTCGACTTTTACGTCATTTTCCATGCGGTAGATGACCTCAGGCCGGGAAACCATGACTTCAAATCCTTCCCGACGCATGGTTTCCACCAGGACGGCAATTTGCAGCTCGCCACGGGCACTGACATTAAACGAGTTCAACTGCTCGCTTTCCGAGACCTCGAGGGACA
>JAPYUI010000031.1:29082-31827 GCA_029936175.1 Kiritimatiellia bacterium
CGGGCACTGACATTAAACGAGTTCAACTGCTCGCTTTCCGAGACCTCGAGGGACACGTTCGTTCGCGTCTCGCGGACCAGGCGCTCGCCAATGTTGCGCGCGGTCAATAGTTTTCCTTCTTTTCCCGCAAAGGGCCCATCATTTACGCAGAAGCGCATCTGGATCGTCGGCGGATCGATTTCGACGAAGGGCAAGGGTTCCTGGTCCGGACTCCCCGCCAGGGTTTCCCCGATGTGGAGTTCATCGAAACCCGCCAGGCCAGCAATCTCCCCCGCATCCGCACGCTCGACTTCGACCACGCCCATGCCCGTGAAGGTGTAGATTTTACTGACCTTGGCAGGGGTGCACTTGCCTCCGGCACCCATGCGGGTGATCGCATCGCCGATGGAAACCGAGCCCCCGGAGACCTTGCCGACACCAATGCGTCCGACGTAATCGCTCCAGTCAAGGTTGCTCACCAGCATTTCGAAGGGCCCATCCGGATTCACGGCCGGTGCCGGAATATGTTTGATCACGGTTTCGAATAACGGAGCCATATCGCCATGCACGTCGTCCGGGTTGTACAGCATGTAGCCGTCGCGGGCGCTTCCGTAAAGGAAGGGTGCGTTAAATTGTTCTTCGCTCGCATTTAACTCCACAAGCAATTCCAGCATCATGTCGTGCATGCCCAGGGGGTCGGCAAACTCGCGGTCGATCTTATTGACGATCACAACCAGGGGGAGATCCTGCGCAATGGCTTTGCGCAGGACGAAACGGGTCTGGGCCTGCGGGCCCTCCTGGGCGTCGACAAGAACCAGTACGCCATCGACCATCTGCAGGATGCGTTCGACTTCGCCGCCGAAATCGGCGTGCCCGGGGGTATCGACGATATTGACCGTTGTCCCATTCCATTCGACCATCGCGTTCTTGGACCGAATGGTAATTCCTTTTTCCTTTTCCAGGTCCATGGAATCCATTGCGCGGTCTTCGATGGCCTGGTTTTCACGGTATACCCCGCACTGCTGAAGCAATTTGTCCACCAGGGTGGTTTTTCCGTGGTCCACGTGGGCAATAATGCCGATATTCCGTATGGATGAGTTCATGGCGTGCGGAACCTACGTCTTTTCATCCCCTCCACAAGCCAATTTCGGTGTGGATTTTAGGGCTATTTGCGGGGTTTGGTAGGTTTATCCCCCTACAATTGAACACGCCGGGTGATTTTCGGGCAATATTCCCGCCGGGCCGAACGTACTTATAGGCATGAAACGAAGGTTCCTACCCCTACTGGTCTGTCTGTTCTATTCCTTTCCCGGGGGCTTCGCCCAGCAACCCCGGGGGGACCAGGCGGGCTTTCAACGCAAGGCCCCCGCCGTCGGGCAGGCCCTGCCGGACCTGAACGCCTACACGATCGATGGCAAAGCCCTGAGCCTGAACAGGTTGAAGGGGCATCATACGGTGCTGGTCTTCGGCTGCCTCACCTGACCGCCCTTTCTCCGTAACGTTCCCGGTCTGGAAACGATCTACCGCGATTACGCCCCCAAGGGCGTGAAGATGTTCTTCATCTACAAGTCCCTCGCCCACCCGGAAGCCAGTGGCTATGTCAGCCCGTATTCGCTGGACGAACGCCTGATGCACCTCCGCGAGGCGAAGCGCACCCTGGGCACGACGATCCCCTGGCTGGCGGACGGCATGGCCAACGATATCAAGCACGCCATGGGCGATGCACCGAACTCGGAATTTATCATCGGGCCGGACGGGAAGGTCCTGGTGCTGCGCCAGTGGAGCAAGCCCGAGGACCTGCGACGCGACCTGGAAAAACTGGTGGGGGCCGTCGATACCATCACCCGTGTGTCGGACCTGGAGATGAAAACCCAGCCACCGCCGAAGGTGGCCCCGCAGGGCATCGTTCCCCGGCTGAAGTTGCCCGGGAATCTGCGCGCCCTGAAAATAGAACCGGTGGTCGAAGCCAGCCCGCGTGCCAAGCCCTTTTACGCCAAGCTCCGGGCCGAAGGCGACACGGGTGCGACCGAAGGCAAGGGCCGGGTGTATCTCGGCTTTCATCTCGACCCGATTTACCATGTGCACTGGAACAACCTCGTCGCGCCCCTGAGTTTCGAGATCACCGACATGCACCAGGTTAAGGTGACCCCCGCATCCGGCAAGGCTCCTCAACCCAGCGAACCCGCGGATATCGATCCCCGGGAATTCCTCCTGGACGTGGAAAGCAAGGGGCGGGATGCCCACTTCACCGTGAAGGTCACCTATTTTGGCTGTAACGACGAGGAGGGGTGGTGCGTGCGGATTCAACAGTCCTATGTCGTTCACCTGCAGGTCGACCCCGATGGAGGGCGTGCCCGGCGCAGCGGAACGGGCCGCCCCGGGGGCGGGCGAGCGGCCCAGGCGGGCAATCGCGGCTTTAACCACGGGGGGCCTCCCGGGGGAGGCCAAATGGGGGGTGGACGGCTTTCGTCGATCGACGCGGAAAAACGGGTGGTCACCGTGCGTACGCGCCAGGACGGCTTAAAAAGCTACACCGTCTCCGGGCAGGCGCGGATGATGCGGAACGGTCGCCCGGCCAAGCTCAGTGATTTCAAGCCGGAGGATATGATCCGGTTGCGCGTGACCGAGGCTGCAGGCGATAACCCGAAATCCCAGGTAATCGGCCTGATGGGCCGAAGCCAGCGCTAGGCCGCCCGCCTATCGGGTCGGGTTCAGAGGGCCTGCGGCGTTTTTTGCAGCTTGGGCTTTTGCGGTTGTTGCGGCTGA
>JAPYUI010000478.1 GCA_029936175.1 Kiritimatiellia bacterium
CATAGGGTTCCCCGGTCTTCTCGGCCATCACGGTCCGCTTGATCTTCTTGGCATAGGTCTTGGGAGCCGGCGTCATTTCCTTCTCGGTCCCGGTGGCCTGCTTCCAGCGTGAGAGACAGACCTTCATCTCGTCTGCGGTGGGGGTACGACCAAGAGCCAACTCAAAGGCACGACGGATCACGGCAGGGTCTTTCTTCCCTTCCTTCAATAACCGGGCGGCAAAGGCCAAGGCCCGGTCCTGGACCTCTTCCGTATTCAGGAGGGTCAGGGCCTGCGGCGCCACGGTGGATGTTTGTCTCCTTTCGCAGGAATCGTCAGGGCCCGGCTGGTTGAAGGTTTCCAGGAAGGGATCGCGCAGGCCGCGGATTTTCTCCGCGTATATCGTGCGCCTGTTCCTTTGCCTGGGAAGCGGATTCGGCTCGTAGACTGATGCGGTCCCGCCCATGATTTGCCTGGGTTGAAAAGCCACCTCTTGATTGACGTCGGGCCGGGCGGGTATGCCCCCGACCTGGGGATTCAATTCGCCGCTGACGAACAACATCGCATCACGGATTTCCTCGGCAACCAGCCTGCGGGGACGGAAGGTGGCATAGAGAAGGCCCTTGGGATCCTTGTCCTCCAGCGATTTCGGGGCGGGGTGACGCGTGCTTCTTCGGTAGGTCTCGGAGGACAGGATCAATGCATTCAATTTCTTGACCGACCAGTCGCTCCTCATGAACCAGTCGGCGAGATAATCGAGCAAGGCGGGGTGTGTGGGCAACGCACCGGTTCCCCCGAAGTTGTTGGGGTTCCCTGCAATCCCGCGCCCGAAATGCCAGGACCAAACCCGGTTGACCATGACCCGGGCGGTGAGGGGATTTTTCGCGTCCACGATCCAGTTGGCGAGGGCGAGACGGCGCTTGCCCTTCCCCCCTGGAAAAGAACGGGGTTCCATGCCGCCGAGCGACTCCGCCGCGCTGAGGGCAGCGGGAACAACGGCATCGCCCTGCGAATAGACGTTGCCGCCGGTATAGATGACGTCCGGATCGAAATACCCCTTGGCCCAGCGATCTTTCGGCATGGTCAAGCGCCCCTGGACGTTCTTCTTGGTAACCGTTTTTCCCGTGAAGACCGCGTGCGTGATCGGCTGGACCCGACCCAGTTCAATGCGATGCCGGATGAGGTTCTTGGAGATGCGCGCCTTAGACGCCTC
>JAPYUI010000479.1 GCA_029936175.1 Kiritimatiellia bacterium
TGAGCCTTGCCACATGCGAGTTGCTCAATTCCCCGGTGGCCGTCAGGCCCATGGCGCCCCAATAGCGAATCGCGGCATCGCGGTGGTCCAGGTGCGTGATAAAGGTTGCGTTGTCCGCGACCCCCACGTCGTTTGCGGCCGCGAAAACAGCCGCGATATCGTAGTGCTTGCGCGCCTGGTCGTAGGGCGTGCTGCCGGCGGACCATTCCCAGGCGAGGGCCTCGGGGATGAAGCCGAGGTCTTTCGCTTCATGGACACGGGATTGCAGGGCCGCGCGCATCCGCTTGAGGACCTTTGCGTGTTCGGCGGAGGCGGCGAGATTGTTCAGGTTCAGGGGATCCTGCTCGCAGTCGAAGAGCTCCTCGCTCGGCCGCGTTGGGCCCATGAAATGCGCCTGGGCTGCACTTAAGTTGCCCGCGGCCTCGGCCGCATAAAATTCGGGGCGGATTTCACCCAGGTCCGGCCAGGCGGTCCGCTGGTTGTAACCGAGGTGCGGCATAAAGGTGCGTATGTAGAGATAGCGCTGGTCATGAACCGACCGGGCGGTGTCGAGGACTTCGTCCACGCGATCCCGGTGACCGAACACATAGGGGTGGGTCGTATCCGAGCGGGGGCCGAGGAAGGGCTTGCCTTCCACGTGGCCGGGAATGGGCAGGCCGGCCAGGTTGAGCACGGTTGGTGCAAAGTCAGCAAAATTTACCAGGCGGTCGGAATCACTTCCCGCTTTCCCCGGGGCGAGACGCCGCCACTTTTTCGGAAAATGAATCAGCAGCGGAACGTGCATGCCGGAGTCGAGCAGGGCGCGCTTGTGGCGAGGCATACCCGATCCGTGGTCGCTGTAGAAAAAAACGATGGTGTTGTCGTCCAGGCCATCCGCCTTCAGCTGGGCCAGCAGCTCGCCGACTTCCTTGTCCATGGCGGTGACGCAGTCGTAGAAACGCGCCACGGTTTTGCGCACTACCGGGGTGTCCGGGTAGTAGGGGGGGATCGGCGCCTTGGCTGGATCGTGGATCTCGCTTGGTGCGAGCTTGCTCTGGACCTCGGCCACGAATTTCTCATAGGGCCAGACCATGCTGCGACTTTGGTGGGAGGTCATCAGGTTGAAGATGCTGAAGAAAGGTTTGCCCTTCGGGCCCTTCCGCCAATGGGCGTCATTGCCCTGCGCATCCCAGGAAGCCTGGATGATGGTAT
>JAPYUI010000480.1 GCA_029936175.1 Kiritimatiellia bacterium
ATTCTCTTTCTCGTCGACGACTACGACAAGCCGGAGACCAGCGTCTACGGCGGCAAGGTCCTCACCCCCAGCCTGGATCGCATGGCCCGGGAAGGCATGACCCTGCACAACGCACACGTGACCAGCACGGTGTGCACCCCTTCACGATACACCTTCCTGACCGGTCGCTACGCGGGATCCTCATACGCAAAGACGTATCGGGATTTGTTTCCCGAGGGTCGACAGGGACTCCCGGCCTTTAACGTCGGGCTTGAATCGGATAACATGAACGTGGGGCGTGTGCTCGCCGATGCCGGCTACGCCACCGGCTACGTGGGCAAATACCATGTGCATGACGGCGAGGACGAGGAGGCAACCTTTGGCGACCTCGCCGTCCCCAAAAGGGAACCGTACAGCGACGCCCTGAACAAGCGGTTCTACCAGCTTGAGAAACGTCAGCGTACCTTGATCAAGGCGCGCGGATTCACCTGGGCCAAGAACATTTACTGGGGGAATATGAAATCCAGCTTCAAGGGGCACAACCCGGAATGGACCATCCAGGCCGCCCTCGAATTCGTGGAGCAACACAAGCGGCAACCCTTTTACCTGCACTACTGCACCACCCTGCTCCACGGGCCAAATGGAGAGTGGCACAAATCGCTCACGGAGAAGCCCCTGGTGACCGGGGAAGGCATCATTAAAAAGCCGATCGGGATCATGGACCGGGACAGCGTCATGGAACGCATAGAGGCAGCCGGGCTCACGGAAAACGAAGCCGGGTACCTGTGGATGGATGACAGCCTGGGCCTCCTGCTCGACCAACTGGAGCGGCTCGGGCTGGCCGATAACACCATCGTGGTTTTCGCCTCCGACCATGGATCCAACAAGAAGGGCTCGCTGTTCAAGACCCGCGGCACGGAAATCCCTTGCCTCATCCGTTGGCCAAGGGTCATCCAGGCTAGCTCGCAAAGCCAACAGTTGATTCAAAACACGGATTTTGTCCCCACCTGGTTCGCCGTCAGCGGAGCAAAGATACCCCCAACCTACCACATGGACGGGATCAACCTCCTGCCCCTGTTCAAGGACCCGGACCAGGTCGTCCGCGAGTACGTCTACGGAGAACAGGGACCGGCCCGTTCAATCAAGACCCGGGAATGGAGCTACACCAGCCTGCGGTACACGGATGAGCAGATTGAAGCGCTGAAGGGGAA
>JAPYUI010000032.1:0-22772 GCA_029936175.1 Kiritimatiellia bacterium
GTGGTCGACCTGCTACATCGACGTCTTGCGATTATAGACTTGAGCACGGCCGCCAGCCAACCCATGGCGTACGCCGATGATCGTTATTGGATTACCTATAACGGTGAGGTGTACAATTACATCGAACTGCGTGAGGAACTGAAGGGGTTGGGCGCAACATTTCGGACCCAGAGTGACACCGAAGTCATCCTTGCCGCCTACGCCCAGTGGGGCGCCGATTGTGTACATCATTTCAACGGAGACTGGGCTTTCTGCATTGTAGATCGCGAGCGTCAACAGCTGTTTCTCAGTCGCGATCGCGTCGGCGTGAAACCCCTCTACCTCTTCCGAAAAGGCGAAGCCTTTTACTTCGCCTCGGAAATCAAATCACTCTTTGCCTTACCGCATGGCCCGGACCGTGCCTATGACGCAACCGCCCTGCACCTGAAAGTCGTGGGCAACACTTCGGACTACTCCGATGCGACCTTATACCGAGAGATCCGCCAGATACCGAGCGGCCACCGGGCCTTCGTCGACCTCGCCTCGGGCGAGCTCAAGGTTGAGCCCTGGTGGACCCCGGAGATTAATTCTTCGCGCGAGCCCTTTGACGAAGCCAGGGCCAAAACGTATGCCGAGGAAATACGGGCACACCTGGAAGACGCGGCTCGCTTGCGCCTGCGCTCTGACGTGCCGGTGGGTACCTGCTTGTCCGGAGGCCTCGACAGCTCGGCTATCGTCGCCATCATTGCCGGTCTACAAGGGCGCGACGCAGGTGACATGAATGGATTACGCACCTTCACCGCAGCGTATCCGGGCGATGCCATCGACGAAGAAAAATGGGCACGCTCGGTGATCGACCAGATCCCGTGCGATCCGCATTTCGTCTATCCCAAGGCCGAGGAATTCGCGGCTGACCTGGACGACCTTCTCGCAAGCCACGATGAAGTCTTTGGCTCCTCAACCGTCTACGCGCAATACCGGGTCATGCAGCTCGTGTCCCAACATGTTACCGTGGTACTCGACGGCCAGGCCGCCGATGAAATATACGGGGGCTACCCTCGACATCAGGCCGCCTTTCTCCGCAGCCTGGTGAGTTCCGATCCGCGCACTCGATCTTTTGCAGCCGTGTACTTCGCCTCACGCCTCAGTCTCGGGGTCGCCGACCGCTTGCTGCTCAAGAAAACCTTCCAGCGAAAAGCCCGCATGGTTGAAGAACTGACCGGGATCGCCTGTCCCTGGGACGACTTCCTTCATCACATGGCTGAGAAATGTTACGCACCGCTCGCGCGTAATTTATTCCAGGATGTACTGCATTACAATCTGCCACGCCTGCTGAAGTACGAAGACACCAACTCCATGCGTTTCAGCATCGAATCCCGCGTGCCTTTCACCGACTACCGCCTCATCGAACACGCCTTCCAGATTCCCTCCGCGTATAAAATCCACAACGGGTATACGAAGTATATCTTACGCCGGGCAGTCGCAGACCTTTTACCGCCGGAGGTGACCTGGCGGACAGATAAAATCGGTTTTGCCACCCCGGAAAAGCAATGGCTGGATCATCTCCCGCGTTTTCAGACCTTCCTGAAGGCCCACGAACTGAAAAACAGCGCCGATCGATTCTGGTGGCGGCTTTTTCAACTGCATGAAACCTTGAACAACCCCGCGTGAAAGCGACATGGTGAACGGATGAAGAACCTGCAACTTCTCAACCTCAGCTTCCTGATGGCGATGCTCTGTGGATGCGGGGAAAGCGGTAAAAACACGGGGACATCCGGAAAGGCCCGGGCCAAAAGCCCGGCGATTTCGCTGGCTTCGCAGCTCGCCGCACAGCGGGATCCGGCCGCTCTTCTCAAGCCGGCCCCGGGAAAACCGGCCATGATATCGACCTTCGACCAGAACGGTGGCAATGCCGACTGGACCGAACTGAGCCCCGAAGACGTGGGTCCGGATGGACTGGTTACCCTGGTGGAACTCCAGGGGCCCGGTTGCCTTACCCGGCTCTGGAATACCAGCGTTGGCGCCAAGGAGTGGCACTTTTTCTTTGATGGTGAATCCCAGGCACGGCTGACGGGCACTACCCAGGATTTCTTTGGTGGCACATTCCCCTTCGTTCCTCCGCTTGCCGACATTGTCAGCGGGGGTTTCTACGCCTATGTACCCCTTCCCTACAGCACGTCACTCCGCATCGCGGTGAAGCTCGACAGCTTCCCCCCGGGAAAACGCCGTTATTTTCACGTGAATACCCTCAGCTATCCCCCGGGTACGGATGTCGCGTCCTACCCCGGGAAACTCACCGACGAGGACACGGACGCCGTACAGGATATCGTTGATAAGTGGTCCAGAATCACCGACACATACGCTGGTCTCGGGAACGACGGCGAAGCAAAAGGTTTCGCACTCCCCCCGGGAGGGCGTGCGGAATGGCTGAACACCCGGGGCAGCGGAACCCTGACCTCGTTCTCCATCGGGTTGGACATCTCTCCCGCGGCGGATCCGATTGCACGGGACCGGGTACTGAGGGACCTGGTCCTGGAAATGTACTGGGATGGCATGGCCGAACCCAGTGTCCAGGTTCCGTTCGGCGATTTTTTCGGCAACCCGTTCTACGGAAGACGGTATACCTCCAGCATGCTCGCCTACACAACTGGACGCTACACCTGCCGCTTTCCCATGCCGTTTAAACAAGGTGCCCGGGCCCTTATCCGCAACGACGGACCCACGACCGTCTCCGTGGATATTCGGCATCAACTCGACTCCGCATCAGCATCCGCATATGGGGCTTTTCACGCGGCCTTCAGAAGTGAAACGTCCCAGGGGGGGGTTACCCGGCAGTTCCCCTTTCGCATGCTGAGTGCCAAGGGAAAAGGTCGTTACCTCGGCTGCTTCCTGACCGCGATGAGCACCGATAACTCCTGGTTCATACTCGAAGGCGATGAGCAGATCCGCTTGGATGGCAACATGACCCCGAGTTTTCACGGCACCGGCCTGGAAGATTATTTCAATGGCGGCTGGTACTACTCGGGCATCTTCGACCTGCCCTACCACGGCCTCGTGAACAAACGGCCGATCCATACCGACCAGTATCGACTGCACATCCCTGATCCGATTACCTTCAATAGCGAGATCAGCGTGAACATCGAATTCGGGCATGGCAACACCTCGCGCGGCTATATGTCGAGCGTGGCCTTCTGGTACCAGGAGCCCGCGGTAAAAACACCCTACCCCGTTCCAGAGAATGCTGCACGCAGGCCCCCGGTCGACCCGAAGGAAAAAGACGCGATCATGTCCGTGCTATTCGAGCTCGAACGGCTGGAACTCTACGAAGAGGCACGCGAACGCTGCGAAACCTACGCGCAGATCTTTCCCGACATAGCCGACACGATGGAATTCCGCGCGACGGGTTACATGGAGATCCTGGACGGCTTTAGCGCCACCAAGCCGCTGTATGAAGTCCTGAAGGACGCGGCGATCGACCCCGTGGTCCGCACCGCCGTCGGCAATTACCTGAACATGAAGCAAATCCCCAACTACACCGTGGTCACCGTGAACAGCAACGGGCGGTCTGTGACCTGGATCGACGCCAAGGCGATGACCACCCAGATCGCCAACCCGGCCGATTTATATGTCCGGGCGACCACCCTTCAACCGGGTGAGCATGCGATCTCGGCCCAGATCGTTCCCAGTCCGGCCGACGCCTGGTACTCCCTGCACCTGCAGACCTCGACTACGAATTTCGTCGCCGACGGTAGCTGGGAATGTACGGAAACGCGGCCCCAGGGATGGCCGAATGCCTATTCGGACACGAACACCGTCTGGCAGACGGTTCCCCAGCCGACCAAGGGCGACATGCTCCCCCGCCAGGGTTTCTGGAAAATGAAGCCCAATGGCTGGGTGAACACCCAGTCGGGGGAGCAGCTCCTGCGCCCCTGGAAAAACTTCCAGAACAAGCGGGGCACCGCCTACCTCCGAAAGAAAATTACGATTCCGGCCAAGTAATCCAGTAGCATTTGCTGGAATGCCCCCTCGCACACCAGGATGCGAAGGCCGGCCGGAGCGCCACGTTTGCGAACTAGAGGCCCTTGAGGTTGAAACCGAGTGCTTTCGCCTGATCCCGATCGAAGAAATTCTTCACGTCAAAGATCACGTGCGTTTTCATATGAGCCTTGAGCTCAGCGAGGTCGATTTCCCTAAAGGCATCGTGGCCATTGACAAGGACAATGGCGTCCATGCCCTGCAACTCACCCACGGACTTGTTCTCCAGATCGAATACCCGGCGGACCAGTTCATCGTCAAGAAGGGGCTCGCAGGCCACCACCTCCGCGCCTAGCTCCCCTAAGCGCTTAACGACGTCTACCGCTTTGGTATTCCGGAAGTCGGGTACATTTTCCTTGAAGGTCAGGCCCAGCACCGCAATTCGCGCCTCAGAAATCGCGACCCCTTCGTCCTCCAGCTGTCCCGCGACCTGCTCGGCCACGTAGGCCCCCATGCCATCATTAATCCGGCGACCCGAAAGAATGACCTCGGGATCATAACCCAGATCCTCCGCACGCTTGGTCAGGTAATAGGGATCGACCCCAATGCAGTGCCCACCCACCAGGCCGGGATGGTAGCGATGAAAATTCCACTTGGTGGCAGAGGCCGCAATCACGTCAGGCGTATGCAAGCCGAGTTTGTCAAAAATCTTGGCGAGCTCGTTCATCAAGGCGATATTCAAATCGCGCTGCACGTTTTCAATCACTTTTGATGCCTCAGCGGTCATGATGGTGGGGGCTTCGTGGATGCCCGCACGAATAATACTGCCATAGACCTGGGAAGCCCGGGCCAGGGACTCCGCACTGTGCCCACTAACCACCTTGACGATGTCGCGAACGCTGTGCTCCTTGTCACCAGGATTGATACGCTCAGGTGAATAGCCCAGGTCAAAATCACCCAGCTTCATCCCGGATTGCGCTTCCAGAATCGGCAGGCAGACCTCTTCGGAGACCCCGGGGTATACCGTGCTTTCATACACCACCATGCACCCGGGTTTCATGATCTTGCCGATGGCTTCAGAGGCCCCTTCCATGGCCCCCAGGTCGGGCACATTGTTCTCGTCGATCGGCGTGGGCACCGCGACAATAATAAAGGTGCAATCCGTGAGGCCTTCCACCCGGTCGCAAAACGACAGGCGCGGGTTTTCCAGGTCATCCGTCGTAACTTCCTGCGTGTGGTCTTCGCCGCGTTGCAGTTCCCCGATGCGCTCGCTTTTCGCGTCGTAGCCAACGACATCATACCTGTCTGCAAACGCACATGCCAGTGGAAGACCCACATAGCCCAAACCAACAATTCCAATTTTTTCGTCCACGATGCTGCCGATCTTTCAGGTCCAGAGCGACACGGGATACGTACCCGCGTCAATCAGGGCGCGCACGTTCTTCACCACCGCGGGTTTATCCTCGGGGTAGGTCACGCCAAACCACTGCTCTGTTGAATTCAACACATCCACCTTAACCGTTCCCTCGTCAATCAGGTCCTGAATGGTCGAGGGAATAAGGTACTCAGATTTCAAGGGGTCGGCCATGTCATCCAAAAATACCGAAAACTTATTCATCATGTGAGGAAACACATCCGGGGTGAAACCCCACATGTTCATCGACACCGGTTCTTCGCCGGTGACCGTGGTCATCCCTTCGCGGCGCCGTGCCTGGATCGTGCCTTCGGTGGTCCGTTGAATCTCGTGACATTCTTCGACCTCGACCAGCAGGCCATCCGCTGCACGGCAGATGCCCCGGGAAACGCCCCCGTATTCCGACAGGGTCTTGGCCAACGTGAAGCCCACCAGGGAATAGACATTTCTCGATGCGGCATGCGCACAAAGCCAGTCGCTAAGCACCTGAAAGGAATGTTGGCCGTAGAAATCATCCGCATTGATAACCGCAAAGGGTTCCTTGACCAGGTCGTGGCAAGCCAGCGTGGCGTGCGAGGTGCCCCAGGGTTTGGTACGACCCTTGGGCAAATCGTACCCGGCGGGCAAATCCTCCAGGCTCTGGAAAGCGTAATCGACGTCGATGTGGCCCAGATAGTGTGACTCCAGTGCTTCGCGAAAATCCGCCTCGATATCCTTGCGGATAATGAACACGACTTTTCCGAATCCAGCGCGAATCGCGTCGAAGACCGAGTAATCCAGCACGACCTCGCCGGATGGCCCGATAGGGTCGATCTGTTTCAGGCCGCCGTATCGACTGCCGATACCGGCAGCCAGAACGACCAAAGTCGGTTGAATAAGATCACGCATAGATGCGCGGGTTATGCCAAAGCGGTCTTGTTTTGGCAAGAGTAGAAGGGTGCCGGGTCTTCAGGATGGTCGACGCGGCACCATCCTCATTACGCAACCGGCCCCTCTTTGAATAGGGCGATGGAGCTGGTGTACCCGTGAATAAAGGTGGAGGCCCCCACGGGACCGATCTCGCCCGTACAGAAAAACCCGCTGATCGGCAAGGGGCCGAGGCGTTCATTTAACAAGTCGCTGTCATGATTCGTCGTGCTATAAAGGTATTGGCCACGGCCGAGGCAGGAGAACAGCAGCGCATTCTTCGCCTCCCCATGGGTTTCGAGGTAGCGGTCAAGCAGGGCTTCCAAATCGATCCGGGAGGACTTCCGGTCGCGCAAATGAAGCTGAATCAGCGAGCCCTCCTCAGCTATGCCGGCCAGGATGATCGCTCCGGAATCATAATCGATGCCGATCAGGTTGCGCACCAGGTAGTCACCCGGTCCCGGCTGGTCGATAAAAGGGTCATTGGTGACGCCGAAAAAGAGCGCGCTCTTGAATAATTTCCGATCGTACGCATCCAGGCCATCATTCACACCCTGGATAAATTCCAAGGCCGACGTGCCGTCCAGCTCGACGATCATGTTACTCCGCGCCCGCGTGACGGTTGCGACCGGTCCAACCGGACGACAGCCCTGCGCCACCATGGGCTCCATGCAGGTGCGCCCCTTAAACGCGATGAGGACCAACCCCTCATGTCGCATGAGATCCTCGCAATAAAGTCCATTCTGCAAGGCCTCACCTCCCGCACTCGCCAGGCCGCCAATCTTTTGGGCGAAGGGAAAGGCGTAATCCATGCCCTGTAAAAATTTTTCGAGCTCGGTGGTGAAGGGATCGGCCAGCATGACGATGCTGTTAATCTCCGGGTCGAGATCAATCCACTGCCGCCAATCCTCGGGCGAAGCATCCGCATCCGGCATGTCTTCAAACCCGGTATGCCGCGTGAACACCTCCGTACCCGGCAAAAGCGCGGCATTCACACAGAGGGCCGGGCCCGTTTCAATTTCCAATCCACGCCCGATGATTCCACGGGCGGTACAACCGACCAAATGCTTCGGGGATAGTTCTTCGCGCAGCCATTCGTGCAGGTCGGCGTAATGGGCTTCGTGCTGGGAGGATACGAAAAAAAAGACCAGGTCCGGGGGCTGCTCCCCGAAATCCGAACGTACCTGGTCCAGGACATCATCGAGTGCCTGACGCGCGTCAGACGAGCTCGATACACTGGATACCCATTTCATAGAGGGTGTGGCTCAGGGCCGCCAGAGGTACAAAAGCTGGGGGCTTCCGATTTGCATCGGATCCGGAAGCTGGATACCGGCATTGATTTCGACCGGCGTTTCAACGCCCGCTAATATCTCCATAAAATCGGTCTTCCTTTCGTAGCGAAGGATGTTCACTTTTTCCCCGAGCAGGGCTTCCGTCTTCGCAACGGCGTCCTCCCAGTAACCAATCTCATCAATGAACCCAAGGGCCAGGGCTCTCTCGGAATCAAATACGCGACCATCCGCGTATAGCTTCAGTTTCTCGGGATCCATCGACCGTCCCTTGGCGACCAGACCGAAGAAACGCTTGTACATACTGTCCACCAGTTCCTGGAGAATCGCTTTCTGCTCTTCCGTTACTTCCTGGAAGGGATTCAGCAGGTCTTTGTTCGCGCCCGATTTGATCGTGGTATCCGTAATGCCATGCTTTTTGGTGAATTCACTCCAGTTTACCGCCTGCATGATCACCCCGATAGATCCGAGGATGCTGGTCGGCTCGGCGATCAACCAATCGCCAGCAACAGCCACGTAATAGCCACCGGAAGCGGCAAGGTCTTTCATATAAACGATGATTTTACGCGTATCGTCATCCTTTTTGAAGCGCAGCAGGGCGGCATAAATCTCATCGCTGGCCGTCACCCCTCCGCCCGGCGAATTCACCTCAAGGATAATGGCCTTCACGTCTTCATCCTGTGTCGCAGCCCTGATCTGGTCGAGGATCAACTCGATCTTGTCGACCTGAGGCATGAACAGCGAACCGGAGCTTTGCCGCATGATCGCGCCATTGATCGCGATACGTACCACCGGTATCCCATCCGGATCACCCCAGGAGGACATCCGCTCGAATGCGGGGAATTCATCTGCACCCGCTCCAGCCCGGTTCGTCGCGTCTTTGACCACCAGGGCCATACCCTGAAAGAGGTTGACCATCACAGAGATGAACAGGAACACGCCGAGTACCGCCACGCAGCCCCAGACCATGCAGCCCCTGCTCTTTGCTTTTTCCGGTTGTTTTTGTTCGTCCATACAGCCTCTCAAGGTGCACGTTGAGACGGAAAATACTAACCATCCCTCCATTAAATGCAAACGGCAAAGACCGGGAAAGCTTAGTTATATGGATGTTCACCCTTTAATTGCTTCTACGTTCGTCAGTGATGGGGGGGCCATGTTCGGCCTCGTCCCCAAGCCGATCTGGTCCAAACTGATAGAGCCCGACGCACGCAACAGAATCCCGCAGCATGGACATGCACTGCTGGTGGAACTGGCGGATGGCCGCCGGGTGTTGATCGACACCGGTTGCGGTCCCGCAGAGCGATTTTCCGAAAAAGAACAGGCGATTCACGGCCTGGGACCGGGTTGGCCGCTGATGGAGGCCCTGCAGGGCGTGGGGTGCTCGCCGGAAAACATCGACCTGCTCCTGCTCACGCACCTGCATTGGGATCATGCGGGCGGTGCCACCGATGCAGCAGGCAACCCGGCCTTCCCGAATGCCCAGTTGATTGTACACCGAAGGGAGTGGGCGGATGCAAACAGCGGGGATCCCCTCTTGCATAAATCGTATCCGGCGGAAATGATCGATCCGCTGCATGCCTATAAAGACCCCTTGTTCATCGAAGACGATGAAACCGAAATCCTGCCGGGGATCACGGCGATTCGGTCGGGCGGTCACACGCAAGGGCACTGCGTCTTCCTGCTGGAATCCGATGCACTTGAAATCAAGCATCCAGATGCGGGCACCCTCGGCCCTCGCCTGCTATTCGCGGGCGACGTCTGCCCGACCGCAAGTCACTTACGCCTCGTATTCCAGGCAGCCTACGACACCTACCCCTTGGATACCCGACGCTGGAAACGCACCTGGCTCCCCCGCTGTGCGGCGGAAAATATACCCATTTTCTTCTGCCATGACCCCCAACTTTCCGGGGCGACAATCGCAACAGATGAGCGGAAGGAGTTCGTCGTCGTACACGGCATCTCCACCCCCTAAGGTCGTGCTTACCAGCCTGTTGGCTGGCGACTAAATGCGGCCCAGGAAACGGGAAGCTGCTCCAGCAGTTTCGCCTGGCGCTGCGATGCCTGCTTGAACAAGGCCTGCTGACCCGCTTTATCATCCATTCCCTCGATCACCGTTGCGTGGTGATCGAGGAGACTCACGGTATCATTCAAGGCCCCTAAAAGGTCCTGCAAATCACGCAATGCCTGAAGATACGGCCCCACCTTGTCACCCGGGTACAGCGCCTGAAAATAATCCAGCATATGCCGCTGCTGTTTACACGCGAGGCGAAGACGATGACACGCCTGCAGTGAACGCTTCTTCACATGCCGACCTCGCTTCCATATTTTCCGGTGCCCCCGCACCAGGATCGTTGAGGCTACGGCGGCAAGCGGTTGGCATCCATTATCCTCTGCGCGTGTTTCCATGGTGGCCATCCAGCAGGCAAGGGCCAGCAGCATTTGAGTGTATGCGGGATCGTCCATGGCCTTGCGGAGGACTGAACGACGAAGCTTCTGCTCCTGCGCCAGGGCATCGACCAGCGTTGGCGAGGCTGCTGGTGCCCCGGCAGAGAGGATATCCCAATCGCGAGTGGCACTGAGGAGGGCCAGGAAAGGTTTTATCTGCTTGCGCAGCATACGCCGATCTTTCTTTTGCAGAAAGGAGGGAAAGGCCTGGAGGGTGGCCAGGTAACGACGGAATCCGATGCGCATCTGGTGCACGCCTTCCGGGTCATCATTCCCTCGAACGGCTTGGTCGTTCGCGATGATCTGCTGAAAGGCCTCCTCCAGGATACCTTGGAAGGCCGCTTGTGTTGTCGCGCCTGGAGACAGGCTGAACCGGTGTGCACGGACGGGTCCAGGCAAGGGCGGCGGAGACACCAAAGCGTAGCCCCGCTGCGCCTTGGAAACCTGTTCGATCCGCATTGGAAGGACATCGGCGAAGACCTTCGCAAGCGCCAGCACATGCCGCGGCTCACCGGCTTTGAGTTCCAGTTCGACTTCGCGAAGGGGGGTCATCCGCTCACCCGCCGTGACCTGGCCGACATCCAGTGCGCATTCGATCAGCACCCCGGGTTCGGGCTCCAGCAACCAGGCCGTACGCTGAAACTCGGTGCGGAATACTTCACGAAGGGCGTCGATGCCCCGCGCGTGCAATATATCAAAGGGCGCTTCACGGGGTACCCGCTGCACGTCCGGATGCGGCTGCGAAAGCTCCCACTCATATTCTACCCGGGCATGGAGCAGGCCGGCCTTCGCGCGCCGCCCTTTAACCGTTTGGATGATCCGGTCGCCATCCATCCGGATACGGAAGGCAACGCGATGGGCCAGCAACTCCAGGTCAACGGTGTCGTAATAGATGCTCGTGAGCGGCTGTACCCGGGGTGCGCCCCGGGCAAAACGGATCACCGGTTCGAGTTGGGGGACGCGAGAGCAAACCTCCGGGTCAAGCGTCAACTTTATTTCGGTTTCAATGCTCATAACGCACCCGTTTAAGCTGTACCCCGGCGTTTGAATAAAATGGCGCGTTCTACTTTTTCGCCGTCCAGCCGGGCAGAAATGCCATTGAACTTTGAATCGAGTATTCGCAGGTACATCCGGCACTGGCCTCGGGAACCAGTACCAGCCCGCCAGCGGGCAGGATATTGATCCAACAGCCCGGTCGCGACGCGGCGGACAGCGGCTTGTTCGTTCCGTCTTTTAAATCGAAGATGTAACAAAATTTCTGCTGGCTGAAGCGGCTGAACGCGTAGTTTGCGGAGGTGGATATCGTGCCGCATTTGCGGCTCACCTCCCAGTTCCAACCCGCGTAGTCTTGTCCGTCCCGAATGTGGAAGGCAAATCCCGGGCCGTAAACGATCTCGTTGACAATGGCCGGGTGCTGAATGTTGATGCCGTGTCCGCCTTTGAGTTCATGATCGCGATTGGGTGCAAGCATGCGTTGCCAGAGAGGATTACCGGTCTTGCAATCGTAGGCAAAGACTTCGTAGCGGCAGCGCAGCGCCTGGCCCGGCTTGGCGAGTCCCCGGCGTTCGTCCGCACTCACCGGGCGATAGTGCGTTCCCGTTACGATGATCGTATCCGGCCCACTGCTCAAATAGATTGCATCGGTGATGGACTGCAGTTCTACCGGATGTTTCCAGAGCAGCTTTCCGCTTTGCGCGTCGAGGGCAACGATGCTGGCCGTTTTCAGCAATGCGGGCAGACCAATCTGTCCGTTGCTCACCTTCACCGTCTCAGGGTCTTCGCTCTGAATAAAATGCATACGCCCGTTGGCAATAGCGATGGACGGATTAATAATCATCCCGGATTTGGGATGATAGTCCCAGATCAATCCGTCGGTCTGCGTATCGACGGCAAACACCCGGTCGCTGCAAACCACCAACGGTTCATCGCGCCGCCAAATGGCATCGCGCCCTCGCACCTCGTTGCGAACGATGGCTTTTGGGCGGGACACGCTGCCGTACACCAAATGATCGACCGTGGCCACGTAGCCCCAGGTGTTTCCCTCTTCTTTGAAATACGCATCGGCCGAAAGACGACTCCGTATCGTGCCGGTTTGTGGATCCACCTTTAAACAGCTGTCGCGGGTGGCGATAAAGAGGGCGTCATCTCCGAGGGCCATGTTGCTGCTGTCGCGCATGGCACCTATACGTACCGAATCCGGGACATCTTTCTCCCAGAGGATGGTGCCGTTGTATGCGTCGGCGGCGACAAAGAAATTGAGACCGGGCACGAACATGCGACCGTTTTTATATAAGGGCGAACTGGTTTTGTTGTGCCGGTCGACCATTTTCTCGGGACCGGGTCGTCCGAACCATTGCAGGCGCATGGTCGATTTACCAAAGGTGTCTCCGCTGCAGGCGGTGTTGGCGGGAGTGGCATAAAAATGGGACCATTCGCCTTCGCCTTTCAAGCCGGGACGTCGCCAGATCAGGTCTGTTTCATCACCGCGGGGTATCCGTTTTGCGGAGGGGAACTGCTTGACCAGGTCCTCGGTCGCAGCAGGGTTGGGGAGTCGAGCAAAAAATACACCTCCGTGGGGACGAACCATGCGCTCAAGCTCTTCGGCGGGTGTTGGTGGGGTAGGTGATTCCGTGGTTACAATATTGCCGATATAGTCGGTGTACGGAAGGCGATCCATGGAACCCTGGTGAATAACCGCACGCGATCCATACAACCCCTCGGCCATCAGGTATGCCCGCGCGGCCTGCACTTTGGCGGGGTCTGCATCGCGGCCCACCACCCTGAATTCGGATTGTGCGGCGAGTTCCGCGATGGTTTTCCCTGACGCTACTCCGAGCACCAGGACATACCCTTTTCGAATGGGAGTGGCGGCGAGCGCGGCAGTCGCGCGCGCATCGCCACGATAGGCCGCGCGTGCCTGACTTGACGCTGCGGTTTTTCCCGGCTCATTTACTTTTTCGGAAAAGCAGTGAATACGTCCGTCGTCGGCGCTGGCATATACCCGGCCATTGCTAATGGCGAAACTCTCCACCGTGCCTTCGATTTCACTACGCCAGATTTCTTTTCCCGCATCGACGGAGTAGGCGGCAACCCAGCCCGCACCACCGACGAGCAGGGCCTTCGCGGTCTTTACCATGCAGCGGGGCTCTGCGATCGTGCTTGCCCATAATTCTGCGTCCCCGCCGCCTTGGCCCCTGCGTTGGTCCACCGCGCTCGCCAGTTGTTTCCGATCCACGGCGCGAAGAGCATCGGTGGTCAAAATATACGCGACGTCGTCGTGGACAAGAAGCTGCAATCCGGGGAGCCTGACCACACTCTTGGCTTTTTTGAACAGGTCGATTTGTCCGTCCTCGCTCGGACCAGACGCCAGTTGACCATCAACCACGACCGCAAAGCAGCCTCCGTGCAGCCGCTTTCCCCAGGAGGTGCTGCGACCCAGCTTGGCGATATTTTTTCCGTCATCGCGCGCGAATTCCTGAAACGGGGTGCGGCCGGTGGGAACAAAAATGCGTTCGTCGGTCGCGAGCAGGTATCCTTGGGGGGACACGGTAATTTTATTTTTCCAGCTTTCTTTGCCGGTCTTTGCATCCAAGGCTCCCATGTACACGCCGTGCGAGGGGAAAAGCCCTGCGCAGAAATAGACCTGCCCCTTGTCTACCACCAAGCCGCTGCGCACGGGCCACTCAGAGATCAGGCGTCCATTTCCCGGTACGCGGCGGTCTTCAGGGCCGGCGAGTTTTTTCCAGGTCTCCTTTCCGGTTTGCGCATCGAGGCAATAAATGTAGCCGTCGTCGGAACCGGTGTAAATGTGACCCTCGAAGTAAAAGGGTGCGAGGCGGATGGGACCTTCTGTGGTGTACACCCAGTGTTCAAATCCGTTTTGATCAAGACAGTAAATAGAGTCCGTGGCGGAAGAAGCGTAGTAGACCCGGCCATCGGCCGCAATCGCGTGAAAGGCTTTGTCGTAGTCGAGGGTGGAGGTCAGTCCGTCCGCACCTGCGGAAATGTTGCGGCCTTTCGGCGGTGTCCACGCGCGGGCGGGCGGTGCGTCGGGCGTATGCGACCAGGCAAAATTCAAGGGCATCACGAGTTCTTCCGAACTGACCGCGCTGCGGTGAATGTCTCCACGAAAGGTTGGCCAGTCGTCCGCGAGCGCCAAAGCGGGGAGCAAAAGGCAGAGGCCGAGAGTCGGTGAAATACGCATGCGGATTTCCAGTCTGTTTTAGATTGTAGGGCTGTATCAAGCCAGCCGTTCGCTCAACGGGCCGAACGGCATGGCCTCGTCTATATTTTAATCCAGTTGACCAAATGATCCTGCGGATGTCCAGCGGCGTACAGCAGGGATTGGTATAGGGTGGCGTTCGTGCAGTGCCCGTATTTTTCGTACCCGGGGACAGAATTCGGGCAATTTCCACAATGGCGTTAAAACAATCCGTTACCCGGAGATCCTCGAACATTCCTTCCGGGTCATCGTTCCGTCGCACGACCGGGTCGTTCGCGATGATCTGCTGAAAGGCCTCCATGATCAAAAATACTTCGCGATTTGCACCGCCGGGAATGTGTGTTATTGGCTAGTGAAGAATTTTTGATCATGGATGATGCCTTTTCAAAGGAGTTGGAGAGCCTGCCGAGGGACGTGCTCCGGCACATGGAACGTGCGGAGGGCTATCTGTATTTAAAAATGCCCATGCAGGCCTTCGAGTGCCTGAAAACGGTCCCCCCCGCCCTGCAATCCAAGGGCCCCTTCATGCATCTGCTCATGCAGATCGCCCATTTGCAGGAAGACTGGTCCCGGGGTGCCGCACTGGCCGAGGAACTTTGCGGACGGTATCCTGATATCCCGGGTTTCTGGGTCCAATACGCCTACGCCATCCGCCGGTCACAGAGTGTGGGCGAGGCGGAAAATATACTCAAAGAGGCCACGAAGCTGTTTCCCGGGGAGGCGATTTTCTATTACAACCTCGCCTGTTATGCTGCCGTGGCTGGTCGGTCCACGGAAGCGGAACGCCTGGTGGAAAAAGCAATCAACATCGATCCGACCTATGTGGAACTGGGGCTGGAAGACGAAGACTTGACCATCCTTGCGAGCTACCTTGAGTCCTTCGTTCAATAGCGGATCTTCAGCGAAGACCCGATCGTTCGCGCATCCCGGGGGGCCGGGGTCTGAATGGCCGAGCGAAAATATGCCGAGCTCGTGCTTCCCTGGACCTTGTACGCAGGCGTGGCGATCACCTGGGGATTGTTATAGGTTCGCCCCAGATGTGCATGCGAATGCGTTGAACGGATACCCGTTTGGGGCGACGCAACTTTCGACTGCTGGGACGAAACACTTCCACCATAGAAAGGGTAGATAGATCCGTAAACCCCGGGCACGATGCTATAGCGCGATGCGTAGTAGGGATTGTAGGTACGTGTGCGTCGAGCCTCGCGTTCAGCCGCGCGAGCACGCTGCTCTTTGTCCGCCACTTCCTGCTCAAGCTGGGCGATCCGCTGTCGCTGCAACTCGGCCTCCCGCTTCGCCAGACCTTCCGTACGTGCTTGACTCACGGCATCCGCTAAATCGGCGCGGATATCAACCTCCGGGTATCCCGTGGAAAAGCGCTTCCAGAAGCTCAACTTCTGCGCACCGGAGGCCGTGACAAAATCAGGGTCGTTCAAGACGCGTTGCTTACGTGCCCGCCCGGCGGCAAGATGCCTGGCACGATCCGCTTTTTCCCGTTCGATTCGCTGTGCATCCCGGATACGGGAGGCTTCCATCCGGCGGGCGTATTCCTCTTCGCTCATCAAGTCAAAGGCGGTTACCACACCGGAGATAATTTCGACGCTCCCGAGATGATAGTACAGCACCCGTTTGCCGCCGAAGTCCACCGTCCCGCGAGGCTTGCCCAGTTTTTCGTACACGACCTCCACGGCCTCGCCGCGCCGAAGCAACTCGTCCGCAGGCAACGATACCGCAAGAACCGAGACCGCCACCATGAGAATCCAGGACCTAAGCATGCTATCATCGTACCGGCAGGGACCCCAAAATGCAATGATCACCTGAAAAAAGCTCGAAATGTGCTGTTTTTAACGCCGGGGTTGCCATTACCTCGGCGTGCGAAATGAAAATGGCCTGCTGTCGGATACCCATGGACATCTGGCTCGCAGTCATGCGGCGATTCAGTGCTTACTGGAACAGGAAGTGGAATGCCTGATCCACGGTGGAGATATAGGCAGCGAACAAATCCTAATCGAATTGGCTGCCGACTGTCATGCGGACCAGATACCGGTTTACGCGGTCACGGGGAACGTCGATTTAGACCGGACTGATATCATTGATTCCCTGAATCAACCGGCGTACACGTCGCCCGTGCGCACACAATTCGACTGGCGGGTAAATGGGTGGGCATCGTGCATGGCGACGACGGGCAGGTAAGTGGAGTCCGAGTGATTAATCCCGGGGCTGTTTACCCTGCGGCACAAGCAACGGTTGCAACCTTCAACACGGAACCGGATACCTTGGGCATCCATCCCCTTACCCCTCGCTAAACCTTCAGGAGGCCGCGCGGGATTCGTTTATTTCAACGACCACATCCTGTAATTGCCCGATGGTGATCGGTTTTTCGAGGACCTTATAGATCGCACCGCTCGCTCGTTCGTCTGGAATATCGGTGGCATAGCCTGTCACGATAATGACCGCGGCCTCAGGGCGAATTCGATTAATCTCCTCCAGCGTTTCCAGGCCGTGTTGTCCAGGCATACGAAGATCAAGCATAATAATATCGATCTGCGCGTGCAAGGTCAGCAAGTGTAGTGCCTCAAAACCGGTTTCAGCCTGATAGACCTGGCCAATATCTTTCAGCGCGCGCGCGGCAAGACTGCGACTCATCGGGTCATCATCGACAACCAGCACATTGCAAACGGTATCCGTGACGGAGACGTTGTCCGTCTCCGGGGACCCGCCCATGAGTTTTACGTCTTCACGAGCCATTTCGTCCAGGGAGTTCGGAACGAACATCCCATTCTCTTCCATGAACTTAACCAGGTCACTCGGGCGAATAAGGTTGGTTCGTCCAGGGGTCTGATAGGCACCTAATTTGCCTTGCCGAACCCACATATACACCGTATTGCGCGACACCCCGCAAATTTTCGCGGCTTCGGGAACGGATAGAAATTTTGGTTCGGGGATATCAGATTTCATGCTGCTCCTTGTCACATCGGCACGTTATATTAAATAAGGATTATCTGATCCAAATCCAAGTTCTAATATCACATTCTTGGTGATTGTAGTGAATCTTACCCAAATGTCTTTCCTGTTTTGTCTGTTTTATTACCCGAACAGCGCGTGATTACGCGTATTTTATACTAGGAAAACGAGCTATTAGGCCTGCAAACACTCCCAGCCAGATTTTTCGGCGGTTCAGGGCCCGAGCAGGACCTTCAACGAGATTTTCGGAAATCTTCGCCAAAGGCATTCATTCTATGTATGGAGCACTGTATAGTGTTTGAAATGAATCGTATGTATCACCACCAAACAATTTCTTACCTGTTGAGAATCAGCGTGATCGTCGCGGTACTGTGTCCGCCCATCAGTCGGGCACAATTAAAGATAACGATCAAGGACCTGCCGGAAGCCATCGACCTCCTGGGGGATGCCCAGCCGAACGTCCGGGCAACCGCGGCGGCCTGGATCTATCATTTCGAGGGGGATATGCAGCCCGCCATCAGCCATCTCATAGAGGCCCTCGATGACAAAGCCAACGCCATTATCGAGGATCCCAAAACCGGCGAAGCCATCCCGGCAACCGCAGGTAAATTCGCGCGAAAATGCCTGATCAAGCTCAGCGAACCCGCCGTAAATCCATTGAGCATCGCCCTGATGAAGCACCGCCCATCCGTCCGGTGGTGGGCCGCACATATCCTGGGGGAAATCGGGAATGTCGAGGCCGTCGACTTTCTGGTCAGCGCACTGGAGGAGGATTCGGACAAGCTGGTGCGTATGGCGGCCAGCGATGCCCTGGTGAAAGTCGGGGACAAATCCATCCCCCAGCTGGTCTCGCTGCTCGAGTCCGAAAATCCGGAAAACCGCCAACACGCCATCTGGATATTAAGCGAAATTGGCGATGATCGGACCATCGAAAGCCTGCTGGACATCGCAATGAACGACAAAACGCCCAATGCCGCGCGCGCGGTTGAAGCCCTGCTCAAGATGGGGGCGGAAATCGTGGAGTCGGTACTCAAAATTATCGATGACCCGGAGGTCAATACAGAAAAGAAGAACCGGGCGATCCTGATCACCTCCCGTCTCCAACATCCCCTCGCGCTGCAGGCCCTGCTCTACACCCTGCTCACACACGAAGAAAATGAAGTTCGCTACAACTGCCTTCGGGCTTTGAGCAGCCATGTCAACAAGCCGGAAATCACCGATGCCGTGATCAACGTCCTCTTCGACATCGACCCTAAATTCCGCGGGTCCGTGCCGAGCCTGATGAAAGGCATGAGCCCGGAATCGGGACGTATCATCGCCCGCTACATGGAAAACCCCAGCGAGCAACTCCAGAATTTCAGCCTGATCAGCTTAACCCAGCTCGTAGATGATGCATCCACCCCCATCCTGGCCGAGATCGTCCGCAACGAAAATATTCAATACGAAGCGCGACAGAAGGCCGCCCATCTCCTCGAATCGCGCAACTACAAGAATGTGGACTATTCGGATAAGCTGCAATGCTTCGTCCTGCTCGGGAATTGGCGACTCCTCAGCGCACTCGGCCCGGAATACAAGCGGTTCTTCATCGGCCTCTTGCGCCATGCGAAAGCCACGGTACGGGCGGGCGGGCTCAACATGCTCAGCAGTATCAACGAACCTGAGTTCGCAAAATATTACTTTGAGATGATGCGCGACAAGGATCCCCTGGTACGGGAAGCTGCCCACTTTGCCATGCTCCGCCTGGACCGCAAGGCCTTTCCTGAGTTATCCAGTTTTCTCGACGTTGAAATTTCGGACCGCGTCCTCACGGTGGCCCGCATCCTCGACCAGAAGCTTTACCGACCCAAGACCGACATTGAGAAGACCGGCTTCTACGCCAACAACAACTTCTGGACCCAGATGGAATTCCTCGGGGAAGGCGGGCTGGCCTATCTGCTCGAAATCCTGATCGACAACAAGGACCTGCGCAAACGGTGCTGGGCGGCTTGGACGATTGCCCGCTTCTACGACAATACCGACCTTGAATCTATCTCCCTGCGCGATTTGGACCGTACCCTTTTTCTACTCCTCTACCTGGATGACCGGCGCCTCTCGAACACCACCTATGTGACCCTCGGTGCAGAAGCGGATAAAGCCGCCGCCGCCTACCTGCTGATACCCCTCCTCTCCGGAAAAGAATCACTGAATACCCTGGCAGCGAAGGCACTCGGTCGCGCAGGCCGCGTTAGCCCGGAGGCCCTTTATGCCCTGGATATCTGCCTGAAGAGCCAGATTCCAGAAATCCAGGAAAAAGCCCTGCTGGCCCTGAAGGAAACAGGAAGCCCAGCCTTTCCGCTGCTGATTCGATACCTGCAGGACAAGCAGGTCGGCACCGAAGTCATCGAGTTGCTTTCCGTGCTCGACTACAGCCCGGAAGCCACCGCAGAAAAGATTGACTACTACCTGGCCACCGGCGAGTTCCGGGAGCTTTCCCGCATGGGTCGGGCGGGGATGATGCCCCTGATTGAAGCCGCGAAAAACGAGAATTTTCCCAACCGGGCGGAAGCGATCCGGGCACTCGGTTCCGCTCCGGACGGCAGCGTGGTCGAACCCCTGATCCACCTCATGCTCTCCACGGAGGAGCATATCCGCATCGCTGCGCGCGACGCCATCACCGAGCTCGGTGAAACGGCCATCCCGCAGCTGCGACGGTTTTCCCGGGGTCACAGTGTCCTGCTTACCCGTTCCGCCGCCATCGGCCTGGGCTTGGTGGGTTATGAACCGGAAACCATCCGAGACAGGGTCTGGTACGCAGCCGCGGCGAACGACTGGGACAAGCTGATCGAACTGGGAGAGGTCGCCAAGAATGAATTAAAACGATCCCTTATCTCCAAGGATGATTACACCCGCGCGATCGCCACCGGCGCCCTCTCCGCCAGCCGTGAGTACATGATCGCCTCCGCCCGCCGCGAGCAGGCACGCTTCCCCAAGAACCTCGAAACCGCCCTGACCAGTAAGAGTGCGGAAATACGCGGCATGGGCGCATTCCTGATCGCCATGCATGGTAAAGAGGCCACACACCTGATCCCACGCCTGGTGAATATGCTGGGCGACGATTCCATCATCCAATGGTCCGACCTGCAGCTGGTCGAAGTCGACCGCATGAAAACGCCGGGAGCCCAGGCCGCAATCGCCCTCGCACGGATGGGCGAAGCCGCGATCCCCGCGGTGACCGATGCAGCCAAGGTCTCCAACCCCGTGGCCAAGCAGAATGCCATGCTCGCCCTTGCCGCGATCGCCCACCCTCAACTCACCCTGGAACACATCAAAGCCTTGAAGCACCCTCAGCGTTATATCCGCGGCCTCGCCGCAATCTCCCTCGGCAGGACCGCGGCGGTTGAGGGTGCCGTACCCCTGCTGGATGCGGCCACGGACGAAAGCGCGCAGGTGAGTCACGCCGCGCGCCAGTCCATCGTGCAAATCGGCGAGAATGCAATCCTGCCCCTGATCGAGGAATTAAAGCGCGCCGAGGATCTGGATCGCAAGGAGTTGGTCATCCGCATGCTGGGTGATATTGGTTCGGACAGTTCCACCCTGGAACTCGGAAGAATCATGGAGAGCGAGAACATCAAACTCCGGCGGGCCGCACTGCGCAGCCTCGGCCATATCAAATCCAGTACCGCAATTGATCTACTGATCGCCGGCCTCGAGGACGAGTACTGGACCCTTCGGGAAAGCGCCTCGAGCCTGCTCGCGACCATCGGCTTTCCCGCGATCGACCAACTCATCGCGGCCATCCCGGAAAAAGAGGGCGTCACCAGCCGCTACATCCAGCGGGTGCTGGAGGAAATCACCGGGGAAAGCTTTGGAAAAGATGCCGCAGCGTGGAACCGCTGGTGGAAAGTTCACTCGGCCACCCTCTCCGCAGGGTGACCTATCGCTTGACAGATGGACGATGTCGTTTATAATTTATTGTCGGAACGGGAAGAATTATGGCTATAGCGATTACAGACCGAGCAAAAGAAGAACTGAAACAAATGGATCTGGGTGGAGGAAAAGTGCTCCGGATGTCCGTAGTCCCAGGCGGTTGCTCCGGCATGACCTACAAGGCGGATATCGACGATGAGCGCCAGGCAAACGACGAGGTGCTCTTCGATGATCCGGAGATCACGATCGTATCCCAGGAAGGCACGGACCTTTTCCTGGACGGCCTCACCATCGATTTCTCCGACGACCTCATTCGCCGTGGTTTTCGCTTCACCAACCCGAACGCATCCGGCTCATGCGGATGTGGATCCAGCTTTTCCAACTGATCCCCTTTAACCCCTGCCTCCTTATGGCTATTGAACCCGTAGATCTTACCGGTGGGAAGTCGGTGTATTGTTTCAACGAGGCACAACTGAAGCACGCCTTCGACCTGTACGGGTCGCAGGATGAGACCGGTGAGCAAATCCGCGTGGAAGTCGAACGTATCGAAACCGCTCTCACGCGAAACCAGCGAGCCTCCCTCGCGTTTGTGCTGATCGATCACCTGAATAAGACATCCGAACTAGACTAGGGCCGCACAAAAGAACCGGCTTGGTACCCGCCGAAACCCCACACACGGGCCCTCCTTGTCCACACCCCGGGTTTTGACAGCTTTTTCGTGAATATCCCCAAAAATACCCATATATATATCCGCTAAGGTCAGATATCTACTCGGGAAATGGACGTCCGAGCGCAGTTCAGCGGGCCCCAGTCGACCGTCCTGCACCCACCCCCCGGTCAAACAGGACAGAAACGACCTTGAAATTGCTTCCGGTATGTGTACTGTGCCCCCCGAAATGGCCCGGCGAAAATCGTCTTGGCCTGTAGTATGCACATGAATGAAAGAAGGTTAGTATGCCACGCGGTACAGTAAAATGGTTTAATGGTGAAAAGGGCTACGGCTTCATCGAACAAGAGTCCGGTGAAGATCTTTTTGTCCATCACTCGGAAGTTCAGGGAGGCGACCTCCATGAAGGCGAAGCTGTCGAATATGAAGTTGGTGAAGGTCAGAAAGGACCCTGCGCAACGGGTGTAAACAGAGGCTAGGCACCATCGACAAAAAACTTGCTTACCGGTGCCGGGGAAACCCGACACCGGTTTTTTTGTGACCGGGCTTCATCGAGCCAAAGTAGGTGCCCACAAAGTCATAGCTTCCCGCTAATCGGAAGGTTCCGCCAAAATGCTCCGATCGCAGGGAAACGCGGCAAGTGGCCGGAGAACGTGGAGGAGTCCCCACCTGGGCAAACAGACCCCGTTACCGCATAAGGGATGGTCGTCTGTGTCAACGCGGCTTCACAGACCATACAGCTAAAGGGCCTTGGGATAACCCTCCTGAATCCACACCCGGATATGTTGCAGGTGGACGGACCGGCCGTCCACTCTGCCATCAACAACTATTTCTTCTTCCTGTTGATTCGGATCTGAACCGGCTTCTTGGGCTTGGACTTGAGCTTGATCGTTGGCGGTTTATCCGGTTCAGCCGCAGGTGGCGGTGGTGGCGGTGGCGCAGCAGCCGGAACATCAAATTCGATCGCGGACTCGTCGTCCACGACCGGGGCTTTCGCCTCTTCCG
>JAPYUI010000032.1:22872-31591 GCA_029936175.1 Kiritimatiellia bacterium
TCCTCCTCAACAGGAGCGGCGTCCTTATCAGTGACCTTTTTGCGGATGACGGTTTTCATCACGGCGACTTCGTCTGAAACCTCAGGCGGCTGCTGGGCCTTTTCGGCTTCCTCAACATCTTCGACGATTTCGCGGAGCAGGGTCTTGAAGCCCTTGCCCTCGTCCATATCATCTTCCACCGACCTCATAATCGTATCGGCTCCCTGTATTATCTCATCTTCGACACTGATTACGAAATTGCCGATACGAATCTTATCCCCGGGACGAATCTTTCCCATCTCGACCTTGTCCGCGTTGACATAGGTGCCATTCTTGGACTTGAGATCTTTGATGTAGTACTCGCCGTCCCACAGGCGAACCCCGCAATGCGTACGTGAAGCACGTTCATCGAGCACCGGCACATCAGCGTCTGAACTGCGACCAATGGTGACCGGGCTGTCGCCAAGCGTCAGCTCAGCCGTGGAACCATCTGGTCTGGGATATCTTAAGCGCATAATCAGGTATTCCGTCGAACGAATTATGGTGAGGCGTTTTTATGACAAGAGGCTCAGGCTTTGCCAAGAATAATCAGGTTTCTAAAGTAATCAATCGTCCCCTTGAGACCGGTTTCCATGTCCATTTCGGGCTCCCAGCCCAACGCTTCGCGAGCTCTCCTGATATCCGGTTGCCTGATTTTCGGGTCGTCTTCCGGCAAGACCTTAAACACGATTTCCGACGAGCTCCCGCATAGGGACCGGATTCTTTCAGCAAACTGCAAGACCGTCATCTCCAAGGGGTTCCCGATGTTCACGGGTTCCAGGCAATCACTATCCATGAGCATCTGCAGCCCCCTCACCAGGTCGCTTACATAGCAGAAACTACGCGTCTGGGAGCCATCGCCGAATACGGTCAGCGGCTGGTTTTTCAGGGCCTGGCAACAGAAAGCGGGTACCACCCGACCATCGTTGGGCCGCATACGGGGGCCATAGGTGTTGAAAATACGCACCACGCGCGTTTGCACCTGGTACGACCGGTGATACTGCATGGTAAGGGCTTCGCTGAAGCGCTTGGCTTCGTCGTATACACTGCGCGGCCCAATGGGGTTTACATTCCCCCAATACGATTCTTCCTGCGGATGAACTTGAGGATCCCCATAGATCTCGCTGGTACTTGCCATGAGAAAACGGGCCTTTTTTTCCCGGGCAAGATCCAGCATGTGGCGCGTTCCACAAGAGCCAACACGCAAGGTCTCCAGGGGCAATGCCAAATAGTCAGCAGGACTCGCAGGCGAGGCCATGTTGTAGATAACATCCACCGGGTCGGAGAATACCAGGGGCTCAACGATGTCGTGCTCGATCAACTCCAGATCCGGGTTTACCTCGAGATGGGACAGGTTCTCGACCGATCCGGTGACCAGGTTGTCCACCGCGATCACCCGGTAATCATGTGCGAGAAGTCGATCCACTAAATGGGAGCCGACAAAACCGGATCCACCCGTTACGATTGCTGTTTTCTTCGTTTTCAAGAATATGTCCGGTTAAGGGATGGGAAACTAGTAACCTCCACGTACAGTGGCGAGTAAAAAGTAAACGGTGGAAGACTCCAACCACTCATGAAAGCAAGCCGGACAATCAAGTGCCGGAAACGGTTGGGGAAAGGCCGACAAAGGCCTCCGGGTCGATAATCAGTTCCGGATAGAGCACCCCAATAAAGTCATGGATCTGCTGCTGATAGTCGACCCCTTCCTTATCGCGGATACCGGAAATAGAAATGTACGCCCATTGGTGGGCGACATTTCGCACAATCCGGTCGTAACCCATCCAGAACATCCGCCAACTGTGATGCGCGGTCTCGCGGTCCTTGCCCACAAACCAATAGGCGTAGTAATGGTAGGCGATATTCTGACCAGCAGGCAAGTCGGGGATCAGTCGCTCGAGCTCCAGGATCTTGACCTGTAGCGGCTTCCTCCCCTTGAGCGGGACATCGATGAACAATTCGGTCTTCACGTCGTTCGCCTGCCCCCGCAAACAAACCTCGGGACGGTGAATACTCGCCCGGTCCTTACCGCTTAAAACGATGGATGCATGCAGGTACTCATGTGTAACCTCGTTGATAAAGCGCATTTTGACCAGCAGGGTATCCTTGGGCATCTGCAGGTACTCACCCAGTGAGCGATCGTGTAATTCCTTCCCGCAATTGTTGCAGATCCCTTCACTCAGGACTTCGGGTTCGGAATAGTTCCGTCCGCAACTCCGATTGTGACAGAAGAAGATCTCCTCCCCCTTCCAATCGCCCACTTCTTCGGGCAGCTTCGAAAACACACCGGCCTCGTCGCTGATCGATACATCAACGGTGAAGGTCAGGAGCAAGGTGAAAACGAGGAAAACCCCAATCACGTTGACTACAGGTCTGAGAGACTTTGTTTCCATTTTTGTACCATCTCACGAAAATTCACGCTCAACAAGGCCCCGAGGGCCACCATCAGTCCAATCGCAATCGAGAACACGAGATAACCGGAGTAATCGTGATACAAACCACCGGCAATTTCCTGGCCGAAGGCCTGGGCCACAATGGCAATGGTGGTAATGCGGAAGATATTCCCCACAATCGCGAGGGGAATCGAGCTGAAGAATAACAGGAACTTTTTAAGCACCCCTTTCTGGGTGAAATAGGCGTAGACCGCGGTCAGGGCTGTCATCGCGAGCAGGGAACGTAGTCCACTACAGGGATCTTCTACGCCAAAGCGGAATCCACCACCCGCGGTCGATTCGATCTGCGTTCCGTCACAGGTCGTCTTGATGCCCAGGCCGTTGAGAATACCCGTAGACACATTCGCGGCGAGCAAGCGAAGGGCAAAGGTCTTCCGATCAAGAAAGTTGAAGGGGATGGCAAAGATCAGAAAGGCGCAGGGGAAAAGGATCCGCTTGGCCACCTGCCAACCATAGAAATAGAACGGAAGGCCCCAGATCAGGAGGACAAAGGCTAAGAGGGAAAGTCGTGTCTGCTGTGACTTCGCCCCGATGTAATGGATCAGGCAAGCGAAGATAATGACCGCCAGGCCAACCTTGCTGGTCCGCTTTTTCGCCCGGATCAACTCGTTACGATTGAGCCAGGCAATGAAGATCGATACCGGAAAGATCAGCCAACCGTGTGAGTAGTTTCCGTTACCCATGGAGATGGAGGAGTCGCTCCATCGAGAGATCATCCACAGGATGGCGGAGCGCCCCTTGGCGTCGGCGTCGGTCGTGTTACCCACGAAATGAAACATCACGAACATCAGCGAAAAAGCTCCCGTGAACAGGCCGATCCGGGTCAAGTCATCCTTGCCCAAGGCCGCCAGGCGATACCGTTCGCTCCAGATGGTGGAATCAGATTTTTTGAATAAATCCATGAATACGCGCCCTCGCTACGATTCTATCGATACCGGAGGGAGGCGTTTTTGTCAAATCCAGGCCCGGTTTCGCCGGACCAGTAATGCGTGATCACAGGTGACCTGAGCCCTGATCATTCCTAAAAAACAAAAGCTTCCCACCAAAAACGGTAAAGCAGGCGCGTACCGCGAGGTTGCTTACAAGACCGGTTCCGGCAAACACCCAGGCCGGGCAAAACACCTGGCCAACGGATTATTCCCTCAAGACCCGCAGCAAGCGACTCGCCGCCTGGTCCACCTTCTGAATAATCCTGTCCACCCGACCCAACAAGGACAAGCCGACATTCTCCCATGCGGCACCCGCCGCCGGATCCTGGTTCTCCTGTAAGCGGATCGTAAAGGCACTGGTCTCATTGGTCAATGAAAGGTGGAGGAAGTCATCCTCGAGAGACATCCCGGTTATACGCGAAACACCACCCGTGGATGAGAATCCCTCGATGGTAACCGGGTAATCCTCAACCTCACCGTCCGGGGCGGAACCCGTCGGGCCGAGCCCTCCACTCGAACTGAGGCGAAAGCGGGCAAAGGTTGGCCCGAGCCGGGGGCTCCCGCAAACCAACACGATATCGTCCAGATAATAGGTAGATTCGCCGGTATCCAAATTTCGGTATTCAAAGGTCAGGGTATGGGTACCCTCGATATTCAGCGGCACCACGTAGATGCTAAACCCGGTTTGCGCGACCTCGGGCTCGGGTATTTCAGCAACCACGACATCGTCCAGCTTGACCCGCATCACATCCTCATACGGCGGACTGGTATGTCTTATATATATGCCGAAGCGGAGGTAGCTATCCCCGGCAGGCAGCGTCACCTGTTGGCTGATAGAGGCGATATCGGGACCGGTATTGATCGAGCCAAACCAAGTGGTGTAGAGTCCCGACAGGGAAAATTGCTGATCTTGCACGATGGGCGTGGGGTAATTTGTCGCCACCACGTTCCAGGGTGAAAAACCCCCGCTGCCTTCGAAGCTCCCGTCCTGCACACCTGAAGGGCAATTATCGATGCTTATCGGTACCGGGAAACACACCAGGTTTGAACCCTCAAAGGACAGGGGGATGCTGATTCCACCGTTGATGTGCTCACTCACCTCGAAAACCTGGTCCTGATCGTAATCGATCCAGGCATCGAGTTTCGCATCCTCCTTGCCGCGGATCACCGTGATACAAGAAACTTGACCAGAGATCAGGCTGCCGCCGATGACCACGCCATCCTCATCCGCCAGGCCGACCTGGTTATCCCCATCCGCACCGGGTGAGGAGGCGGGCACAAGCTCACTGTCCAGTCGCGTACCGAGCTGAAGATCCACCACGGCTCCATGCGTGGCCGGATTCCCGGCCTCGTACGCGACGGGCGCATCACCGAAGTCCTTGCCGGCCAGGAAGGTGACCCGGCCCTGGTAGTTGCTCCCAATATCAGGACTGAATACCCCGTATACCCCTACCTGGACAAAGTAGGTCTGGTTGGATGCAACGGGAATAACATAGGTCATGTCTGAATCGATCGGCGAAATGCACAAACGCTCGACCAGGCTTGTGCAGCTGCCCTCGTAAATCGTACAGATTCCATTAAACGGAAGGGTATCAAAGCGCACGGACAGTACAGCCGACGACACGTCGCTCGTGTAGCTGAACCAGATGTCGTTCTGCATGGTGGTCCCTCCAAATTCATTGCAACTCCCGGGCGGCCCGCCGTCCGGGTGCGCCAGGCCCAGGTCGAAATTCACGCTTTCAATCCCCCCGCCCGGGAAGACCAGGCCGGTCGCGGTGTGACAGGTATCGTTGACCGCAGGAGTCGCACATTCCAGGTCGAGGTGACCGAGACCGAATTCATTCACGTCCTGTGAGCCAATCTGAAACCAATAGGTCTCACCCGCCTGTGCATTCACGGTCACGACATTGTCCTTGCCCGCACCCAGGCGATTGCAACTCAGCCCCGAGAGGGCCGAGCACTCCGCTCCAACGTATACGATCAGGTCGCCTGCGAAAGCCACGACGACATGGGCCCTGAGCAGGCAGTCTGCCGGTACGGTATAGCGGTACCAGACATCGTGTTGAACCGTAAAGGCGGTTTCCGGACAGTTAATCACATTGCCCGGCGCGGCGAGCGTATTGTCGAAATCCAGCGAGGCCGGAAGGGTATTTATGGTATGGACACTGTTGCAGAACTCATTGGTCGGAGCAGCTGAGCCAGCCTGTACCGACCCGAAAAGACTCAGCGCAGCTAGGCAACATAAAAAAAATGGATTCCCATGTAACACGGGATTCATTATACACTGTTTTCCCACGTTAAGTGAACCCTTCTTCGAAAAGGACTATAACACGAAACGAATGGTATCCGGAAGGGCGTCGATCAAATCCGTCGCCTTCAAGCCGAGATGCCCGGTCCGGGCAGAGACGAGGTCACCGGTCTTTCCGTGCAGGTAGACGGCCACTGCGGTTGCATCATAGGCATTGAGCCCCTGCGCGAGTAAACCGACAATCATGCCGGCCAGCACATCGCCCGTCCCACCCGTCGCCATACCCGGATTGCCCGTGAGGTTAATCATCTGCTTGCGCGTCGTATCCGAGATAATCGTCCCCGCCCCTTTCAAGGCCACGATAGCACCCGTTATGTCGGCGGTATTGGCCACGACCCCTTCCCGGTCGGCCAGTACCGTGTCCAGATCCACGCCCAGCAGTCGCGCGAGTTCACCCGGATGGGGCGTCAGTACCGTCTGGCTGCCGCCGCTGTCCACCCAATGCGGACGCCCCTCGAAAACATTGAGCGCATCGGCATCCAGCACAACGGGCACACCGGCCGCCCGCAAGAGGCTACGCACCAGCCGCTGCATCTCCGCATTGGATCCGAGGCCGGGTCCGATCAGGATCGCCTCGTATTTGCCCAAATCGTTTTTTAATTCTTCGATCAATTCCGCCTTCAGCGTACCATCATCGTATTCCGCGGCGGCATGAACCATGGCCTCGGGACAATTGGTCGCCACGGCGGAAGCGAGCGACTCGGGCGTATAAACCGTTACCAGGCCGGCGCCGGAGGCCACCGCGGCCTGCGCAGACATGCTGATCGCGCCCGTTAGCCCACGGGAACCGCCGATCAACAGGGCTCGACCATAGGTCCCCTTGTGGGTCTCACGGGGACGCGCGGGCAATACGGTACGCACGAATGCCTCGTGAATGAGTTCTGCAAAAGCCCCGCTTTCCACCTGCTCGGTCAAGTGCTCCGGGATCCCGATATCCACCACCTCGATGGACCCGGTAAAATCCCAGCTGCCCGGCGAGAGAAACCCCATCTTGGGCAAGCCCAGGGTGATGGTCCAGTCAGCACGGATACAAGGCTCATAGGCCTCCCCGGTATCGGCATGCAAGCCGGATGGCACATCGATAGAGATGGTCAGTGCCTCGCGACTCCGCGCACACAGGCACTTCACGGCCGCGCCAACCACCCCCCGTGGACTGCCGGAAGTCCCGGTGCCAAGCAAACCGTCGATGATCACGTCGACCAGGGGCACGTCCAGCGCGTCCGGGGACCAGTCCGCTTCATTCGGCTTGGCCCGCCAGGGTACGCCCGCGGATTTCATCAAATCAAAATGGGTCAGGGCATCGCCCTTCACGTCCGCATCCACCAGCCAGAGCTCAACCTGGACACCGGCAAGATGCAGGAGGCGTGCGACAACAAAGGCATCTCCGCCATTGTTACCTTTACCCGCAGCCAACCAGACCTGAGGGTATGCCTTGCCCGTGGCACGGATGATCTGCAAGACCTGGCGGGCGATACCTCGGCCGGCCCGCATCATCAATACGTCCCCGGGAACCTGGTGGTCGTGGATGGTCTGGCGTTCCAAGTCCTGCATCTGTTCGGCTGTAATAAATTTCATGCGTATACCGCGAGGGCCCCCAACATTTCTTTCACCGCGGTCTCCAGACCAACCATCACCGCCCGCGAAACGATGCTGTGGCCAATGTTCAACGTATCCATATGAGGGACCTGCAATAAATCTTCAATATTTTCCAGGTTGATGCCGTGCCCCGCGTTGACCTGCAAGCCGGCGGCATGGGCCAACTCTGCCCCGCGAATCAAACGCGCCAGCTCGAGCTCCCGTGCACCCCCTACCGCTTCGCAATAGGTGCCGGTATGCAACTCTACCACGGGTGCGGCCACGGCTACGGACGCGGCAATTTGGGCCTCGTCCGGCTCGATAAACAGGCTCACCCGCGCACCCGTATCAGCCAGGCGTTGCACGGTCTCCCCGATGACTTCCCGGCGCCCGGCGATATCCAGCCCTCCCTCCGTGGTCAGCTCTTCACGGCGTTCGGGAACGAGACAAACCTCTTCCGGCGATACGCGTAGAGCGATCTCGATAATCTCGGGTACATTTGCCATTTCCAGGTTCAGGGGAATGCGCGGATCCCCGCCCACCGTAAACACGTCGGCATCCTGCACGTGACGCCGGTCTTCGCGCAGGTGGAGGGTAATGCTGGACGCACCTGCGGCCATGCAGATGCTGGACGCTTCACGGGGGTCCGGATACGCCGTCCCGCGTGCCTGTCGCAGCGTGGCGACATGGTCGACATTCACCCCCAGTTTCAGTGGCCTCTTCATCGCATCGCTCAAAAAGCATCCTCGGTAACCGGCTCTTCCGGATCGGCAACCCGCGAAGAACGCATTTGTGGGTCGTACATTATACATTTACTCCGCCCGCGATACTTCGCCGCACGCATGGCGATCAGGGAGCGGTCGAACAGCGTCTTGGCAACGCCACCATGATCTGGAAAGCCCGCCACGCCAATGCAGACGGTGAAACGCAATTTATTCCCACCAAAATCCACAGCCGAAGCCTTGATCATCGCACAGAGGCGCTTCGCCGCGACCAGGGCACTGGCCGGCTCGACATTCATGCCAATAATAAATTCTTCACCGCCCACCCGGCCGAGCAGATCCTGCTGGCGCACCCCATGGTCCAGGATCTCCCCTAATCTTGTCAAGATGGCATCCCCAGCTGCCTCACCGTAATGCGCATTGTACTGCTCCAGGGAGTCGATATCCATGTAAAGCAGGGTGACCGGCTCTTCGTCTTTCCGGTATCGAGCGACGTATTTCTGCAAGGCGCCACCCATGCGTTCCGATCGCAAGAGGCCCGTCAGGGGATCGATATTCTTTGCGAGGACATCCTCGTCTTCCGCCTCATCGCCTTCTTCCTCATCCTCGTCATTTGGGGCTTGTGACCGGGCAGGCGCGGATTTCCTGCCCAGCCGGCCGAAAAGACCCCCATCACGCGGGGATTCCTCAGCCTCCTTGTCGCCCGCTTCCACGTCC